>NZ_CP059732.1:1895000-2242500 GCF_014117325.1 Spirosoma foliorum | reverse complement strand
TGCTTTCGTTACCAAAGGTGTGGTCAGCGCAAAAGCCTGGTATTCTTCACGGCCTTCTTTACGCCTGATCAATTCAGTGCCAGTCGTGATATTACCCCATTGATCGGAGCCGCCCATCTGTAATCGGACATTCTTATTCTTATAGAGCCAGTAAAAATCATAGCCCTGCAATAACTGATAGGAGAATTCGGTGAAGGAAATCCCGGTCTCGAGCCGCTTCTTGACCGAATCTTTCGCCATCATATAATTGACGCTGATATGTTTGCCTGCTTCACGCAGGAAACCCAGGAACGAAATCTCCTTAAACCAGTCGTAATTATTGACCATTTCGGCGGAATTGGCGCCACTAGTAAAGTCGAGGAATTTGGTTAGCTGCTGCCGGACTCCTTCCTGGTTACGTCGTAAGGTCTCTTCGGACAGAAACTCTCGCTCAGCGGCTTTTCCCGACGGGTCGCCAATCATACCGGTTGCTCCTCCAACCAGTGCAAACGGTTTGTGGCCAGCTCGCTGCAAATGCACTAGTAACATGACGGTTGCCAGGTTACCGATGTGGAGCGACGCGGCTGTAGGATCGAATCCAATATAGCCCGCCGTCAGTTCTTTCTGGAGTTGTTCTTCAGTACCGGGGGTCATGTCGTTCAACATGCCTCGCCAGCGGAGTTCTTCAATAAAATTCATAAAGAGCGAAAGAGTGCAAGAGCGAAGGAGCGATTTGAGAAGGCGTTTCTTGTTCGCACTTGCACTCTTTCGCTCTTTCGCTCTTTAAATTCTAATAGTCGATTGCAAAATTAATAATTACGGTAAAAGCAACGACGAATCGCCATAACTCAGGAAGCGATAATCGTTTTCTAGTGCTTCCTTATATATACGCTTCCAATCATCGCCAATGAGAGCAGAGATTAAAAGAATCAGCGTTGAGCCGGGTTGGTGGAAATTGGTAACAATACCTTTACACAATTTGAACTGATAACCCGGTGTAATATAGATACCTGTATATGCTACGATTGATTCTTTACGAGAATCGATCAGTGACTGTAATACGACGTTTAACGAATCCTCTGCTTTGGGCTGTTCCTGAATGGGAACCTGATAGGCATAATGCTGGTCGAGTTGGAACGGGTTGGCATCCTGACGTATTAATTTAACGCCCATCCAATACAAACTTTCCAAGGCACGCATGGAGGTTGTCCCAACGGCTACCACAGTATCGATATGCGCGAGCAGATTGCGGAGATTCTGCTGTGTGTACACAACCTCCTCCGTATGCATGTGATGCTGGCGAACATCTTCCGTTTTAATAGGTTGAAATGTTCCAGCCCCTACATGCAGCGTTAAATAGTCATGATCAATTCCTCGGCTGGCCAATGCGTCGAATACAGCCGGGGTGAAATGTAGGCCAGCTGTGGGTGCGGCTACCGCTCCCTCCTGCTTCGAGTAGACAGTCTGGTATGTTTCCCGATCCGTTTCCGTAGCATCACGTTTGAGATAGGGAGGCAACGGAATTTCGCCCGCATAGTGTATGAGCTGAGCGAACGTTAATTCGGCAGGTTGCCAGCTTAATTCAACGGCCGATTGCTCATAAGTATGCCACCGTACCGACAACTTGACCTCTCCGTTTGGCGTTGGCAATGTTGTTTCCAGCGTTTCGTCTGGTTTCCAACGTTTACGATTACCGATCATTCCCTGCCAGACAGCCGAGCCTGTGGCTTCCATTGCCTTACTAATGGGCTGCGAATTCGGGAAGGGATTAAGTAGAAACAGTTCGATAACAGCTCCCGTTGGCTTGGTAAAATGCAGTCGTGCCGGAATGACCTTTGTATTATTAAAGACCAGAAAACTGGTTGCAGGCAATAAATCCGGCAAACTAGTGAATCGTTCATGACGAATCTGGCCCTGCTGGTACACAAGCAGCTTCGACGAATCGCGCTGAGGGAGCGGAAATCTGGCGATACGTTCATCCGGCAGATCGTACTGAAACTGACTCAGTAACAATTCATTTGTTTCAGTCATCGTCACCGGGTTTCATGAACAAACGTATAGGCAACCAAGCCAGTACTGCAATCAGGATCACAGTAGTCAGCGGTAATAACCAGGCGTACTCAATATATCGAATCGGGCGGTCAGAACGATTAAGGAATGAAAGTACCAATAGACCCAAGCCTAGTATCGTATTAATAGATGCGATAATCATGCTAAACCATTCCTTAAAGAGCACGTTGAGCTTTGGCCGATGATTCGCCCAAATAGCCTGATTAGGCACAAGAAGCTGGGGAGTTGGTACACGCAGAAAAAGTCGGGCTACGGCATTAACCAGTGTATTGTTAATCAGGAAAATAGCAATGGCGATGTAAAAAATTGTTTCGCGATTGATCGTTTGAAGTGAGTGATTCTGATCGTCGAACCGAACGTTGACCTCATCGGGATACGAAATATAACTGCTAAATAGCGCGAATAAGAATCCGGCAATGGACAAAATGCGCCACACACGGACAAAAAATGTACCTGCTTTCATTAATACTAATGAGTGATTGAGTGATTGAGTGATTGAGTGACTAGTCTTAATCGCCTGGAATCACTTATGAGATTTACAACTGGCTTTTTTAAATCAGCGCGCAAAGGTACGGCTCGAACGGGGGAAATCCGTTAGCTTAGCCATTTGTTGAGCATTTTGGTTTCGTGATTCTATGAAGATTTACACAAAAACAGGCGATAAAGGCCAAACGGCGTTGATTGGTGGGCGTCGGATAAGCAAAGCCGATTTACGAATTGATGCCTATGGAACGGTTGATGAACTTAATTCATGGATCGGACTGGTACGCGACCAGCCAGTCAATGAAAGTCAGAAAGGGCTATTAAAGGAAATTCAAGACCGGTTATTTACCGTCGGAGCCGAACTGGCCACTGATCCCGAAAAGGCTCCTAAACGGGCAATTCCTGTCATTATTCCAGACGATGTGCTTCTACTCGAGCAGGCTATGGATGCAATGGATACTGAACTGCCTGAGTTACGCGCTTTTGTTTTACCTGGAGGACATCAGTCGGTATCGTTTTGTCACCTCGCCCGAACTGTTTGCCGTCGGGCTGAGCGACTGGTGATTGCCTTAACGGAGGAATCTCCCGTAGATGAGCTGGTGATACAATACCTGAATCGACTGTCTGATTATCTGTTTGTCCTCAGTCGAAAGATGGCACAGGAATTGAATGCTGAGGAAGTAGCCTGGAAGCCCAGAACGTGATTTCAAGTTGTTTTCAGTACGCCATATTTTGAAAATATGGCGTACTGAAAACAACTTGAAAAAAAGTTGTCTTGACAACTAAACTTACTCAATCTAATTTTTTAGCTTTGCCGTAGCCTGACCATCAGCAGGCTAACTCATTAACCACAGCTGTTATGACGACGGACGTATTGCAAATTGAATTGCGGAAAGCGGAACGCTCCCGCCTTCAGGAGGTAGATTTTAATCATCTGCCTTTCGGAAAACATTTCTCGGACCACATGTTTGTGGCCGATTTCGTAGATGGTGAGTGGCAAAATCAAATGATTGTGCCATTCGACAATTTCACGCTAAGCCCCGCTCTGTCGTCGCTACATTATGGCCAGTCAATTTTTGAAGGCATGAAAGCGTTCAAGAACGAGGCTGGTGAAGTATTGATGTTCCGTCCGCAAGCCAACTTTGCGCGGATGAACGAGTCTGCAAAGCGGATGTGCATGGCTACCCTACCCGAAGAAGTATTCATGGGTGGTCTGGAAACGCTGCTCCGTATCGATGCTGATTGGGTGCCTAATACACCTGATAGCTCGTTGTACATCCGTCCGTACATGTTTGCGACCGATACGTATCTGGGCGTAGCTCCCTCAAAAACGTACCGTTTCTGCATTTTCACCTGTCCGGTTGGCGCTTACTATTCTAACCCACCTAAACTGAAAGTGGAAACCGAGTTCATTCGCTCGGCTCCAGGTGGTGTGGGTTATGCTAAGTGTGCTGGCAACTACGGCGGTTCGCTATACCCAACGCTAATGGCGCAACAACAAGGATACGATCAGTTGATCTGGACCGATGCTCGCGAACACAAATACATTGAGGAATCGGGTACAATGAACATCATCTTCGTTATTGATGGCAAAATTGTGACACCAGCCACCTCTGATTCAATTTTGAAAGGTGTTACCCGCGATTCGATTTTGAAAATTGCCCGAAGCTGGGGTATGGAGGTCGAAGAGCGCTTAGTTTCTATCGAAGAAGTAATCAGTGGTATCGAAACCGGCCGGTTGACGGAGGCCTTTGGTGCTGGCACAGCCGTAGGTTCCTCGCCTTATTCGCTTATTGGCTACAATGGTAAAGACTATATGCTGCCTGAGTTTGCTCCCGAAGATTCGGTTGCGGTTCGGGTGAGAAATTACCTGAGCGATTTACGCACGGGCAAGATTGCCGATAGCTTTGGCTGGATGCACCGAGTTTAATTTTCACACTCTTTCATATAGAAAAGCCCCGGCCGTTTGGTCGGGGCTTTTCTATTTTATGACCATTGCTCGCTGTACATGTATCGATTTAGAGGCCCAGCAACCTTAAAATAAAATTTAACATAGGTTTAATTGACCTTTTTCAATTAAAGTAGTTATTGGAGCAACTTTTCTTCCATACATATTTATCTACATCTCTACATTTTTGTTATGAAAGCGGCCCCAGTACTTCTGTCTCTACTCACTATTAGTTTCTTGTTCAATTCCTGCAAAAAGGATGAAGCTCAACCTATGCAAATTGCGAATGTACTTACGGGTGGAGATTTTGAAACATCACCTTACTCGACCTGGAGGACAGACGTTCTCAAAAATAATACGACTCGCCCTACTAGCTACACAGTCGATTATTCGACCGAAGCATCCTCGTCGCCCACTCACTCTATAAAAGTTAGTTGCAATCTGGCCCCGAATGATTCGACCTATCAACTTTTTCAGCAAGATCTTTTTACCTCTACAACACCTATTCCTACGGGTGCCAAGCTAACCTTAAAGGTCAAAATTAAGACTGTTAACATACAGGGTAATGGCATTTCAATTGCTATTGGAGGCAACCTGGGCGTCAACGATAACTATGCCCCTGCTTTCTATACATCGACTGAGGGGAAAACCTCGATTACTGGGACCAATGATTTTAAAGAATATACCATAACCTTCGATTCGTTCCCTGCGAAAACCTATAGCTATTATGCGTTAATCTTTTTTCTGCCCAAAACTACGGGTACTGCTTATTACGATGATGTCTCGTTATCGGTGAATTAAGGAAACGGCAGACGTTGATAGTTATCTGGTAGAGTTCACTTCATTATTCGGTTATGTTAATGCCCTGTCAAGTTTTTCGCCTGATGCTCCTCTTTGTATTCAGTCTGTTTGTGGCAAGTTGCAAAAAGACTGACCCTGATCCACTGGCAGACTTATCTTCTGACAAAGTCAGCGTTGTTCAGGCGTTTAACAAAATTATCCTGCCGCTACAGGACGCTGATCCTACGCGTGATTTTACCGAGTTGGCACCCCTTGATACTATTCTGGCAAAAGCGCAGGTGGTGGGTCTGGGCGAAGGCACGCACGGTACGCGAGAATTTTTCCGAATGAAAGATCGATTGTTTCGCTATCTGGTTCAAAAACATGGCCATCAGACCATCGCTTTTGAGGCTAATTTCGGACGGGCAGTTATTGTAAATCGGTTTATTCATGGCCAAAGTACAGGTCTGTCGGCCGCAACCTCAGCGGCTAAAAGCATGTATTTCTGGACGTGGTCGACCGACGAGGTACGGGAATTACTCCAATGGATGAAAGACTACAATGTCGGTAAATCGGCTGACAAACAACTATCGTTTTACGGTTTTGATTGCCAGTATGCTGATGATGAATTTCCATTAATTACCGAGTTTCTAACTAAAGTCGACCCAGCCTCTGTACCACGCGTTGATTCGTTAGTCACTCAATTTGCACTTCTTGGTCAATCATCAGTAACAGATCAACTCCGGCAACAGTATGCAAACAAGTTGACCGCGTTATCTAATCTTTTTGTCTCGAATGAGAGTCAATGGGTTGCTTCAGGGGGGCGGCAGGAGTACGAAATTGCCAGGCAAGCGGCTCGCGTTCTCTTCCAGCAACAGGATTTAGGCGATGCAAGCTCCTGCAATTATAGTGTCAAACGAGATCGGTACATGGCTGAGAATGTTCAATGGATGTTAACGAGGGCGAACATTGGCAAACTAACCTTATGGGCCCACAACTATCATATTGCCAATATTCCTTATGCGTTCTGTAACTTTCCGTCAATGGGCGCTATCCTGAAAGAGCAATTGACCAATAAGTACCTGATGGTGGGTCAATTGCTCACAAATGGTTCGTTTACCGTAGTTGATGCCTCTCAGAGCAGTCGTAATTTAAAGACCCTATCAGTTCGTACTGAAGGTGTAACTAACTCATTTAACTACTTACTTGGAAAAGGGCAATACGCCAACTTTGCCTTGAATCTTCACGATGCAAAAGTAAGCTCAACCTTAACCGATTGGCTGAGCGCCAAGTACCCGCTCTTCGAAGTCGGTGCCCTGTTTGATGAAAGTAAACCCGAGCAGTACTATAGTATAACAGCATTGACAGGCCGTTTCGATCTGTTAATTCATTTTCGGGACACCACCCCTAGCCAGCTACTTCCCTAAAAAACACCTTTACCGCAACGCCCTACCACTAGTTTACGCATCTATTCATTTTTTCCACCCTTAACCATTATGATTCGGCTCGTTCTATTGCTTTGCACCTTATCTGTTTTAAAGACTTATGGCCAAATCGTTGTTTACAAAGACGACAAAGGGCAGATCTTAACAAAATCGGATAGTTATGCCTCAGGCCGACAAACGGCCACAACAGCGACCTACACACAGGTAACGTTTCTGGAAAGCCCTTTCTACACCTTTCCCGTTTGGCAAGAGGGCAAAGTTCAACTGGATAAATCAGGAAAAGAGCTGGACTGCGAGCTGGCTTATAATCTAGTTACGAGTGAAGTCCTGTGCAAGTTTGCCGGTGATTCTGCAGTGAAAGTGATTACGCCCGAATTGTTTACCATCAACAATACCAAGTTTGTACGTTTGCAAAACAGCATAGCTGGCCTGGACTATCGAACGTATTTTTCAATTGTACATAACGGACCAACTAAGCTTTGGACGAGTTTGACCAGTCAACTAGAGCCGCGCAACAGTGCCGAAGAAGTAAAAACCCGATATTATAAAGATCTAAATATTCAGGGCATCTACCGCGTCAAAACAAAGTACTATATCCAAAAAGGCGACCGAGAACCTAAGCTCATCAATTTATCCAAAAAATTGCTGTTGGAGGCTTTTGCCGATCAAGCCCAGGCTCTGGAATCGAAAATTCCTAACCGGCAACTGACCACGAACGATGTCATCGATATTATAAATGTCTATGATTCGCTGGTAGTCGCTAATCAAAAAAGCCTTGCTCATTTAAGTAAAGAAGAATTATTTAAGCGTAGTCTCGAATCCCAGATCACGTATCCTGGCTGGGTTGGGAAACAAGGGATTTACGGGCGTGTTTATGCCGGATTCGATGTCGATGCACAGGGAGGTATTCAAAATGTGGTCATTCTTAGCCCGGAGAATATTGGGTTTGGCTTCACGGCTGAGGTGAAAAAGGCACTGGAAAATCTAACAAATGTAAGTCCCGACTTTAAAGGCAGATACGCAGTACCTATTGCATTCATCTATACAAACAAAAAGGAAAAATCAGGCCCGCACATACCCATAAATCGCTTACCCGAAGACCGTGTAGGCGATCGTCAGATGCTGGACGAAATTGCGGTACCCTATGTAGTGACAATGCCCGTAATTGCCAGCAGAGAGGTTTGGGGCTACTATAAATAACGTGAATAATGGATAGAGCCTAAAATTTCTCCCTGATTATCAACGATTTATAATGCTATTTTTTGTCATCCCGACCTCAGGAGGGATCTTTGGCAATTGGTTATTTACCGAAGATCCCTCCTGAGGTCGGGATGACAGAAAACTAGTATGATTCTATTCGTAAATCCTCCATAATTCACGTTAAATAGACAGCAAATGGTGCGCTAGCACGGGGTATTTGCAGCAGGTGGAAGCAAAAGTAATCTGGCTATTAGAAGAATAACTACGGTCTCAAGTAGAGATTTATTGCCGTGGCGCACCGGTTTTGGTATGAGTTTTGCCGGTAGCATTTACTGTAGCAATTTTCAGTCTTGAACCAGTACGCTAATGACTATAGTCCGTTACTTGTGGCTATGTTGCTTTCCTCTTTTTTGTTTAGGCCAGCAATCAGGCGGTATTAAAACGCAGAAAACAGTATTTACTATTTCGGCGGTAGATGACAAAACATCAGCAGAAGTAGCCGCACAATTTACCATTGAGGCAAATCAATCCAAGAAAAAATTTGTTGGCAAAAGCCAGCTTGATGGCAAATCCTTTGCCTTTATACTGACGCGTACCGACACGCTGAATGTGATAACCAGTGCTCCCGGCTATTATGAAGCCGAAGAATTGATGGTGGTTACGTGCGATACCTGCACCGATTATGGTTACGTTGTGCGGCTTGAAAAAGAAGAACCGAAGCCCGACAGTATTTTCCGAAACCTACAGGTTAATCAGGCTTTCAGGCTCGATAATCTGTATTTCGATCAAAGCAGCTATTTACTTCGTCCAGAATCATTTCCCCAGCTGGACAAACTCGTAAAAACATTAGCGACTGCGCCAAACCTGGAAATCGAAATAGCCGGACATACCGATAATGTTGGTGACCGACGACTGAATAAGGCCCTCTCGGAGAACCGGGCTAAAGTAATTGCCAGCTATATCTCTCGGAAAGGAATTGACGAGAAACGGATTCACTACAATGGCTACGGCGATACAAAACCGGTTGCCCCCAACGATTCAGAAGAAAATAAAAAAAAAGAACCGACGCGTTGAATTTGTTGTCTTAGCGATGTAAGCTTTGTCAGACAATTGTCAAGTTTTGTCAGAAGTAGTCAGAGAAGTCAAAATAGCCTGACCCTGACAATGTTTTGACTATAGCTGACCATTTTTGATCATCAATGACAACCTATTTCGTAAAACCCGGCTCTATCGTACGTCAGATTTGGGGCGATGCCGATGTGATTCTGCTTGTTTTCGCTGGATCAGCTGCCGAATTTGCGCTGAACAAAGCCGTTGACTGGCTTTTTTATACAGGCAAGCTACCCGCCGATCCCATCGGTCGTTTGTTCTCAACAGTTCGTTACGCCCAGGAAATCGTATTCTTTCCTGAAGATAAAGCCCGACAATCGATTAGCCGGATGGGTGCTATTCATACCGGCATTGAGAATAAACGAGGCTACCAAATCCCCGACTGGGCCTATCGGGATGTACTTTACATGCTCATCGACTACTCCGAGCGAGCCTACGAAACCTTAAAACGACCCCTTACTGCCCCCGAACGCGAAGAGCTGTTCAGTGTATTTCAACAGGTTGGGGTTGGTATGGGGGTTCCCAATTTACCCACTACCTATGCCGATTGGAAAATTGATCGGGAGGCTCACCTCAATCGGGATTTGGTTCATAGTGAGTTTACCGATAAATTGTTCCGGCGATACCAGGAAGAACTTGGTAAATGGCGGTACAGTTTGCTTCTCCAGGTACAGGGTATACTCGTGCCCGAGCAAGTACGGCAGTTGCTGAACCTTTCAAATAAATCGCTGCTGAATTATTCCCTGGGTTTGTATGGTCTGCTGAATGCCCTTGGTCTCCGATCGGTTGTGCAGCGAATACTATTACCAGCCCAATATCTGGACCAGATTCGAAGTTTGGACCAGTAACCGACTCTCATCAACATGCCTACTAACCCTATTACAACCTCCATTTTCGATCTGTTTAAGGTCGGGCCGGGGCCGTCTAGTTCACACACAATCGGCCCGATGAAGGCGGCTTTCGATTTTCGGCAACGACTAGCCCAGCTCCCCCCTGAAACTCAGCAGCAGGCTACTGCCATTCACGTGCATCTGTACGGTTCGCTGAGTGCGACGGGCAAAGGACACGGCACCGACCGGGCTATTGTTGCTGGCTTATTAGGCTGGCAACCCGAAACTACCGACCCCGATGCGCTACTTAAACTGCTGCGTGATGGCTCTGTAACCTATCCAATTCCAGTTGGTGATCAGCTTATTGAACTTGGCCCCCAACAGATTCATTTTGAGCGCATTCGATACGACTCTCCCTATCACAATACGATGGTGCTGCGGCTCGCCAACGGAGAACAGACCCTCTATTCGGAAGAATACTATTCTATTGGAGGTGGCTTTATTATCCGTAAAGGAGAACCCGAAATAGATCCCAATAGTCTATCGGTACCCTATCCATATGCAACGATGGCGGAGCTGAAAAACCAGCTCAAAATCAATAAGATTTCGCTGGACGAGTTGCTGATGGCCAATGAAATGGCGCTAACTAATCGTACTAAAGCGGAAGTAAACCAGCGGCTCGATCAGATACTGGACTTTATGCACAAAGCCGTTCGGCGCGGGCTTCGACACAAAGGCATTCTACCTGGCTCTATTAAACTGACCCGAAAAGCACCGATTCTGTTCCATCAGGCCAAAGGCATGAGCCAGTCGTCGGATAGTTTTTTGATCTTCCTGAATGCCTATTGCCTCGCGGCATCGGAAGAAAATGCCGCCGGTGGTATTGTTGTCACGGCCCCAACTTCGGGGGCTTCGGGCGTCATTCCGGGTCTTACGTATTTGGCTAAACACCACTTTCACTACGATCGACCAACGTTGCGGGCCGGTATGCTGGCGGCTGCGGCTATTGGCTTCTTAGTAAAACATAATGCCAGTATTTCAGGTGCCGAAATGGGCTGCATGGGTGAAATTGGGACAGCCTCGGCTATGGGAGCCGCATTTTTGACCCGTTGCGCGCAACCGATCGGCGATATTGCCCCCATCGAAGCGGCCGCCGAAATTGGCATTGAACACCACCTCGGCATGACCTGCGACCCCATTGGTGGTTATGTCCAGATTCCATGTATTGAACGCAACGCGATGGGTGCCGTAAAAGCGTATAATGCGTTTCTACTGGCAACTTCCGGTGCGGCTTCGTTCCAGAAAATCTCACTCGATGCGGTCGTCAAAGTAATGAAAGCCACTGGCCGCGATATGTCGACAAAATACAAGGAAACCTCCGAAGCTGGATTGGCGCTGAGTGCTACTGAATGTTAAAAATTTAAGGGGAAGGGGGAAGAAAGGGACAAGAAGGAGGAAAGGAAAGTCAGGGATAGGCGTTCTTCATTTTTTATCCTTTCTCCCCCTCGTCCCTTTCCTCCCCCTTCTCCTTTTTTAAACAATTGAGGCTGTTTAATGCGTTTTTAATAAAATGCGTACATTCAACGCAGCACTTAGTTGACTTATGTCCAATATTTACACACCCCAACAGCAACGGGTTTTACTAATTACAAGCCTGATTGTCATTGCAGGCTTTATCATTTATGGCCTCAGCGGCTACATATCGGCTTTTCTGGGGGCAGGCATTCTCTACGTCGTCTTACGACCCTGGTTCACGGCGCTGGCCATCAAACGAAACTGGAACCGATCGCTGGTGACGTCTATCCTGATCGTCTTCTCAGTGGTTGTGATTATTATGCCGTTTCTAACGCTGAGTTTATTACTCATCGACCGAATACAATATTATTCGCAGCATACCCAGGATATTCTAAATTTAGTCAAGAAAGCCGAAGAGCTGACAGGTTATAAGATTACCAGTCAGCAAAATATTCAGACGCTTCTCCGTCAGGGTGGCACTTATGCCAGTAGATTACTTCCCTCATTAGCAGGTAGTACACTCGACTTTATTGTCATACTGGGCCTTATGCTGTTCACCATGTACTTCATGTTTGTGCAACAGGAAGCCTTTCAGAAAGGGCTTCAGAAGTACCTGCCGTTCAAACGAGATACGCAAAAGGAGCTGGGGGAATCACTCAAAAACAACGTCAATGCCAACGTGCTGGGTCAGGCATTGGTTAGTTTGGTACAGGGTATACTAACCGGATTAACGCTGTGGATTTTTGGCGTACCCGATTCGTTGTTCTGGGGGACCGTGGCCTTTTTTATGGCGTTTATCCCCGTCCTCGGAACCCCAATCATTTGGGCTCCAGCCGGCTTAATTCAGCTCTCGCAGGGCAACACGGCTCAGGGGGTAGGTATTCTGGTTGTCGGAGCTGTGGTAATCATCAATATCGATAACTTACTCCGCATTATGTTAGCCAGACGTATGGGCGATATTCACCCACTCATTACGCTGGCGGGTATTGTATTAGGCGTACCTATTTTTGGGATTCTGGGCCTGGTCGTTGGTCCATTACTCCTCTCCTACTTCATCGTGCTCATTCAGGTTTTTGAACGCGAAAACAAAAAGCAGGAAAAAGAAGTAGCTGTGGCCGAGGGGAAAGTAGAATCTGCGGTGGAAAAGAGTAAACATAAATGAATAATGGATAATGTAGAATGAATAATGACTTATGAAGACAGTCTATTATTCATTCTACATTATCCATTATTCATTCCACATTAATCTTACTGGTGCGTTACCTTACTGGCACCTGAGGTTTCAGAATCAATCGTACCAACATGGCCAAGGGTAGCATGACTGGCTCCGCTGGCATCAACGTGGGCTCTATCGACCTCCATACCATTGGCTTCGATTTTACTAGCGCCACTCAGATCAGCCTCTAATTGGTTAGCATGACCGCGCAAGACTACGTTCGAGGCCCCCGATAGTTCGATATTCAGCTTCTCCACAGAACCATCGAAGACTGTCCGACAAGCACCACTCATGTCGATATCCAGTGTTTTGAAGTTTCCGAATTCAACTAAGCTGGCTTTCGAAGCTCCTGATAGTTTTAATTCGTCGATGGATGGAACAGTGATTGTTAAGCCGATGCGTTTACGATTGCTCCAGTCGAACAAACCATTACGATCAATGGACACTTGTAGCTGATTACCAGTCACTTTTACGTTTATATCATCCAAATCCTTTTCACGTCCATCGGCGACAACTTTATAGGTCGTTCCTTTACGGAAACGTACCACAAATGCACCACCAACATCTACTTTTGAGAACTCGCTGACATTGAATTGCCGGGTATGGTCGCCAATGTGATCGAAGTCATCACCTAATTCGCTGGCAACTGCATTCTGTACATCATCGGTAAGATCAGTTACGTCATTATCCTCGCTGTCGTCTTCCTGATCTTTTTCCCTTGGATAGTTGATACAAACCAGGCCATCATTTTTGGTAAATTTCCAGATACTCGACTCCATTCGGTCAAACTCTTTCTCCCCAAATTCATTGCGAATAAAGCGAGCGAAATCGCGAGTCATTCGGAATGGTTTTTCATACGGAACTAACAGATCCATGTCCAAATCCTGCCCCCGGAAACGAGCATTCGGTGTCAATTCGATCGTTTCGTTGAAACGTACCGTTGAATCTTTAATCGAATAGGCATACTTAATTTGGCGCGCATTTGCTTGAGCATCAGCCCGAGTACGGCCCTGCGACCGGAAATACTGCACTAGGTTCAAGGTTGTTCCTTCGTATCCTTTCACATCAATAGATGGGCGCCAGTTGTCGTCATTTTCTACCTGATTCATGGCAAAGGTTGGAATGGCTGCGGACACACTCAATACCTTCGTTTCCTCAACCGTTCCCCGACGTTGGAAGCTAGACAGTACAGGCGTAGCGGTACCGGCAAAAACTACCAGGCTAGCGAGCCAAACCCCAGCCAGTGTAAGGGCAGTACGGCTACTCAACACACTCTTCATCGTGATAAGCATAATCCCCAGAATCGCTAAACCAAACGCCGGAAGCAGACCAACTAAAACCCCGGAAAACACCATCGGAACCGAAATATCATGCCGGAACATTTCAATCGGGAAATCACTGTTTGTAAAGGAGTTACCTGTACTGATACCGATAGCGGCTCCTAGAAATGCTAGGCAAACAATCATCCCAGCGAAAGCCAGAATCAACATCATAACACCAGCAAATACCCGAATCAGCGAAACAACGCCATTTAACAAAGGCCCAAGAGCGCTACCTAATCCGCCAATGATCGTTGCAATGGCCCGGAAAGGGAACAACAGTAAACGGGTCAGCGTGCTTTCATTATGAACTGTTTCGTTGATATTCAAATTTTGCTTGATGCTGTGCTCAATGTTGGAAAGCGTGATGGGTTGCCCCTGCATTTCCATCTTTTCGGTGAGTGTATTTGCCTGAGGAGCAATCATCCAAAGTACGATATACAAAAGAAATCCAACGCCAAAGAACACAATACCCAATACAAACAGCAGTCGGATAATACCCGTATCGACTCCGAAATAGGCTGCAATCCCTGACGCAACGCCCCCAAGTACTTTATCTTCAGGATTTCGGAAGAACTTTTTAACCGTTTTATCATCCTCAATCGTCGTGACGCCTGGTAGGGCAATCCACATCGCGATGTACACGATAAAAACGAAGCTCGACACGCCCGCTCCAAACTCATGTCCCAACGGAGGCAATGCTAAAAACAGGGTCAAGAAGATTAAACGCACCCACACTACATCAATATTAAAATAGTGTGCTAAGCCCGCACATACACCACCAAGGGTTTTCCGCCGTACATCGCGCACTAGTCGACGTGGTTCGAACGACGATTGCGAAGCCTGAGATGAGGCACCAGAGGCAGAACTTGGATTTGACGTAGCTGTGTTTCGTGCACCTTGCCCCGTGCCTGATGCTGAATTACGGCCACCGCTGGTGACCAGCACTTCTTCTTCCTCAACGGCTTCAAAGTCGGCAACGGTACCCATTGCGGCAACCAGCTCATTGACATCCTCTAACGAAACAGCCTGTTTATCAGCCGCTTTTAATTTAGCCAGAAGTTTCTCAGCGATCCGGTTCTCAATATCGGTTACAATTTCCTGACTGTCTTCGTAGGTCGAAAAGTATTGTTGTACAGTAGTCAGGTAATTTTTCAGCTTGTCGTAGCCATCCTCTTCTATGTGAAAGATGACGCCACTTATATTAATACTTATTGTCTTTTTCATGACGGTCCGACGATTCGGTTTATAGAAGAGAATAGGTTAAGCGTTGGCTGGTGGGCTAGTTGGATCGGGTGAAGGCGAAACAGACACTGCGCCGTTGGTAAGCTTTTTATGCTGCTCAACTTTCCCGACAATCGCATTAACGGACTCGGCAAGTTCCTGCCAGGTTTCGTTCAGGGCATCTAACGAATTGCGGCCAAGGTCGGTCAGAATGTAGTATTTGCGTGGTGGCCCGGATGTGGACTCGACCCATTTATAATCGAGCAGACCGGCATTTTTCAAACGGGTTAGCAGTGGGTACAAGGTACCCTCCACAACCATGATTCGGGCGGAGGTCAGCTCGTCGAGCATATCGGAGGCATAGATTTCGCCCCGCGATATGATGTGCAGAATGCAGAACTCCAGGATGCCCTTCCGCATTTGCACTTGAGCGTTTTCAATATTCATTCGTATCTACTGGTTTCGTGAATTTCATGAATCAAAGGTACAGAAAGGTACTATGCGATGCAAGGTACTTTGCCATTTTCCCCTTATACCTATGATAAAAGGTCTAAAAGATGGTTGAATGGCATATTGAGATGGCCCTAAAAATCCGGACACGAAGCTTTTTTAACTTCGTGTCAAATGGCCAAACATTCAACCGCCACGACGGACCGTTCCCAAACGAAAGTATACCGCTGAATTCAACGGGGCCGCCCGCACGGGCCGATGGGTTGCGGCCAGTTGCCAACGGCGAACCCATCCTTGCCCTAGCTCGTAAAATGGGCATCAGCGATAGCATCATTCATGCCTGGCGAGCGGCTGAAAAAAAGAGTATAGGGGAAGAAAAACAAACTTCTGCTCTGGAAGTCGAAATCGAGTCACTCAAACGACAACTTCGGCAGAGCGAAATGGATCGGACGGCCGAAGCCGCGCGAGATTAAAAAAAGATGTCGCCATGTTCAGCTGACAGATTTAAGGCTGATCTATCAATTCATTAAACAAGAAGCAGCCAATTCTCCGGCAAGACTACTCCATAATACTTTGGCTATCAGCTATCTTCTTCCTATCTGGGCGGACATTTCACTTTTGAGAGTTTAACAAATTAGTGTGGTGAAATTGGTTTTCAAAATCAATTGGGGAACGGTAGCCCAACCCCGAATGCAACCGGCGAACATTATAATACCCATGCTCCGGCGACCCGGTCAATACGTTAGTATTCGGCTAGTAACGATAACCACTTGCCGGCTGAAGTAACCCACACCTCTTTGTAGGTAGCATTATTGATGGCCGGCCACCAGGGAACATCGTCGTTATTGGCGGTTCGTATGCCGACCGGTATTTCCCCGGTTATTTCACCGGAAGAAAAACTATCCAGTTGCGGATACCTGTTTCCTTCCCCGTAAATGAGCGATTGACCAAATGGGTTTTTTCCGACCGTCCAGTACAATTGTTCACGCCCGATCTGAAGTAACTTTTCATCGTTTAAAAAATGCCCACACATGGCAGCCGCCTTGCCGGTAGATAGATGGACCGCCGTATTGCCATTGAAAATGCTGAACCAAACGGGGAATCGCTTCAGGTAATGCTCGTCATCCAGCTTTACCCCTTTTGTCAGTTGTTCCGTATATAACTCTTTGGCGTTGGCTGGCGGAAATAAATGCAACGAGTAGAAGGACGCTGAATCCGACGCTTCATCTTTATGGTACACACCACTCGGTATCATGCCGTATGGAGCCGTGTAAACCAGGATGTCTTTGAGGTAATTGCCATACAACTGCACCGCCTGGTACCACTTCGAATAATCAGGATGATTGCGCTGCGTTTGACATAAGAGAATAAGTGCCTGCATATACACCTGATCTCGGGACTGATGTACGAAATGCACAATGGACTTTCGAGTCGTATCCCGGTAAAAAAAACCTTTAGTTCCCTTCGCATCACCCAGCGGAGTGGTCCGTTGACACTTGAGTGTATAACGAATAAAATCGGCGGCCGTTTGGGCGTATTGCTTTTCACCCGTCAATTGGTAAAGCATACTGGCTGCCCAGGAAACAGTGGCCATATACTGGCTTTGCGACGTATTATAGTTATGTTCATACATCTGGGTGAAGCCCCCATACCCATTTTCCCGATACGTCTTCATCGCCAACGAAAAGTCCTCCCGGGCTATTTTTCTCAGGTATTCGCTAAACGCAGGATCTCCATCCAGGGTCATGGCGGCATAAGCCTCGTAAGCGGCATAGAGAAACGTATCAAACGAGTTATTCTGTACCCGCACCGATTGAATATCATCCAGCGTGCCTATTACACCATCCTGCCAAATAAGCAATCCCATGCTGCTGGCCCGATAGCCGTCGTCATACCGGTTCTTCAATACAAAATTGAGTCCCCATTCGGCCTCTTCCCGCAAGCGGGCTGCCAGTAATGGATCTTTTGTTCGCTGATTTTTGAACGATTCCAGCAAGGCAAACGTAACATCGGCCGTTTGCAAGGTTTGCTGAGAAAGGTCGCCTGCGTCATGCCAGCCACCACTGTAGGAAATCTTTTTCCCCTTATGTTCAGAAAACAGGTCAAGATGACACTGGCCGTGTATTTGCGGCACCGCATACCCGCACCGCTGACAGAAAATATAATTTAATACCCGCCACTGGGAAGCCGTCCAGATACGAGTGCCAATCCCGAAGGAAGCCGTTTTTATCGAACCGAAGACGAGATGGTAGGTCCCGACTTTTGTGAACGAACTAAAATCAAGTACCTCGTAATCACCCGTAGACGTTTGTACACGCTTGGCGTTCGCTTCATAAGCTATCTGGTGAGTCGCTTCATTGATAAGTTGAAAACGAGTATTGGGTTTACCGCTTACCCGGTTAGCAATAGCCGTTTTTTTGCCTTCGGCCATGTAGCCCGATGTGGAATAAACAATACTGTTGGGGGCTGGCATCCACCCATGACTTATTTCCTGGGTTTTTACTTGTTTTAAAACGGGCTGATCAATGTAATAAATGACCGAGTCGCCGGTGGTTAAGTTCTTGCCTTTTAGCGACACGTAAAAAGCAATTTCATCTACTTCATCTCGCCTTAGGTCCGACAAATCCAGATAACAGCGGTTCCACTGGTGGTTGGTCAAATTGATAAGATGATCGGCGGAAGCCGTCAGCGTTCCTTTTTTGGCGGATCGGTTCCTATTTCGACAATCAATATTGATATTTACTACCTGCGCCCCTTCGGCCTCCGGGTAAATAAAAAATTCAAGTCGGTTGTAGGCTTCCCAGTTCGCCCCATTCAAGTCCAATTGCATGCGGCAGTTGCCATAAGTGGCATAGTCTGGGTCATTGACCGAGCCCACAGCTCGTTTTCCGGTAGCTGTGGGCAAACTCAACCGCAATGTAGGCTGACCAGATTTTGTGCGACTAGTAACCATGGCCAGTTTTCCATAGCCCGTATGTTTCCAATTGTTGAAAACAGCCGCGGCACTCAGCGGCTGCGCTTTTAGGACTGGCTTTGTCAGCGACATGGCTTCAAAAGACCGGGCATGATCAAGTGGTAAGGGCCGATGAAGGAGACCACTTCGAACAATTTCATTAAACAGTCTACGATCAATTCCATTTTCTGGTGTCTGGGCATGAAGGATCGAAGTTGTAAAGGCCACTAGCAACGTAAAGAGTACTCGTAAAATCATTCGTGCTCGTCAATAGAAGATGTCAATCAAAAGTAATTATTTAACCTACAGCTACGTCAAGAAATGGGGCATTTAAAGGAACAGTGAACCAGAATGATTTAGTGAACAAGCTTGTCAGATGAATTGGACTGGCAGTTCAGGGGGATAATTAATGCAGCTTTGTGCAATTTCTATAGAGTATCACGATCATCAGTTGTTTTTGTCCCGACTCCATTCCAACCGGAGCCGTAAATGCCCCTGAACCTGATACTCCTGATACGTTTTAGCTGTTTCACTAGGCCTGAAGGGATCGCTATCGGGCGCGTCCTCATCGTAAAGATTTATGCTGGGCAGAACGCCACTTTTAGCTAGAAATCGTACCCGACAGGTATAGGAGGCTGTACCCGCCAAACGTAAAATGAGATAACCACTGGTTTTGCCTGTTACCTGATAGTCGGCCTCATCAATAGGGTAATCAGCAAAGACAATGATTGGTACGCTGGCGAATCGTTTATAGGAATAACTCGTCAGAATATAGGCTAAGGCTCCCCCGTAAACTTCCTGACCGACGGCTCCGGCCTGCTTCCAACCTGTCGATATATCCTCCAGGGGAATGGGTAACTCCCGGATGATTCGTCCTTCTTTGGACGATTCGCAGACAGAATCAGCGGCTAGTTCCGATGGATAATAATACTTTCCCCGGTGTAGCAAATACTTCATGTACTCCGAAAAGAACAGTCGGATGGAATCAGGAACATCACGGCCTACTTCCTGGAGGTAATTAATCATCGTGGCTACAATTTCACCTTCCTCATAGGCGGCTAAGTAGGGGGCATTCCGAAGGGGAGCCACCCCCAGAAATGTACTTCGATGCTGGCCAAAACCGAACTGGCAATCCCAGATCCACAGGCGAGCGATGACATTAGCCAAACCTTGCCGACTCAGATCGAAATACAGACGGTTACCCGTAATTTTCCAAAGCTTGGCCAAGGTTAGCGCACTCATAATGGTAATATTGCTCTGATAAAGCAACTCAAACCCCTTGCCGCGCAACCGTTCAGCAGACCTAATGGCTTCATCCAGATAGCGAGATTCTTTGGTGAGTTCATAGATCTGCACCATGACGTGCGTATAGAGTCCCGCTACGTCCAGCTCCCCGCCTTTTCCTTCATCAGTTTCGGCCTTGATTACAGCCAACGTATGGATGTCATAGAATACCGGCCAATCATAGGCGAAATGATGCGCTGCTTTAATGACAAATTCCAGGGAATTAAACAGTAACTCTTTGGCCTCCGTATTGCCCTGGTCCGCTAATCGGCCCAGATTCATTAGCGTATGTAACAAATACCACGAATCTATTTTAGTTGGATCCTGCTCCTCACTACGTTGGCTAACCTCCTCTTTAAACCTACCGCCTGGCAACCACCGCATGAGTGTTTTTTGCTGCGCATCATAAAACGTGGGCAGGCTCTTTTGCAAGCTTTCGACCAACGGTAGTGATTTTTCGCTCCATTGCTGATACTCCCAAAGTGGCACTAAGATCGCCAGCTGCACCATGCTTTCGGGAGGTTTATAGGTAGCATCGACGTAGGCATTTAGGTAGAAGTGCTTCTGAATCATACGCCCGCAACCGGCTGATTCACTTAAGGCCTGGATCGTTCGTTCAGCTGCTTTGGGCCAGTGATAATACTCGGTTTGGGGTTTGGGGAGGTGCCGGTAAATGCTGGCCATTACGTCCAGAAACTGATCAGCCGCTTCGAATTCACTCTGGGGAATGACGTCGCTTAAATAGAGAAAGGCATCGGAAAGCGTAATTTCTGTTCCGGCTGGTAAAGGCGAAGTGGCAGTCGGCAACGCAAAGCCAAGCTCCGGCCATTGAACGCCAACGGTATCCGAAGGCTCGGTTTGGCTTGTTTGAAAATAGTCGTTCAGAGCCGTAAAGTTCTGGAAATACAGGAGCGAACCTTCGGTTGGTTTGGTCACTGATAGATAGGCGAGTCCGGAGGTTGGGCCGGTCTGCGTAACATAGACCATGCCTTGAGTCATAGCCGGATTAAAATCGCAATCCAACACATATACATCCCGGGGAAACGCCTGAATGGTGAAGGGTTGGTTAGGTATCAACGAGGTCGTATAACGCAGTAGCGGATAATTCCCTTTTGGCAGTTCGACTAGTACCCGAAATCGACCCAGAGCACCGTCAATCAAGTACTCAACTTTAGTTTTACTCCTGCGCCTTACCCTGAAGCCCTTGATCAATTGAGGGTCAAAGCAAGTCCGAATCGCTAGCTTACCCGCTTTGCCAAAACTATATACCAACCAAAATGAGTTCGTTGTCAGACAGATGGCCAAATGCCCTTGTTGAAGTTGCACATGAGCATCAGCTCTGTGGGTGGCTTGTTTAAGCTGTTCATTGAGCCCCGTTACCCACTGGGATGTTTCTTCGGTTTTGGTAAAGGATTGCCAGTACGTTGGACTATTGTAGGATTTACTTCGCATCGATAATTACGCTAACTAGCTCCTTAAAAAAGAACATGATGAAAAGGGCTTTTACTGCTTTTTATAAAAAAGAAATACGGCCAATAGAAACTAAGTTACTAACCCGTTAAATTAATGCGATGTTTTAAATTGGAAGGACCATGCAAACGAGGCAAACTATAAAATGCCAGTAGTGACATAACAGGTTACTACTGGCATTTTATCAAGGATCAATGTATCCCTACAGAGGCTGTTGCAAAAGTCTCGGATGAGTTAAGTCACCCGCTTTGGCCGTTAAATTGTCAGCTACTGACTGTTTAAAAATAGGTAGTAAGTATAGTCCTGCTAGCCCTTAGCCGACCGTATGCGACGGATGGTGTTGGACAGATATTAAAAAAAACGTCTCGTAAAATGCTCGATCTTGGCATTAAACTCGATTAGTTTTAGCGACTCCTGCGCCAGTTCTTAACGATCGTTCGAATACCAAATACGAGAGCGACAGGGATGGCCACATATCCCACTAGCTTCAGGACCACAACTAACCAATACAAAACGTAGTTCATACCATTTCGAGACAGCCTGATGAAGGTTGCTTGACGAAGATACCAGGAAAGCTAACCATTTTCTACCTATAGCCAACGTAAAGCATACCTATTGACTTCATTCGACGAAAATATGTCATGAACCAATCCATCCAGAAACCGAAACGATCAAACGCATTTGGCCTGCTCGCTCTGGCATTGGCACTTATTGGCTGGGCCATACCCATAGAACTTCTTTTGAGGCTGTTGATCGTAGCAGCTGCTTGTGCGATCATTGGATTGGCGAGCGACCGAACTAAACTGTTGAGTGGGCTAGCGATAGGTATGGGTTTACTGGTGTACTTTATACGGTATCAATATGACTTGGGAGCAGATGCGTTAGATAAGCAGCAGTACGAAGTACGCTATGAGGTAGATTGCCAGGATTGTAGTGTCCGATTCACGAATTCTTCGGGTGGTGTAGACGAAGAAAAAGGGGTTCGTGGTGGCTGGAAGAAGGTCATTCATGCTCCTGGAAATTTATTTATCGACCTGACTGCTCAACCGAATGGCGCTGACCCAATGGCATCTGTTCGTCTGTTTGTGAATGGGGTCTATATGGCTGGAGCGCGTTCGTCCGGTCATTACCTGGCCGCCTTTGCAAGTTGTCGCCCTCGTGATTACTACGATAAACGCTAAGTTGTTCGAGACAACCTTGACAGCATTATTTTGCTTCAGCTTGCTGGTTTAGCTGAGGTAATATCGTCTCACTAAATCGCTCCTCTCTGAGACACATCATTCATTTCCTGCCTTCTAATGCGTAGAAGCATTCAACTATAAACGCCGTTATTTAAGTGAGCAAAGATCCGAGCTATTGCATTGCTATACAGCCAAGTTTGGCAGACCTTATTGGGCCGGGCCGATGGTGGCCCAGTGAAGGGACCGGACCACCATCTCGGCAACATAGCCCGTAAGCGAGCCGGAACCTTGCCAAATAGCCACACCCGATAAATCCAATGGTTATGAGGGCATGTTAGGGGAATTGAGGTAAGGCGAAATCGCTTGCGAAAAAGCAGCAAATAGCGACGACTTCGGGCTGGGTGATTTGAGGAATGTGGTATTAGCCGCTGCTACAAGCAGTTAGGTGCCCAAGAAATAAGTCGCTTTCAGATATTCCCGCAGCGAAGTTGGCTTGCGGCCTAGCAGACGCTCGACGGTATTGTGCGTCTCGGCCAGCATGCCATGTTGGGTGGCGGCACCCCACTGGGCAAGGAACTTGGCGACGACTTCGGGGAAGCCCGCGGCAACTTTCTGGGCAATGTAAGATGCCACCTCAATGCTTTTGTAAGCGATGGGCCGGGCCGCTAACGCGGAGAATTCCTGAGCAATATCATCAAAAGAATAGGATTCGCTCCCCGACAGAGTATACTCCTGGCCCTCATGCCCTTCGCTGGTCAGTAGGGCGGCCGTGGCGGCAGCTAATTCGGTTCGCTTAACGAATGCTATCTTGCCCTTTCCCGCCGGGAAAAGAATCTCCGTCTCTGGCACCTCGCTCCCAATCAGGTAGCTTAGACCTTCAAAGTAGTAGCCGTTTTTGAGAATGGTGTAGGTTAGGCCGGACGCTTTGAGGTAGGCTTCCGTGGCCAGGTCGCTTTCGGTGACCTCCTGCAGCACAAAATTGGTGCTACGCTGGATGCTTGTGTAAAATAGGTGCTTTACCCCGGCTACCTTTGCAGCGTCTATAACGTTTTGATGCTGGTGCACCCGGTCGGTAAAGGCCACGGCGGAAACCAGCAGCACCTTATCGATGCCCCGAAAAGCTTGCACCAGTGCGGGATAGTCAACGTAGTCGGCTTGCCGGACGTCTACGCCCCGCTTGACGAGGTCCGTAGCTTTGCTGATGTCGCGCACTAGGGCAACAACTTGAGTGGCCGGGGTGGTAGTAAGTAAAAAGTCAATGGTTTGGTGGCCTAACCCACCGGTGGCTCCAGTTACTAGAATCATAATAAGGAAGAAATAAAATCAGCGTACATTTACTTGCTTTTTGCAAGCACAAAGGTAAGTTAAAATACTTGCAAAAAGCAAGTAAAATATAAGTTCGTTTTTTATGAAAGAGCTAAAACAACGTTCTACTTGCCCCATCAGCACATCGCTAGACGTACTGGGAGACAAATGGACCCTACTGATTCTGCGGGACATGGTGTTTGCGGGGAAGTCTACTTATGGGGAATTTTTGCAGTCAGCAGAAAAAATGGCGACCAACATTCTGGCCGATCGCCTGGCGGTTCTGGAATCGCAAGGCATCTTAACCAAAGCTGTGGCCTCCGATAAGAAATCGAAGTTCACTTACCGCCTGACAGAAAAAGGCATAGACACCGTCCCAATTATTATAACGCTACTTGTGTGGGGAACCAAGCATTGCTCCACCATCGTCGACCCTGGCTTGCTGAAAGAACTTGAGGCTGGGCAAGAAGAGGTCGTTGAGAAGTATCAACAGCTCGCCCGCGAAAAGTCCCTGGCTTAAATAACAGGTGTGCATCTTCATGAATGAAAGGCATGGATGACCTTTCAGGGCTTTTTCATAATAGGTCAGGGCCTGGGGATATAGGCCATGCCTTTTTTCCAGGTCAACTGCCGGCCAAGTACCAAGGCCTGATTAGCATAGTTGATCCCCTCATCAGGTTAATATCGACTACCTAAAACTTAGTTGATAAAGCAGCTTGACCCGAACTGTATCGGGTTTGACGTGGGGCAATTCGGCCAGCAATGAATCCAGCTGGGCTTGCTCTACTTTGCGTTGGGTGAAGGCAGGAGTTACGGTTATACCGCAGAGCAGGCAAATCAAGGTAAGTCGAGCCATGTAGTGGTGTGGCAGCAAAAGGAAGCGAGCCGACAAAGTAACTTGAAAAAGTTGGAAACCTGACAGGAGTAGGATTAAACGGGCAAATATCGATTGACTTTAGATGTCGCATAGCCCACGTTTGAGAACGGCGCCTATTAGTGTATATTGGCAGATCGCAGAAACCATCGTCTCATTGAGGAGTATTTCTAGAAAATACGAAAAATGCCCCACTCAATTCCATTAACCTAACTAACATGGTTACTCCTGATAGCAGTTCGAATCAAGATAACAGCTGGGTGCTGCTGGTAATGATCCTGGCCTCCAGCATGGCTTCCCTTGATGCGTCTGCCCTCAATGTGGCTCTTCCGGCTATTCAACGAAGTCTCCAGGCTGATGCTACTCAACTAGTTTGGGTCGTCAATGCTTATGCCTTACTGTTAGCCGCTCTCATTCTAATGGGGGGAGCGCTAGGAGATCACTTTGGTCGAAAGAAAATAATGCTTATTGGCATCGGTCTGTTTGTTGGCTGTTCAGCCGCCTGTGCAGCAGCCCCTTCGATCGAGTGGCTCATTGTGGCGCGCACTGGTCAGGGACTAGGGGGAGCCTTCCTGATCCCCGGCAGCCTAGCCATCATTACAGCCGTATTTGCCGATAAGCAGCGAGGTAAGGCTATTGGAACTTGGTCTGCCACAGGAGCTTTGACTAGTTTGGCTGGTCCCCTTCTGGGGGGTGTACTAGCTGGAGAAGGGCTTTGGCGAGCTGTTTTTTTGCTTAACCTACCGCTTGGTCTGGCTGCCTGGTGGATCATTTACCAAAAAGTACCTGAGACTCGGGATGAAGCCGCAACTGGGTCTGTCGATTTGATCGGAGTGGTTCTGTCTTCCTTAGGTCTGGCCAGTTTAACGTACAGTTTTACGATGTGGTCAACTTGGGGACCTACTCATCCGTTCATTTATGGAACCTTGCTAGGCGGCCTGATTAGTCTGGCAGGATTCATTGCGTATGAGTTACACCATCAGCAACCCCTGGTTCCCATGTCGTTATTTAAGGTGTCCAGTTTTGCTGGAACAAACTTGCTCACCTTATTTCTATATGGTGCGCTGAGTGTTGTCTCCTTTTTCCTGTCCTTGAATTTAGTGCAGCTCCAGGGATATAGCCCTTCTTTAGCAGGCTTGGCCTTCATAGCGCTTCCGCTACCACTCATACTCCTTTCTCGCTGGAGTGGGAATCTGTCCGATCAATATGGTCCTCGACGGTTGTTAATTATCGGTCCGGCGATTATTGGCTTGGGATTTTTAGGGCTATCCTGGATAGGGCTCACCAGCGGGCCGTCTCAATACTGGGCTACTTTTTTGCCGGCTTTATTAACGGTTGGTATTGGTTTGACCTTGACTGTAGCCCCACTGACCAATACGGTGATGGGATCGGTTCCAGCCCATAATGCGGGGGCAGCTTCCGGCATCAATAATGCTATTGCTCGTACTGCTGCCGTGTTAGCCCTAGCTGTTGCCAGTTCAATAGTTCTGGCAACCTTTCGCTATCAACTGAGTGAACAAATAAAGCCATTACACTTGTCTTCAGCGATTATAAAGACTTTACAAGAAAAGTCTAATCAATTGGGTGCCACCCCTGTTCCAGCTCAAGTTACTTTAGCCAACCAATCTTCCATCCATCAGGCCATTCGAGAAGCCTTTTTATATAGTTTCCAGGAGATTATGTGGGGCTGTACTGGTTTAGCCTGGCTCAGTGCCGTCGTAGCTGCTTTTTGGATAACTCCTGTGGCGAAAAAGTTGACTGGAAAATCGTCCTAAACTCGTTGTATTTCTCGAAAGGTTTCTCGCAGAGAACGATATACATAAGTAGAACAATTAGTTCTTCATCTCACTTCAGAGAGCGTTTTAGGCGACACCTGTATCCATTGCCAATCGCACCACTGGGCAAATCTGCGTTCTAAATTATGTTGGGGTCGTTCTAGTAGAATAATAGTCCTTTGCTCTGGATGATAAGCTAGGATAGGTTGGTCTACCCTCAAATCGCGTGATTGGCGATAGTCAAGTAAGCTCTTGAAAGGCCTTGTCAAAAGCGCTTTTATAAAACCCCTTTCAACTCAGTTGATAGCGTATCTATGAAAGCCATCTTATCCCACGTTTAAAGCAAATCCATAAATACAAATACACTAACAAATTAAATCTACTATTCTGATTACCAACCCATTGTCTTAATGTAAGTTTAATGCCGTTCACTCAATTCATGATAGGTAGTCTATGGCCTATGAATGACATTTGAAAGCACCCGTTAAACATTCAAGAGTCACAATGGAAATGAACTTGAGTATAGCAAGCCCTCTCCGGTTTGCCCATCATTTTTTTACGCCTACCCCAATTGATCAGCGTAGAACAGTCCTCAATGTGGGAAATCGAATGACCAATTTTGTATGGAGTAAGCTATTTCCCTTTTTTAATTCGAAATGATATAACAAGCTGAATGTCAAAACTTGCTCAACGATAAGTTCATACCTCACTTATGAAGTACTTTATCTGTTTCCTGTTACTCGTCCTCATTTCCTGTAAGCACAATCAAGATACCCCAGTAGCGACCAACACAAATGCGCCGGCCGCATTTGACCAGATCAGACAGGTAGCCGTTCGCTCAGCCGACAGCCCGCTGGGACAGGTTTTCCATAGCCCCGACATCAACAAAGATATACTGGTATTCGGCACCAAAAACAGTTACGGTTACCTCAAGCAGGTTCAGTTCGTGCTCGTTACGGATGCCAGCACAAAAGAGTGGATTTTATACGAATTCAATTCCAGCTACTTACCCATCTGGGCGCGTCTGTCGAAGGGCTATACGATCGGCTTTACGAATTATAACATGACCAGCAGAACGGTGACCATAACGGGTTACCAGACCGACACGCGGGCTAAGTTGGGTACTATGGATGGGGTCAAACTAGACCAGAACGTATTTGATTGGGCCAGTGGTGCGCAGACGATACTGGATCAGGACCTGCGAATGGCGCGGGTAGCTAGTCAGTGCAGTCAGAGCCAGTACAAGGCAGCAGCAGCCGGGTATTTTGCGGTCAATGCAGCTGGCTGCGCGTTGGGAATCAGCGAATTCGGTACCGGCATTGGCATTCCTGCTGCCATTCTGAGTATTTACAATACCTATCAGAGTTGTAAAAGCGCACTGGGTGTGTTGGGCAATATTGCCTCCGGCCAGCCAGCTATCGGTTGCCCCTCGGCTCAGGATATTGCCAATAATGGAGCGTCCTGTCTGGAAGGTGAGCTGAACGCATTTTCGGGCAATCCCTACAATTTTGTGCAAAGCTGTGCGTCGGGCATTCTGGCCAACGCAGCCTCAGAGGCAGCCTGTGACTGTAAGCCGAACGACGATCCCCTACCCGCCCGCAGCACCGGCGACCCGCACCTGCGTACACTCGACGAACTCTATTATGATTTTCAGGCTTACGGCGAATTTACCGCCCTAAAAGCGACGGCGGGTGATCTGGAAATCCAGGTTCGGCAGGAAGATTACAACAATACGGGTGTGGCCACGGTCAATACGGGCGTGGCCGTTCGGATGGGCAGTGATGTGGTGTGCGTACTGGTGAACCCCAACCGGTTGTACGTCAATAAGGTGCTGAAAACGGACGCCTTCACTAGTTTACCGCTCAGCAATGGTACCACGCTCACCAAAGATGGTAACGACCTGACGCTGACCAACTCTCAGAACGAAAAAGTAACGATTGAGTGGCGTGGCGGTTATTATTTGCTCGACTATCTGGTAACCCTTAAAGCGGCCCGGGCCGGGCAGGTAAGCGGCCTGTTGGGTAACTTCGACGGTACGCCGGGCAATGATCTTATGCTCAGTACCGGTGCGGCTGTCAACCGCTTTACCGACAATATAACGGGTTCGTACGCCGATAGCTGGCGGATTCAGCAAGCTCAGTCGCTGTTTGTCTACGAGTCCGGGAAAACGACGGATTCCTATACCAATCGCAACTTCCCACGCACCAGCGTGACCCTGACAGATGAGCGCAAACAATGGGCCGAGGGTATTTGCCAGAATGCTGGCATCTCTGATCCCAATTATTTGCAGGACTGCATTTACGACGTAGCCATAACGGGTGAACCAACAATTGCCGAATCGGCCGCCTGGGGCCAGAAAGCGGACGGCGTTCCAACCGCCCTGCCCCTGGCGGCCAACAGCGATTTTAACCAGTTCCTGAACGTACGTATGGAGCTTTCGAGTACACAGACTGATCTGGACCAACTAAATCTGCTCGACTTCGATGCTGGTAAAG
Organism: Spirosoma foliorum; assembly: GCF_014117325.1. NCBI lineage: Bacteria > Pseudomonadati > Bacteroidota > Cytophagia > Cytophagales > Cytophagaceae > Spirosoma > Spirosoma foliorum. The sequence continues at coordinate 2,213,594 of NZ_CP059732.1, read as the reverse complement.
TGTATAAACTGCGTGACGGTGCAGCCCACGCAGCGACTATCGACGCCGTTGGAAGCCAGTACTGCGGTAGCAATCTAACCACCCCTGCCACAATCAAAACATGCGATCAGTCGTGTGGCACGGGCCCAATCTGGAACGTGATCAGCAGTCAAAACTGGCCGACACTTCAGCGGGGAACGTTGCTTTATGTGGGCGCTAACAATAATCCGGGCCTTCTGTTAAGCCAATGGAACAGCATTCAGCAGTCCAGTGATATAAAAGCGTTGGTTCGCTCTAATTTCGACAAAGACAATACGTTCTCATCAGTGGTACTGGAGAGCAGTGGTACCGATCAGAATACGTGTTTGCCGACCTACCTTCAGAATCGGTTTCTGTATACGTTTATAACGGGTCAGGGCAAGCTTGGCCTGTTTCGGATTACGGGCAATGGCACCACGGCCGAAGGACGCCGATGGTATACTATGGATATTAGAATTCAGAAATAGGGTGTTCGCATCGTTGATAGGACCACCTGCCGGGCTCTATGCCTGTGGCGACGGCTACCGAAAGTTTTTGGGGGTTGCCGTAGTCATTTAGACAACAAACCTAAAATATTTGTATGCCTGGAAAATGGAGGGTTATTCGAGAATGTCAACATTACTGTCTCTGAAGCACTAATTTCATTAACCTCTTTAACTCGTCAATCTGAGCCTGTTGCTTCTTGCTTTCAGATTCTAACTGCTGATCTTTTTGATGAAGTTGTTGATTCATCTTCTCTAACTGAATACTATACAATGTCAACTCCTCCACCTTCTCTAGTAAAATGGCGTTTATCTTGACCAGATCAACGCCATCTTTAGCGACCTCAGTGGCCGAAGGTACATTGGGCAAATGGCCATTCGCATCAATGTACTTCTTGACTTCAGCAAGTGGCGTTAACTGATAGTTCGGCACAAATACCTTATCGCTCCATTCAGAAGGATCATTAATGCGTAGTTGGTACCGAGCTTTAACCACATCGCCTTGCTCATTCACAGTTAAGAAATGATCGGTCGAGCGAGAGGTAGGCGAAGAACTCGTTAATTGTTCTAGGCGAAAGCCCGACTCGTTGGCCACAGGACTGTTCACGTGCAACGGCTTGGAAGGCGATGAAGTGCCAATACCCACGTTGGCGTTATTGCCTAAAATAAGGGCGTTGTTTATTGACACTCGGCTGTTTGATCCGATGGCCGTGGCGTTGTGAAGGCCATTTTCGGCTTGAGCGTTGTAGCCCATTAAAACGTTGTCGTCTCCGGTTGTAATGGCAGTTCCCGAGTTGGGGCCAATAATAATGTTGTTGGAGCCGGTGGTGTTATTAATACCTGCATTAGACCCTATAAATGTATTATTTTGGCCTGTGGTAGTATTCGCCCCTGCATAATATCCAAAAAAACTATTGTTATTGGACTTGGCCAAAGAGCCAGAGTAATAGCCTGTAAAAGTATTATTAGAACTATTTATTGCGGCATAGCCTGCGTACGATCCTAAATAGGTATTCTTTCCTCCTGTCTGATTAGCGCTGCCAGTTAAATACCCCATTGCTACATTACCATCTGCAGTAGTATTTGATTGACCAGCTGCACTTCCAACGAAAGTATTGTAGTTTCCGGTTGTGTTTTTCCAACCGGATAAGGTTCCCAAAAATGAATTATAGCTACCAGTATTATTTTCGTTACCAGATTCACGACCAAAGAAAACATTGTACCACCCCGTAGTATTGGCTTTTCCCGCATTAGCTCCAGTGAATGTATTGGAGTAGCCGGTTGTATTATTATAGCCTGAACTTATCCCAACATACGTATTGAAAGCGCCATCTGTATTAGAAAAACCGGCTTTTGAGCCTATAAAAACATTTTCAGATACAGTGTTGTTCAGTCCAGCCGAATCACCAATAGCTACAATATTACTGCCTATTCGATTGAAGTATCCAGCGGATGCACCTACTATAACATTGCTATATCCACTTTTGCTATAATAGCCCGCAGTATTCCCAATCATTATATTAGAGCTTCCCGTTTCATTAGAATTACCAGCAGCGCCTACAAATATATTCCCCCCCCCTCTAGTATTTGCAAAACCTGCGTTAATGCCTAAAAATGTATTTGCGTTTCCAGTCGTATTGGATGCACCGGAATTATAGCCTAAAAATGAATTTGCTGTTCCTGTTGTATTTGATTTCCCAGAGTGGTTCCCAAGAAACACATTAAAAAAACCATTAGTATTAGCAGTGGCGGAAAAAGCACCGATAAAAACATTTTCATTCCCAGTCGTGGTAGGATTGCCCGCATAGGGACCAATTATTGTATTATTATTACCAGGTAATGCCGCAAGGGGCGAAGTAGCTACGTAGTTATTTTGGGCAAAAACTGAATAAAAAGAAAACAGTAATCCTATTGAAAAAAGGGATTTCAGGATGAGGAAGGTAAAGGAGTATTTCATTAATTCAAATTAAAGGTAAATTCTAATAACAAATCTTGCAGGGCACATACCCCATAGTTCTAGCTTCACTAACAAGGCTTACTCCTGATCGGCATCGATTGAGTCCATGACATTCGTAGTCATGATAGGCATTGGCACTCCGACTACCACAAACCAATACTGTGGCTACTTCTGGCCGTTTATTATCATGGCTGCTGTGATGGGTACGAGGAGCTGCCCCCTGGCCAAATGAAATGACCGAACAGAGAATGTAAATACAGGAAGGCAGTAGAAGTCCTTTCATGCAATTGCCAGACAAAGCCTCAAAGCAATGTTCTTTACTGTTGGTACAATACGGAAAAAACACCCTTTTTTCTCCCGTATTTCTCCCGTTTCAATACAATTGATCGAAATAAGTACTAAGTATCATATTTACTTATTATCTATAAGAAAAACTATTACTTTTATATTATCGCTTTTAATAAACAAAAAATGGAATTGTTTGTACGTTATGATCTTGAACGTTTAGCAAAATACGCGACTCTCCCTCAAAATACTTCCCGAATACGGATCTACGTTACGACAAACTATGCATGTCTACACTTCGCCGATGTAAGCTATTTCAATTATTGCATTTGCCTGGACATCCAACAGATTCGCCAAATTGTCGAGGAGACCAAGCGGTTTTATCAGGCAACGCCCCATCGGTTACTCGTTGAAGATACTGTGCAACAGGCCGACATCCACCTTTTTCTCAAGCAGCAAGGCTATTGTTCAAAAGGCCGACAGGTGGTGTTGGTGGCGCCAGATCAGTTTAGTAAACTGAACGTAACGGAAGTGGTGACGGATTTAGAGCGGGTTTCGGTAGTAAATCTGCACCCGTTTACCCAGGATTATCTAACCGCTTTTGAATCAAATCGAACAGATGCGGAACCGGTTGCGATCAACTTTGGCCAGTTACTTCGTTCCTCCGATATTCTACTTTACCGAGTTTTAGCTGACCAACGACCCGTTGGCATTGCGGCTCTATACCAGCAAAATAAGCATTTCCTGCTGGCTGGAGGGGCCACGCTCCCCCTTTACCGAAATCAAGGTTTTCATACCGGTGCTTTAATTAATCGGCTACGTTATTGTTATCAACATCAGCCAGCAAGTATTTCCGCCTGGGCTTACGAAGGTAGCGTTAGCTATCAGAATATGTGTCGCCTGGGTTTAGTCCCTCACAAACGATACTGGATTTATGAACATGGGATTTAGTGAGCGGTGGAACACTGTCGCGGAACAGTTTGCGCAGCATGAAGCGATCCGCAATTCAGCACGGCAGGTCACCTATAAGGCGTTGGGCGCTCAGGCGAATGCGTATGCTTGTCAACTAGCTAACCTGGCCATTTGTAACGGTTGCATTGCTGTGCTTATCCCCGATCCAATCGATCATATAGCAGCTCTACTGGGGATTCTTTTATCTGGTAACTATTACTATTCGATTAGTCTGGAGCGTACTTCGATGATAAGTCAGGTGTTAAAAAGCACCGGTGCTGAAGCCTTGATTACCTCCGCACATAGTATTGTAGCTGATCAGCTAGACGACTCCGTTTTGCTGATTCAATCACCAATAAGTTCACTTAAGCCGCCCCCCCCCCCGGGTCAACTTACGTATCGATCCATCGGCAGCTTTCTGCTTATTCACGACCTCTGGTACTACGGGTGAACCAAAACAGGTCATTCATTCGCATCAGTATATCCTCGCTGACACTGATCGACAGATACTAGCCAATCAGATTGAGCCGGTTGATCGGATTGATTTACTGTTTTCCCTGGAGTTTAGTGCTTCTCTGGCCTGTATTTTCCCGGCCTTACTGACGGGAGCTACGCTGGTTGTTCATGATCTAAAAAAAGAAGGGGTATTATCCTTGGCGACCTTTTGGCAGCGAGAACGGATTAGTTTTAGTACGCTTTCGGTCAGTAGCTTCCGGCTTCTAATGAAAAGCTCCTTTGATTTCAAGTCGCTCGAGAGGTTCCGCTTTCTATCGATTGGCGCCGAGCCAGTTCGTCGCCGGGATATTGAATGTTTCCAGGAGCGGTTTGGCGCTACAACGATGCTCCAGGTCGCCTATGCCACTACCGAAACCCGGACGATTACGGAGTATAAAATTTACCCTACAACCTCCTGGACAGAAACCCTAAATTCAGTGGGTAGAGTTGTTGAGGGACGTACCATTCAGATCCAGTCTGAAACAGGCAATTGGTTAGGAGCCGGAGAAGTGGGCGAAATCCTGATTCGGGCTCAGGGAATGCCCCAGGCTTACGCCAATGGGTCAACGGCCAGCCAACGGGCTTACCAACGTCAACCTGACGGATCCGTTTTTTATGCAACTGGTGATGTAGGGTATTTGGATGCAGCAGGGTACCTTTTCTGGTGTGGTCGTACAGACTTCATGGTCAAACGAAATGGACAGAAAATTAATCTGCTTCTGGTGGAAGACGAACTTCGGCAAGCCCCTGGTGTGGAAGCGGTGGCTATTGTTTGCGATCTTAATGCATCTGTTCAACCCCTCATCCAGGCGTTTGTGAAACCAGGCGACCTATTTGATCTGCCAACCGTAAAGCGCTGGCTGGCCAACCGGTTGCCAATTCTACTGCTCCCTGACATCTATCACATAATCCAAGAATTACCTCGTACCCAGACGGGTAAACTTGATCGCCCCCAGTTGGTACGTCTGTCCAAAGAGACCCCGCTGGGAAGTTCGGTTAGGTTCGGTGATCCAGCAAACGAGCTGGTGAATCGGATCAAAGAAATCTGGGCACAAGAACTAAATTACCCAGAACCTATTGCCGATTATGATGATTTTTTTCGAGATCTGGGTGGTGACTCATTGCTTGCCGAAGCTTGCTTAGCTACCCTTGAGTCAGCGATAAAGCAGCCTTTACCTATGCAACTGGCCTTTTCTTACTCGACGCCCCAGGCACTGGCCGCTTTTATTGGTACGCCCCCTGAAACGGGGGTACAATGTATTTCACTCAATCCGCCAGTCGCCGGTCGTGCTCAACTCTATTTTATTCCTCCCTTGTCGGGCGACAAACGAATTTATCAGGGATTAGAAGATGCCCTGACTGATCATGCTAATTTGTACTGCCTGTATTTTTCTCCGTTCACACCCAGTGGGCAGTTACGGAGCTTGACTGAGTTGAGTGATTTAATAGCTCAGTTAATCAATACAGACTCACCTAACCTATTGCTTGGCTACTCATTCGGAGGTATTTTAGCCTATGAAGTGGCGCTACGGTTAGATCAACATTCCCCATCCCATGGATTGAATCGCCTGGTGTTGATCGATACTCCTTTATACAAAAGTCATCCTTTATCTTGGGTGCTGACTCAAGACTTGAAGCGAAGTTGGCGTAAGTTGCAGCGCGGTATTTTTACCCGCGAACCTCTGCATGTACGAGCTAATCTAAAACAGTTGCTAACCCGGTATTACGGTCGCTTAAAGCCATCGAGTGCTCTGTTGAACGAGACCAATTGGCAACAAAAAGCAGATTTTGCGGCTCGGTCGTTGAGCCAGCAGATCAACCTTCGGGAGCCCATTCAACGGCCTATTTTGTTGATCAGGGCAACCGACTCGTCTTTTTTTGATCGTGATATCCAACCTGATTATAGCTGGCAGGCTTATACCAAATCCTGGGTCGATGAACACCTAGTTAATACGAATCATTACCACGTATTAAATCCAACCCATAGTGCGAAAGTAGCCCGTATCTTAATTGGTATCCTAGATCTTGAGGATAAGATTTGAATGAGTCATTTCTATTTAGAGTGGGAAGACCCTACTCCTTTGCTCTTTCTGCTCTAATTTCGCTCCGAACATTGTGATTTATCAAAATAAGTTTCGCACTGTCAATAAACGACGGCCATTGTGGCCAAAGAAAGACTGCTTTTTGATGCGGTAGATCGTCAGACAATATCGAGGGTTCTGTAAGACACTCCTTATTTATGGTACTATGAATTAGCAAACCGATATTTCATAAATTGTCGAACACTAGTTACAATAATTTCAAAACAGTTGTTCTCGTGGGGTTGAAGAAAGAATATACGACGCCTAATTTAGATGCGTGTTTAATAGTTGTAGATCGAGAAGGCGAAGTCAGAACTAGTAGTTGGTAGTGGAACCTGACAACTTTTTTTTTCAGAGAATAGACTTATCGGCACTGCTCGTTACCCTCGCCTGCCCATAGAACTTACGAAACCTTTCTACCATAAATTCGGCAATGGCCTCATAGTGCGTGACCATTTTCATCGATAACATCGCAGTTTGAGGGCACTTAATATTTAGTTGCTCAATTCGCTCATTAAATGCGGCTAGCATCTACTCAAACTGGAACAACACCGCCGTTATCGGGTTGGGTTGCCCCGTATTTGTAAAACAAAATGGCATCGCCTTCTATTTCGGAAAGTTGAAAATCCAGTGTATTATTTCTAATAATGGAGCCTAATAGGCTTGCTATCACACTAGCGCCTGTAATATTATTGGCTTGTTTAACAAACTGGGAATAGCCGCTGATATCCACAATCAGAATAGTACCTTTTTTTTCGGTAATGGCCTGTTTCATTATGATATAACTGGCTGGGTTTCTCCAAAAACGATCCGATTTCTTAGCTGTAGGGCTATAGTGGTCCCGCTTTTTTGTACCATCCCTTAAGCTTGTCGAAATGGTTACTAACTTAGTTAACCATGAAAGCAAAAAGCCGTCGTCAATTCACCTCCGAGTTTAAGGTGAAGCGGGGCCGCCCGAGCGGTAGTTTTAGAAGTATTGCGTCAGGACAAGACCCTCAATCAGATCGCTAGCGAGCATGAGCTGCATCCACAGATGGTGCAGACTTGGAAACAGGCATTTATAGCTGCGGCTCCGCAAGTATTCGACCGGCAAAAGGGAACAGAAAAGCCCTTTGCTGATGAAACAGGACCACTTTATGAGCAAATTGGGCGACTCCAAGTGGAAGTGAATTGGCTCAAAAAAAAATTAGCGACCAACCCTTAAGCCAGCGAAGAGCCATGATCGAACGGTCTTATACGAACTTGAGTCTCCGACGACAATGCTGGCTGTTGAGTATTAGCCGGGCCGGTCTGTCTTATCAACCTGTGCCGGTCGATGAGCAAAACTTGCAGATTATGCGCCGGTTGGATGAATGGTATGTTGAACATCCTGATCTGGGCCATCGGCGTTTGGTGGTCCTTCTCAATCAGGAAGGTTGGACAATCAATATTAAGCGAGTCCGCCGTTTGCGTACTCTAATGGGTCTGGAAACACAGTTTCCTAAGCCTAATCTATCAAAACCGGGTGTGCCCCGGCAACGTTTTTTCTATTTGTTACGTGACTTGGTCATCCATACTATTCATCAGGTGTGGGCCACTGATATTACGTATATTCCCATGCCTAAGGGCTTTTTCTATGTAATGGCCATCTTGGATTTGCATAGCCGATATGTACTTCACTGGCAGTTGAGCAATACCCTTGAAGCGGATTGGTGCGTAGAAACGTTGCAGCAAAGCTTACAACAGTGGGGTAAGCCCGAGATTTTCAACACTGACCAAGGGAGCCAATTCACTAGCGATGACTTTGTGGCTGTTTTACAAGGCCATCAAATTGCCATCAGTTGGGATGGGAAAGGCCGAGCCCTAGGCAATATATTTGTAGAACGGTTCTGGCGGACGCTGAAATACGAAGACGTTTATTTACGAAACTACCAAACTGGTTATGAGCTTCGAGCCGGTTTGAGTAAGTACTTTCAGTATTACAATCACCAACGGCCCCATCAGTCTTTGGGTTACCGAACGCCAGCAACAGTGTTAATGGAAGGGAAAGAAAAACAACATAAATCTGTCAACTAACCATTTCGTTTGCCCAGATGGTGGTACAGAGATTGGGGTACACCATAGGGCCTGCTTTACAGATTGGCCGATAAGATTTGTTGTCGGAATAGTTTTTGTGCAAAGCTTCTTTTCTTCGGTCTGCCTATTTTCTATGGCTGCACAATAAGATATCCTTTATCTACTTTGCTTGTTGTTATGAGCTAAAAAGGAGTGGTTAATTTTAGCCACTCCTTTTTAGCCTGTAATTTTCAATGACTGTATCAATTCATCAGCTATTTTTAAATGATAACTCAATACAACAGGACTTCCGTCAAAATTTCCTGAAACTTCTACTTTTAAAAGACTTTCCGTTTCTTTTTCTTCAAAGCTGACGGGCTGCATTGTAGCCTTGTATCGCTCGTTGGCATCTGCAATCCAATCCTCTATTTCTTGGATCAAGGACAATACTTGTGGAGGGCGTTGTATTTTTCTAGGTTTATGTTTTCACCAAGTCTAGCTCGTTTTGGAAAGTTTCTTGCCTTTAGTCGAACACCTCTTACCGGAGTTCCTTCTAACTTATTACCAACTAGCTCGCGTCGAGCCATCAGCGGATTTACTTCATCTCTATTTAGAAGAGAAAAACTACCAGGAGTCGGCTAAGCCCAAAGCCGAACTATTATCCAAGGGCTTTCTGCCCGAAATCACCATTCAGGACTTCCCCATCCAAGACAAACGTGTGTTTCTGCACATCAAACGCCGTCGCTGGCTCAATACCAAGACGCAAAAAGTAGAAACCCGAGATTGGAACCAGGTGGCACAGGGCACGCGAATGACGACAGACTTTGCGCTTTTTTTAAACCAGATCGACGGATTCATCCCCCCACAGTACCAATAGCCTTGTCCGTCTTTATGGCGTTGATGGTAATCGGCTGACCCGCCAATACCGAACCGAGTTAAGTACGTTTTCGACTTGGGATCAACGAGCCCATGCCAAAGACTGGCTTTTGTATCCTCAGAATCTGGGTCCACACCTATCGCTGGATGAAACGAGCCTATCGCAGGGTGAGCTCTACACGATTCTGACCAATAAAGCCGCCAAAGGGGGCAAGGGCGCTATTGTGGCCATTGTCGCAGGAACTAAGGCCGAAACGGTGATTGAGGTCTTGCGTAAGTTAGCTGAAAGCCAGCGCAAAAAGGTACAGGAAATTACCCTGGACATGGCGGGTAATATGGCCTTGATCGCTAAAAAATGTTTCCCCCAGGCTACTCAAGTAACTGACCGTTTCCATGTGCAACAATTAGCTTTGGAGGCTGTTCAGCAGATGCGCATTCAATACCGCTGGCAAGCCTTGGACGCCGAAAATGAGGCTCTTGAGCAGGCCAAACTAACCGAAAGAGCTTATGAACCGGAGCTGCTTGCCAATGGCGACACGGTCAAACAATTGCTGGCTCGCAGTCGCTATGTGCTTTATAAAAGGGCCACTGACTGGACGATTAGTCAACAAGAGAGAGCGGCTTTGCTTTTCGAACGGTATCCGGATTTGAAGACCGCTTATGAGTTGAGTCAGAGTCTGAGTCACATCTTTGAAAACACGACCACAAAGCTTTATGGCTTAGGCCGGTTGGCCAAGTGGCATGAGCGGGTTCGTCAAGCCGGTTTCAAAGCCTTCAACACGGTGGCTCGTTCGATTCAAAACCACTATGAAACGATTCTGAACTACTTTGACAACCGCAGCACGAATGCCTCGGCGGAGTCGTTCAATGCTAAGATAAAAGCATTCAGGAGTCAATTCAGAGGGGTTCGCAATGTGGAGTTCTTCCTTTACCTGCTGACTCAGTTATATGCTTAATCCAAGTTACTCCACAACTTTTGACCTTGATCCTATTTCTTTTCGTCCATGGTGGGTTTTTCCCTCATCGAAAACTACGGCTGTTTCAAAAAAACAAGTTGCATAGGCAACGCTATCAAAGTTATTTTGTGCTAGCACTAGTTCTGCTACTACTTTTGGTAAGTTCATTATTTTAAAAAGGTTATTAAATTGTAGGTATCGTACCGCCATCGATTACAAATTCAGTCCCTGTCAAATAACTGGCCCTTGGTGAAACAAGAAAACCTACTAACTCAGCTACTTCTTTCGGTTCGGCAGGCCTGCCATAAGGAATTCCACCCAATGCATCCATTACACTTTGTTGCGCTTCTTCTACAGTACTATTCGCGTTTCTTGCAATTTCACCCAGCCAAGCTTCCGATGCTGTCGTATTGATCCATCCAGGTGAAACAGTCAGCACCCGAACACCCTTGGGGGTAACTTCATTGGATAAACTTTTACTATAATTGATCAATCCGGCTTTGGCAGCTGCATAAGGCAAAGTAGATTCAAATAGCGGCAGTTTGCCTTGAATCGAAGCGATATGAATAATAACACCACTTTTTTGATCGATCATTGTTGGTAAAAAACCTCTGTCCAGTCGAACAGGAGCCAGCAAATTAGCTTGTAGGGTTGATTCCCAATCGTCATCCGTTAGTACGGTAAAACCACCCGCGGGTGTTACTGAAGAACCAAGGTTGTTGATCAGGATGTCTAGCCTCCCATAAGTCGATAGCACCTCGCTGATTACTTTTTGTGATCCTTCTGCCTTACTTAAATCGGAGGGAATGAAATGAAACTTGCTGTTTTCTTTTTCCGGTGCGTTTCTTGCAGTAATAATAACCGTTGCCCCTGCTTCTAAAAGCCTTTCTGCAATGGCTCTTCCGGCTCCTTTTGTACCTCCTGTTACCAAGGCAATTTTGCCTGATAATTCATTGTTGAAATTAAACTGTTCCATTTTATTGCCCCGCTTTTAAGAATTTACAGGGCAAATTTTGGGTATAAAAGCAGTCGGTACAAGTACGGCATTACGATTCATATAGGGATAAATTTATCCCCTATTGCTCAAACTAAGACATACTTTTAGTTTTGTAGTATGTATGAACGGAAAACAAAACCGAACCTAAATTGTGGGCTTGATCTAGTCGGTGAAGTACTTTACGGCAAATGGAAAATCCGTTTGCTGTGGTTTATCAATACGGGTCATAAACGCCCAAGCGAACTGCAACGCAAAATCCCAGATGCTTCACGTAGGGTTTTGAATATTCAATTGAAAGAATTAGAAGAGCACGAACTGGTTACGAGAAAAATTTATCCCGTTGTACCGCCAAAAGTAGAGTACAGCCTTACCGAATTTGGAAAGACGTTAATCCCCGTAATTGCCGCGTTAGGGCAATGGAGCGATGAACACGAAGACCGTTTGCGAGATGTGATTTCGAGACAAGCTGTAAGTTCTACTTTGGACATCCCCTCTAATTAGTTAATCTGTTTATCAACGGTAGCCCATTGTCAGTACAGCAGGTAGGCAACACAAATTTTTCTCATCCCCCCCCGAATTATACATACTCAAATCTCTCTTCGTCTCATTTGGGAATATTTATTGAGACAGGTAATAGATGAGTATTTTCCTGACATTTAATGCCTTACCAAACCTATTCGCACCTATATAACAAGTCGAAATCAATAAGAAACATATTTGTGCTTCTAGCCCTCCTGGTAGTTGGTTGTCATGATTCGATTCCAGCCACGAGTACACATAACCCGCTTCGCCTATTATGACCGTCAGGGTAGCCTTCAGGATGATGAGAGGATTGTTGGTGTACAGATTCAGCTGATAGGCTGCCCACTCACCCCTGAGTAGAGGGGATGGTATCAACCGACCTCCTGGTTCGCCACCCATCTCCTGATTAGGAGACAGGCTTTGTAACAGATTGAATTGGAGAGGTAGCTATGGAATCCAGGATTGGATTAATGGAACAACCCTAGCGGGTAGATAAGGGATCTCAGAACAAGAGTTCATATTACTGGATTCGCATACTCTGCTTTACTCTGTTACCTCAATATGCATTTCATAAATGTCTTCGATGTAGTAGCTCGATTGGAAAATCGTCGTCACCGATTTTTCATACGCCTGATTTGAATCCAGAATGCGGATGTAGAGCGGTTGGTTTGTTGAGATGCGACGAGCTGATACCCGATACTTGCCAATAGGCACGCCTTGCGCCGTGTAATAATCGGTATGGAAGGTGAGCGTTTCGCCTTGTGTGCCATCAATGAGGGCAATTGGTTCCAGCTTGAATTCGATATCACCGGTGCTAAAACTGGTGCGATTCGTTACTTCTACGGTGCCCCCGTACAGACCTTCGTCGCCAAAATTACCTGTTTTTTCGCCCCAGAGCTTAAGCTGTAAATTTTTAACGGCTCCTTCATCAGGCATAAAAGTGTCATCATCCTCAGTAAACAAAGGCAGTTGATACGTCTTTCCTTCGAATTTCATCTTCACGCTACCCCGCACGTAAAACGCGCCGATGCCGGGCTCGTTGGGTAAACTGATTTTGTAGTTCCCATTCGCATCTGTTGTGCTGATTACGTTCTTACCAACCCAGATGGAATTATTGGCAATGATCGTTGCGCCCGCCAGCGGACGACCCTGGGTATCGACCACATGGCCTTTGACAAAACCGGCCTGAATCTTACCAGGATCAGTAGAGAGGGAATCTTTGGTGCAGGCTGCCAGACTGAGTATACCGGCGATCAGCAAAAAACGGTTTACAGTTTTCATCGTAATTTGTTGTTTAAAAAGAGGAGTGCGAAATGGATTAAACGATTAGATCAATGTTGTCTGCTTCTCAGCTAATTCGGGTGACGATTCGCTCAGCAGTTCTAAAATATATTTTTCACACAAGCTGTTAGTCGCGTATTGCTTGAATTCAGCACCCAGCCGCTGGACGTTGATTCGATAGTAGGGATCGCTCAACACCTTCTCGATACTCTTTCTTATTTTGGCCGCCGTTGGCGTTTCAGTTTTCAGATTAATACCCACTTTAAAGTAGCCAATTCGGGCTGTAATCTCGTTTTTGCCTTCGTGTACACCAGCAGCTACTAGTGGCAGACCGTGTTGCAGGGCCAGCATGGTTCCGCCGTACCCCCCATTGGTCACGTAGACATCGGCAAACGGCATGACGGAGTTAAAGTCGATGAAGTCGTCAATAATGACGTTCGACTGCGGGTACTTCGCTCGCAGTTCTTCTGTCCGAGAGCCGCCCGTGGTCACAATAACCAGCGTTTGGGAATCGTCTTTAAAGGCTTCTAAAGTGGGGATGATGATCTTTTTCGGGTCGCGTTCTACCGTACCCTGAGTCACTAAAATGACTCGCTTATGCTGTTGAATTTTAGCCGTATGCCTGAATGGATGGCGACTACCCGATTGGTAGGGTAGCAATGGCCCGACAAAGCGAATATTGGGGCTCATGTCCGGCCGGCTGTATTCAAAGCCAGGGGTACCACTTTGTAAATAAAGATCAGGCTCACGGGTAAGCGCATCGAATACGAACTCGCCCGTAGGTTTTTGGCCGTGATCGATCAGCACCTGATTGTAGACGTCGGTACAGGGTTTTAGGAGAAACTTCGTAACCAGATAGCGCAGCATATCCTGCTTCAATCGGCCCAGCAATGTACTCGAAGGCTCTATACCCAACCCTGACGGCGGCAATCCTTTTGAACTCTCGCCCAAAGGCCCAATACCGATCGATACCAGTGGCACATTTAATAGCTTTTGAAGAATCGGCCCTCCGGTAAAGGCGGCATCGCACAGGATCAGGTCGAAGGGGAATTCGCCGTAGATGGCTTTTACATCACTCACCAGCTCGGGGGCTCTCAGAAAAAAGACGTTGTTAAGGTCGAAGCGCAGCCGCTTGATGGTGCCTTTCATAAGTAGGCGTTCAGGAAACTCGGTGTCCAGATTAAGCTGATTGATTTCGCGGGTTTTCCGGAACGGATAGAACGGGATACCCAGCTTACAAATTTTGTCTTTGTAGCTTGGGCCAGTGTACCAGCGAACATCGTGGCCAAGACTTTGTAAATGCTTAGCAAGACCCGTCAGCGGGTTCAGGTGGCCATCGAGCGGCATGGTGGCAATGAGAATGCGTTTGTTATTCATTGGATTGTTGTTTATAGTTTGTGTAAAAGAGAAAATTAGCTAACAGTGACCCAGTGCACCAGCGCCTGCGTAGAGGGAAGTTTGTCCTGTATGAAATCGGCGAATACCAAGGCATAATCGATTAATAGCCAGCTAACGGCCCATAGAAAGATCAGCAGTAGGGTCAGAAATGTGACGGCATTCACCAGGTCAGTAGAAAGGGTTAATTTTTTCATGTGTATGGATTGGTTGTGAGTCAATTTTGTTGTTTACTGTCCGACAAAATTCTGATCCTCAACCAACTCCTGAAATCCTGCCCTGTCTAAAGTATCATTCTGAGGCATCGAAACGGCATGAGCGTCATTTTAAGCAGCCTGGGCTAGTCACATCGTCTCGGCTAGCGTACAACTTTTACCTCTTCTCATAGTCATACACTTGACGCAGCAGACTGGCAGGGGTACTACGTAGCTGCCAAATGATGGTTTCTGCCTGCTTCGGTTACTGCAAGTGCTACTTCGAACAGATACCAATTGGTCATTGGGCTTACCCCACCTCAATTTTGGATAAGCAAACCAATGCCAGACCCGAACACCGGGCCAGTTCTTAATCAACCGATTATTAAGACACAAAGGAATGACAACGCCACCCCGCGCCGGACTACTTACCGGGCGAACCATAACCAACCCCGTACTAAAAGAGGACACTATTTTCCTGGAAATCAGCAGAGAAAGCGATGGGCGTCATACACTGGTTGATGTGCTACTAGCCCCCGGAGCCGGAACCCCCATGCATTACCATACCGATTTTTCGGAAGAATTTACCTGTCTGGAAGGTGAGCTGAGCCTGAAAATTGATAAGCAGATTATCCGACTAAAACGGGGGAAATCCGTTAGCGCACCCGCCCGTTGCAAGCACCGTTTTTTTAATCAGTCTGGCGAGCCCTGCCGCTTCCAGTGCCGCTTTACACCTGGTTTTCCAGGCTTTGAGCAAACATTGCAGATTTCCTACGGCCTGGCCCGCGATGGGAAAACCACGGCGCAGGGAATACCTAAAAATCCATACGCACTGGGCTATCTGGTCCTGATTAGCGAAACGCGTATGACAGGTTACCTGGGACTTTTTCAGCCACTATTTAACTGGCTGGGTCGCCAGGCGCTCAAAAATGGCGTAGCCGCCGACCTACAGCGTCGCTATCTGGCGGTCTGGTAACCATCAAGGCAAAAGAACTCTCTCAATTTTTACAACAACTAATGAATCTATCAACTCTCTTTTTTAACCATGAACCGTTTCTTATATGTACCCCTGTTTTTTCTCGTCGGTCTACTAGCCTGCCAAAAATCAACCGACGCTGTCAATCCGGTTGACACCACCAAACCAGCCGACACGACGACCCATACCCCCTCACCTCACACCGGTGTCGTGTATGAGCACGGTGCGCCGGTAGGCCAGCCAATTCAGAAAACAATCGGCCCCGAAGGCGGAACACTGGCTTCTGCCGACGGCACCCTCAGTATGACTATTCCCGCCGGAGCCGTTTCCAAAGCAACTACCTTCACCATGCAACCCGTTACGCCTACTTTACCAGGACTTATTAACGGTCAATCGTTCCGGCTGCTTCCCGAAGGACAGACCTTTGACAAACCCATTAAGCTCCAGTACAAATACAATGTCGATAGTTTAGACGGCACGTCGGCTCAGGCATTGTTTATGGCCTATCAGGGTAGTGATGGCTATTGGAAGGCGTTACTAAATACGGAGCTAGACGAAACGACGCAAACCCTTACAGTCAGCACCAAACACTTCAGCGACTGGGGCGCTTTTGCCGAATACACCTTAGAAGCCAAACCTGATTATCTTTCACCCGGCCAATCGTCGACACTTCAACTGTATAGTTATAGTGGCGATTTAGTGTCATCGCTGACAAGCAGTGATTTGGAGGTGCATTTATCACGACAAAAGACACTGGAAGACCCTAGCAACATCCGTAATTGGCGGGTAGTCGGCAAAGGAAAGTTAGACGTGGCTGCCTCCAATGTACAGGCAACCTATTCGTCGCCGGCAGGCTCGGCGCAAGGCGCTGATTTGGTAACGGTTGATGTCTACAACTTTTTGCCACCTGATCAGCAACCCCGCAAGGGTGCTACCGGCAAGGCTGTGTTGATGAAAACTATCCGCTATGGCGGCACTTATTTTCGGGTTACAATTGATGGAAAGCCCATCAACAGCAAGGGAAACTACGGCTTTACGAGCCCTTCTATCCAGACGTTTGGTACCATGCTTGATGGCGGGCAGACGCTGAGCCTGCTTATACATAAGCCGAGCCTGGCACCAGGTGTAACGCCTTACGCGAGTATCGAAACGGAAGGGCGAGCGGAAGTTGCTTTGGGGGAAGGCAACCGTAACCTAACCAGTAACCACGCATACTGCGATTCGGACGGTTGGATAAGCTACTCGGAAGCTTCCCCGTGGAACGCATTCATCGATGAGGTGAAGGTCATCAATGGGGTGACCTTCGTGACAGGTACCTTTAAGGCGGAAGTGTACTGGGTGGAAGGAAACTGTCCCAACCTGAAAATTGACAAGCGAATGGTGAGCGCTGAATTTAAGGTGGCGATGGCTAATTAACGATCAATAGATACGATGCATCGCTTACCTCAAACCCTGTTGCACCTGCTGTATTCAGGGTCACTCATGCTGCTACCACGAATTGGCTTTTGTCAACCCGTGGTAGCGGGTCCTGATCAACCCATTGATGCCCAAACGCGCATGGTTGTCATCCAGTCGCTTCTGCAGCAACTGGGTTCCCAGTATGTATTTCCGAAAGTAGCCACCCAGATTCAGGAAGTTATTCAAGCCAAACTGAACGCTGGCGACTACGACTCTATTACCAGCAGCAAGGCATTTGCCGATACCCTGACCGTTCAGATACAGCGGATTAGCCATGATAAACATTTGCAACTGTTTTATCAGAATAAATCGGCTTCCTCAGCGAGCAGCGATCTTACCGCCAAGGCTGACGGAAATACTACTCTGGAGCAATACGGTCGGCAGATCAATTTTGGTTTCGGCAAACCAGAACTCCTGCCGGGCAATATTGGCTATCTCCGAATCGATGAATTTATGCCCGTCGAATTGGCGGCTCAAACGGCTACAGCGGCCCTAACGCACCTGAACCAGACCGATGCACTAATTCTGGATTTACGACACAATCGGGGTGGTGAACCGGCAATGGTTGCTTTTCTGGCCAGCTACTTTTTCGGTTCCGATTCGGTTCATCTAAACGATATTGTTAGCCGGGGTGGTAAGTCGGTTCAGTCTTTCTGGACGCATTCGCAACTTCCGGGTAAACGCTATGTCGGCAAATGGGTATACATCCTTACTAGTAAAAAGACCTTTTCGGCGGGCGAAGAATTTGCTTACGATCTTCAGAATCTGAAACGCGCCACACTTATTGGCGAATCAACGGCCGGTGGCGCTCATTCTGGAGAGATGGTTCGAATCGGTGATCATTTTTCGGCTTTCATCCCAGCCGAATATGCCTTGAACCCGATTACGCATACGAATTGGGAGGGAACGGGTGTGCGACCCGATCTGGCAATAGCCGAACATAAAGCTCTGAAAAGAGCCCAGATAATTGCTTTAGAAACACTTATTTCAAGCACCGATGAGGCTAGGAAACGACGGAAATTGACCAGGCTCATCAAGGAATTAAAAACAGTTGACTAAGCGATACAACATCCTTGTTTAATCAGGCTGATAAGCTATTTTTAACGTCTCCATCCATCAACGCATGAACCGCCCGATCCACGATTTTTGGATACGCGTCGTCGGTATTAGCCTACTGGCAATCCTGTTTATTCTAGACGATGACACGATTCAGCAACCGCTAACCTCGCAGGGATTGGCCTCGATTGGTCTCAACATCGTGTCGATTATCCTGATCTGGCACCTGAATCGAGCCATCAATATCTATTGCCGATACGTAGTGCTGGCCCACCTCAAACCTGCGTATCGACTGGGCCTTACCCTGTTGGCCTGTACCATGGTGACTACGCTGTTTTCCTGGTCGGCCGATTTGATGCACTATAGCTACACGCGGGGCACATTTGTTGGGTTTCGGATTGGTGAACGCCCAACAGTGATTCGTATGGGCAATCATGCGTTTCGGTTTAGTCCGAACGGGATTGATTTCTTCCATGCCATTTTCATAGGGCTATTTTTCGTGACCGTCTATGAATTAGTGTTCTATCGACTGGATTCATCGCACTATAAGGCTCAGTTGCTCCAGTCTGAGCAGGAACGGGAGAAATTGCGGGTGGCTAATATGCAGAGTCAGCTCGACGCGTTGAAGCAGCAGGTAAACCCTCATTTTCTGTTTAACAGTCTCAATTCGCTGATTGCGCTAATTCGCAAAAACCCTCGTCAGGCCGAAACCTTTGCCGAAGAACTTAGCTCCGTCTATCGCTACATTCTACGCGCTAACGAGCAAAACCTAACCGATTTAGCTACAGAATTGGAATTTATCCACTCATATGCGCATCTGCTCCAGACTCGTCATGGTACCGGTTTCGAGTTAAGCATTCAGGTTGATCATCGCTTTAACCGGTATCAATTACCTCCATTGACCTTACAATTACTGGTTGAAAATGCTGTAAAACACAATATTGTGCTAACCAATAAGCCATTACGGGTTGAAATTCAGACGGATGAATTGGCCAATCTGCACGTTCGCAACAATCTACAGCAGAAAAAACAAGGCGTCATTTCCAATGGTGTGGGGCTAGCTAACATTATGGCCAAATATGAAATGCTGGGGCAAGCCAAACCGTCGGTGCGGGAAGAAGCCGGGCAATTTGTTGTCGCTCTGCCGCTTATACCTATATAAGGTCCCGTTTCAGCATGCCACGGTTTGGCTGCCTGGAATCTACTTTTGACGGGTTCGGGCTGGCATTTAATCAGTTCGAACAGGATCTTATTCGACCTCCGCGTATCCATTTCTTACTTTACCTTCGAAACAAATCACCTGGCCTACCGGCAGCTTCCTCAACGCCGGACACGATATGAACGTACTACTGATTGAAGACGAAGAATTAGCGGTCTTTCGGTTAACTGAACTCCTTTCGGAAGTGGCTCCACAGGTGAGAATTGTTCAGACCACACCTAGCGTTGAAGCGTCGGTCGCTTATCTGAAAACGGCTCCCGACCTAGACCTGATCTTCATGGACATCGAACTGGCCGATGGACAAAGTTTCGAGATTTTTGACCAAACGACGGTTTCGGCGCCAATCATTTTTACCACGTCCTACGATGAATATGCCATTAAAGCGTTTAAAGTCAACAGCATAGATTACCTGCTGAAGCCCATTAAGCAACAGGAACTGGCTGCCAGCCTGGAAAAATATGATCAACTCAACCACCGACTCCACTCTCAGCCAGTCCAGGTCATTGCCATCGATGCATTGATTCAGCAGTTGCGCCAACAAACGCAACCGGCTGACTATCGGCGTCGCTTTCTGGTTCGACATCTCTCACAATGGCTACCAATTGATGTGACTGATATTGCCTATTTCCACTATGAAGAGCGGGTCACCCTGCTTCGGACGCTCGGCGGCCAGAAATATTCACTGGATTATAATCTCGAAGAGTTAGAAGATATGCTTGATCCGTCTCTCTTCTTCCGTGTCAATCGTCAATTTCTGATCAGCATCAATTCAGTACAGCAAATCCATTCCTATTTCCATCATAAACTGAAGCTGGTGTTGAAACCGGCTCCTACTGACGAGGTATTAGTGAGCCGGGAACGTGCCACGGACTTCCGAAAGTGGATGGGAAAATAAGCCTGACGCTTGTCCAAGCAGCCTATGGTGTTATTTATAGGACTTACGCAAAAGTGGTAAATTGAAATAAAAAATAGCTTGAAGGTCACCGCACAACTTTACGGACAGTTTCTACTGAGTAGCCAGATCAACTATACGGCTACCTACTTGGCTGATCACCTGGAAGGGATCACCCATGACAATGTGCAGTACTTTCTCAAAGCTAGCCGAGTGGCACCTCGCCAGGTCTGGCAACATGTCCGCCACCAAATTCAACTGGATACCGATGGCTATATCCTCTTTGATGATACCGTGCTCAATAAAGAACATAGTCATAAAATTGAACTGGTTCGTCGGCAATACAGTGGAAATGCTCATGGAATCATCAAAGGCATCGGTGTGGTTAATTGTGTCTACTTCAATCCTAAAATTAATCAGTTCTGGCTCATTGACTACCGTATTTTTAATCCCGATGAGGATGGAAAAAGCAAGTTGGATCATGTGTTGGACATGCTTAACCAACTAGCACCCCGCCAGATCAGTTATCGAATCGTCTTAATGGACAGTTGGTATGCTGTGACCGACCTCTTCAAGTGGCTCATTACCAATGAAAAACTGTTTTACTGTCCTATCAAGAGCAACCGTAAGGTCGATGATTCAGGTGGCAAAGAACCGTATCAACCTGTCAGCTATCTGAGCTGGTCAGCTCAACAGGTGCAGCAGGGTAAGCTGGTTAAAGTACACAAGATGCCTCAAAACACCTATCTTAAACTGTTCCGCGTACTGGTGTCTACCCACCGGACGGACTATATCGTCACCAACGATTTAGCTCAAAATGAGACGAGTGCCGCTGAAGAAAAAAGTGGTATTCGTTGGACAATTGAGCAGTTTCATCGAGAAGATAAGCAGATCACGGGTCTGGAATGTTGTCAATGTCGATTAGCTCGTAGTCAACGCAATCACATTGGCTTAGCGGCTCTGACTTGGTTACGTTTTAAACAGTTGGCTTATCAGACTAAGAAAACGGTTTACCAACTCAAACAAGGCTTATTAGATGCTTACCTTCGTCAAGAGTTGGCGAATCCTTCAGTTGCCTTTGCGTAAGTCCTAATTTAGTTAATCACGAATCAGTTTGACAAGTTTACGGTAGTTAATCTGTAGATACCGATACACTTTAGACCGTTCATTAACAAATTGCCCTGCCTGAATGGATGATTCATCAATCAGAGATGACGGCTTTTGTACGATCAATGCCTGCATATCGCCTTTGAGGCCCCATCAGAAACCAGCTGGTAATATACCAGATACTGGTTTATCCAATCACTGTTCAGTCAGTTCTTACTACGGTTCATCCGGTTACCTGACCAGTCCATACAACTCACTCTTCAATTGGCCCCATAGCTCCACTACTTTTGGGTCGATCTGTAAACAATCCTCACATGAACAAACTTCGTACCCTCGGAAAATGGATCGGTGGCATTTTCCTCACCCTGATTCTCTTAGTCGTAGTTGCCTATTTTACGATTTCACACAATATCAATCAGCGAATCCAAAAGCCGTACTCGTTTACTACCGAGAACCTAGCTATACCGACCGACAAAGCCACTCTGCAACGGGGAGAACACTTGGCCACCATTAAAGGCTGTACCGATTGCCATGGCAAAAATCTAGCAGGAAAAATCTTTATGAACGACGGGCCTATTGGCAGGATTGTAGCCGCGAACCTGACACGAGGCAAAGGTGGTCGACCCGCCGATTACAGCACCTCCGACTGGCTGATGGCGCTACGTCATGGCGTTGACCGCAAGGGGCGGCCATTGTTGTTTATGCCTTCACACGAAAGCACAGTGCTGGCCGAGCCAGATCTACAGGCGTTGATTGCCTACTGTCAACAAGTGCCTGCTGTCGACAACGAACTCCCCGGCCATGATATCGGGCCAGTGGCAAAGGTAATGACCTACTTAGGCAAAATGCCGCTATTGCCCGTCGAAATGATTGATCATCAAAAACCGATGGTTGCCCGCGCCGATACAACGCTGGGTATCGGACAAGGAAAGTATCTGTCAATTACGTGTACAGGTTGCCACAGGCCCGATCTGAAAGGCGGTGATCCTGTAGCACCAGGCTTCCCTCCTACCCCCAACCTAACCAGCACCGGCGCGACTGGACGCTGGACACTGGATCAGTTTGTCCATACATTGCGCACCGGCAAAACGCCAAACGGTCACCAGATTAACAACGATCACATGCCGTGGAAAATGACTGCTGCCTACAGCGACATTGAGTTAGCGTCACTCTATCAGTACTTCCGCTCATTGAAGTAATTCAACCGTCGGGTAGTAGCTGCTACGCATACCTTCAGAAAAGCAGAAAGGTGGACAAACTGATACGTAGAGCGTTGATAATAAACCAACTAAACATTACAAGCATCCGAATCGCAGTTCATACGTTGCTTTCGCCAGTTCATACACAACTACCTGTGTTTAGGCAGTTGAGCCAACTAGTTTTGAGTAAGCAATCAGGACAGAAATCAATTCGTCAGTCGCCAATTCTCTTATCCTCTTTTTTATGAAAATCCTTGAACTTGATCTGTATACAAATAACCTGGAGGCCATTCGCCTTTTCTACGTCGGTCGTCTTGGACTGCCCCTCTTAAGTCGTTCCGTCGCCCATCTGACGGTGCTGGTTGGTTTCACTCAGCTCACGTTTCAGCTCGTCGACAAGCCAGTGGCTCCTTATCACGTCGCGATCAACGTACCGTGCGATTCGCTTGATGTGCTTATGTATTATTACGATCTGGATTATTTATCGACGCAGGAACCCGGAAAAACCATTGCCTATTTTCCTGACTGGCGCGCAAAAGCCTGTTATTTCTACGATCCCTGCGGAAATCTGCTGGAGTTCATTGCCCGAACTGACCTTAATCTGAATGATCCAAACCTAACCTTTTCGGATTTATTTCAGTGTGTCAGCGAGATCGGTCTACCAACCCAGGATGTAGCTTACACAGCCCGAGAAATTCAACGCCGTTTTCGAGTGGAGCAGTTTTGCAAAACGAAACCAATACTCGATTTCAATGCATTGGGCGATGATAATGGTCTCTTTATACTCGCGAAACTGGGCCGTACCTGGCTTTTTTCGAACACGCAGGCAGGGCTGACTTATTGCCGGGTTCGATTTACTACCGGAGCCGACGAAGCCATCCACGAACTCTATTCGTTCGAAGTAAACCAACTGCCTATTGGCTACGCTGCGGGTAATTATCGCACCATGCCTGAACCGGTAAAAGCACTGGTTTCATAAGTATTAACAAATTTCCAGCTACAATTTCCTCTTTTAAACAACAATACCCATGAACAAAACAGTTATCAATCCCTGGCAATGGCAAGACCACTTAGGCTATACCCAGGCAGTAGAAATCCCTCTCGCAACCCATACGCTGTATTGTGCCGGACAGGCTGCAATAAATGCACAAGGCCAACCCGTTGACGGCACGATGGAGGAGCAAATCGGTCTGTGTTTCGATAATCTGGACACGGTCTTGCAACAAGCGGGCTACTCCCTGAAAAACGTAGTGCGCCTAAACTTCTATACGACCTCAATTGAGCAGTTTTTTGCGGCTTACGGTCAGGTAATGAACCGATTGCAACGGGCAGACTGTGTGCCATCGAGCACATTAACCGAAGTCAACGCACTGGCATTTCCGCAGCTCAGGATTGAGATTGAAGCAACAGCCGTCAAGTAAACGTCTGTACACTATGTGCCGATCCAGTCAACGTTCTGCCGGGGCTTGCGGGTTATCATGCCTTCGCAAACATCCGTGTATCAGCCATCAGATTGTCGCTGTCGAGAAAGCACTGCCATCTGGGCTGACCACACCAACCTCCGATTATTCATCCATTAGTTCACCCTCTACATACCAAAAAGATCATGCAAAATCAGCGTTACAACGTATTTAATCAAATTCATAAAGGCCTTCGTGGCATGCTGTACGATACGGCTATTCGTTTACAGCAAACCGATTTTTCGCAGTCAGAAGCAGGCGAAACTATCGATCAGTTAGAGCAGGCACTTCATTTTTTCGATGAACACGCCGAACATGAGGATCGGTTTATTCTACCGCACATCCGCAAACAGAACGCGCAACTCATTGATGAGCTGGAAAAAGATCATGAGATCGATCACCGCTTAACTCAGTCGCTTTTTGATCACATTCAGGAATGGCGGACCACTACGTCTGAGAATCAGCTGGAAGCGATTGGTCAACGTATTCACTTCGCCTTCAGCGAGTTCATTGGCTTTAATCTCTACCACATGAATAAAGAGGAGACTGTGCTGATCTATCTGCTCTGGAAGCATTATACCGATGAAGAAATTCGGCATATGGAGCACGAGATTATTGAGGCAATTTCACCTCAGACGCTAATGGCCGAAAGCCGATGGATGATGCGTTCCATCAATGACAAGGAAGTAATTGAATGGCTGTCAGGCGTTAAACAGGGCGCACCGGTTTTTGTATTCGATTCCTTCCTGCAAATGGCCAGAGAAGAGTTGCCGTCCGAGCGTCTGACGAAAATACATGCTGCTCTGGAGGTAGCCTGATAGTTTTACCCCAACCCCTCCCCTGAAAAATCAGGGAAGGGACTTAACATCAGAGCTGAGCTTCTCTCCTGATCAACTCATAATCAACCAATTTACTTTTTTAATCACAACAACTACCATAAACAAGTTATCAACTTTAACCGTGTATTCGGCCCTATCTGGCCTATTTTTACTAACCACCTCGTTCGATTTTAAGTCCGATGTATGTCGTCAAATGAAAGTGGACAGACGCGGGTGAAAAGAGAAGAGATGGTTTTAGCCACTTTGGGCTCGCTGAAAAATATGATTTTTCCGGCGTTGGGACAAACTTAGCTGCTTCGTTTTTTGCCGACTAGCCAAGATCTGCTCTTGACGGCCCCAGTACGCATCGGCTGGCCGTACGTTGTCCAGTGATTCATGGTAGCGTTGATGATTATAATAGTCTACCCACTCCGTTAGGCGTTCTCTCAACTCATCCGGACTATAGTAGTGTTCTAATAACAGCACGTTTTTCATGGATCGATGATACCGCTCGATCTTTCCTTGGGTCATCGGATGAAAGGGAGCGCTACGAATATGATCGATGCTTTCTCCTTTCAGATAATCCTTTAGATAGCGAGATACATAAGCCGAACCATTGTCGGAGAGCATACGAGGCCGCTGACCACTTTTCAGACTACTCGCTTTCAGAGCAGCTTGCACGGTTCGCTCTACATCTGTCGCTTGCATGCCCGGACATAATTCCCAAGCTAAGATGTACCGAGAATAATCATCCAATACCGTCGACAGATAATACCAACCCCAGTGCTTGATCTTGAAATAGGTGAAGTCAGTCTGCCAGAGTTGATTGGGAGCCGTGGTCGGATTATAGAAGTGGTCAGCCGCTTCCATCAACCGATAAGCAGGGGTAGTGATTAGCCCCCGACTTTTGAGAACCCGGTAAACGGTGGATTCGGAGACAAACCACTGCTCATTATCAACGATATAGCAAGCCAGTTCGCGACTGGAAAGGTCAGGTCGATCTAAAGCTAGCTCAACAATCCGATTTTTTTCGCCGATTGGTAGTTGATTCCAGATGCTTGTACGACGGCAAGGTTGATCGGCCAAGCCATCAAAGCCAGCGCTTAAATAACGCTTATACCAGCTGTAAAAAGTAGCTCGGTTGATCCCCAGTTCCTGTAACGTGGCCTTTACACTGATGGGTGACTGTTCGACTAAGCTTATAATCTCCATTTTCTCGGACTGAGTCATGTGATGATCGGGGTTAATCGTCGGCCTTAAGGCTTTTTTTTTAATACCCGATTCTCTAAGCTCAGTTCGGCTACCAGCTGTTTAAGAGCCTCATTTTCGGACTTGATGGACTGCACTTCGGGAGCGGTGGCTTCTCGAGTTGTATCACCCGCCAGTCGTTTCTTACCCGCTTCGAGAAACTCTTTACTCCAGCGGTAATAAATGTTGGTGTTGAGCCCTTCCCGCCGACAGATCTCAGCTACTGACTGTTCGCCTTGCAAGCCTTCTAGCACAATGCGAATCTTTTCTTCAGCGGTGTATTGGCGTCGGGTTTGTCGCTGAATGTCTTTGATGATGGATAAAGCAGGCTTGCGCTCGGCAGAGGTGGGAGATTGCGAGGCTGTGCGCTTGGCTTTGGAGGTTTTAGCCGAATTGGACATAATTAAGGAGGTTTGAGTGAAACAATTTACTGAATTGTCTCTTCTCATTTTCACCCCTTTTGTCCACTTTCATTTGACGACGTACACTGGAGCACATCCGGTTATACAGCGTGATAAAAAAACTGAAAAAGAAACAATTTCTTTTGCAGGAAGGCGACGTCTGGCAACTGAATGTCTTTGTGGCTAGTGGCTGTTTACGCATTTATTCCGTCGATGCTAAAGGCACGGAACATATCCTCAATTTTGCGGTAGAGAACGGGTGGACAGGGGACCGGCAAAGCCTCATTTCGGGCAAGCCATCTTCATTTAACATCGACGCGGTAGAAGATTCCGTCTTAGTCATCATCAAAGAAGAACATTTTGAGCAACTTCGGAGAGAGATACCCTTGTTTGACCATATGGTCAACGAGATCCTGCACCGTGGGTTTATAGCCGCTCAGCAACGTATTCATGCCGCCATCAGTTACAGTGCGGAAGAAAAATACCTTCATTTTTTAACGAATTACCCCAGCCTCAATACCCGCCTACCGCAAAGTATGATTGCGTCTTATTTGGGCATCAGTGCCGAAACACTGAGCCGAATGAGGAATAAGGTTGCCCGAAAGCGATAAGCACACGTGCTTCGAATAGCAGAACCATTTCTGGCTACTTTTTACCAACCATGTTTGGGTTTCTTTCTTTTTTTTGATAAATGTCAATGATGAGCTTACTCGATAGCCGCAACTTTGCGCTCAATCGCACGGAGGAAGCACAACATTTACCCGATCAACTGGCATGGAAGAAGACGAAATAAACACGTTAATCGCGAAGCACTTTACCGTATGGAGTGACCGAAACGGGTCAACCCGAAGAGAGGCCATTGAACAGTTATACAGTAACGATATTTTAGTCATTGCTCATTACCGATTCAATGGCCTGCCAAACATCGATGCATATATTGGCAATCTGCTGTCTGAACGACCCCAATACAGTTTTGCTCAACGGACACCCGTCGAATCGCATCATAACATAGCCCGCGTGAACTGGCAATTCGGGCCACCCGCTGATCCGGCACGGGTTACGGGCCAGGACATTTTTACCTTCGAAGCTGGAAAGATTCAGTCCTTACTGGTTTTTCTGGATATAAAGAAAAACCAATAAGGCACTAGAGGGGGTAACGTTCGTCGCTAGTCTTTGCCTACCAAAACTGTTTCCCTCCTCAACCGATTTTTGTCCCGCTCCAAAAAGTACCCTGTAGTCAAAACGCGTGATCAACTATCGGTACTAAGTTAGCCGCACCAAAATGACAAATGCGCCCATTGGGTGAAACGATCCAATCGGATCCCGTAAAGCCCCGTGCTTTAAGAGCGAGTGCGTGCGCAAGCGGGTACCCACTACTAAATTTATCAGTACAACCATCAACCAAACAAGGCTATGAATTCAACAAAAACCGCAACTGAATTGCTGCTAGGTTATCTTCACTCAATTAACGATGCCGACAAGGCGATTGAACTCTTCGCGGAGGATGCTACCATTGAGTTGCCTTATTTAGCTACTCTGGGGATGCCCTGGCAATGGCGAGGAAAAGACGTCCTCTACCAATTCCTAAAAAATCTGCCCAAAACCTTTCCTGGTTTTGCGTTTGAGAATATTCAGATCCATATCGATACGCCCAATCAGGCTTTTGGGGAATACGATGTCAGGTGTCAAGTGGCGGCAACCGGGCGGCCTTACCACCAAACGTATATGGGTCGGTTAGTGGCTGAAGATGGTAAGATTAAATTACTGCGAGAGGCACTGGATATGGCGCAGGTGGCCAAAAGCATGTTTCCGAACGGAGTCGCCGACCTGGCCGGGAGATAGTAAGGAATGTATAATTTTATCCTTACTTGAACCGATTGGTTCCATAGAACCAGTATTGGAAAGCGATCTACCTAACCCTGAACCCTGATGCGGTGTTAGGGAAACACACCAATCCTATTTGGATTATTTACATGGACGCATACGCTTATGTTAACGGTGAGTTCCTACCCCTGGCAGAGACTTGCCTTCAGGTCACTGACCTGGCTTTTCTGCGGGGGTACGGCATCTTTGATTTTTTGCGGGTTATAAAAGGCCACCTCATTTTCGTCGATGACCACTTGGACCACGGGTGGCTATTCACCGGATGGGTTTACCCCGGCTGAGCAACCGAATTTACGGGTTTGGGCCAGCCCATTAAGCTTTCCCGATGCAGCCTTCGGTTTAAGCTTAATGTCCTATGAATACCATCGGGAGATTCCGACGGTCAAAACGCTCAGTTACTTGCCACCCATCCAAATGCTGTCTCATTTAAAGCGTCAGGCCACTGATGACTATTTATACTGTTCGAACGGGTTTATCTCCGAGTCGTAGCGAAGCAACGTCATTATTGTTAAAAACAAAACGGTTAGTACTGCTGATACCGGTATCTTACCTGGCATTACCCGAAAACATGTTTTATCGGTATGTCAGGGTATTTTACCGTCGAAGAGCGAGCCATTCCTTAGCGGAAGTTTTTGAGGCAGATGAAGTGTTTATTACCCCAAGTAACCAACGGATTATGCCGGTTCGCCAAATTGATCAGTACGTACTACCCCAACCATACCCGGGGCCAGTGACCAGAAAGCTACTGGCCCTCTTTTTGGAAAGGGAGGGTAGGCAACAACTGGAAGTAAACAGTTATTAAAAGAGGTTGTCTAATTAATTGCCCCATTTAAGATGCATATATCTGAAACTTGTTTTGGCTCTTCATACAGGATTCTAGAATACGGTTTAATTTACCTTCATTAGCGCCTAGAGAAGCCTGGAATCCCAAAAATAGTCCTCGGTTCTAACCAGCTGAACATGCTGACTGAAGTCTGGATGTTCGGTATTGATGATGTAATTGTACTCGTAGATAATGATCGCTGAAGGAACCTTCAGGAGTAGACTTTCCTGGCTGGTGTACCAGTCGGACCCGATTTTTTGTAAGGCAGAGTAACCCGCTAAGGTTCGCCAGTTGGCAGGAAGTTCTTTAAGGTGAATCGTTCGCATCAAGTAATCATCATCAGCAATAGAGATGACCATCACCTTATAAGAAGAGGTGGGCTGAATGACTCCCCGGTGAACTACTAGTTCTAGAGAGGATAAGGAACGCGATGCGCCGGTGTAAATAACTTGCTGCCCTTTTGTATTCCACCGATTCGCACTGCCTGACGAACGTAAGCTATAGGCATGAACGTCTTTACTGATTCGAAATACTTCCATCCCTTACACATTGTCTCCGTATTCCATGGCCGTCAACCGATCATCGACAAATCGTAGCCCGGTGACCGTATTTAAATAGGCATTGGGACTCTTGTTGTCAAAATAAAAGTTGGACCGGTTCAGCCACTGGTCGAATTCTTTCACCGAGCCAAATACAGCAATGCCGTGCTTGATCAGGGCTAACAGGAGTAAAACCTGCTCTTTGACGTTTTCCTTAAAGGTCGTTGGCGGCTTTTTGTATTCGCGGAATGTTTTAACGCTCACATTAAGCCAGTCCGAAATGATGGTATCATTAAAATCAGTCAACGTCTTAATGGCATTGACATGCTGCCAATTGACCTCTCTGGTGTAAAGAAAGGAAAGGATTTCACTATCATTGATGTGTCCAGGCACATCTCTGAGCAGAAGATTTTCGGGTGAGGCAACTCGTTTCATCATGCGTTTCCTTTCAGTGTTGATACAAATTTAGGCAATTTTACCTTTACTAAGAGGAACAATTTCACTTCATAAATAATTCAGTGAATTGAAAGGCATACGAGTTGAGTTAGACAGACAATAAAACTAGCTTCAGCATTACATCTCATCTGTCTCACACAGGAGCCTTTTGTGATATTATATAAAGCATGGTCACAAATGATAAGTAGCGCGTTTTTACGAGACACTAACTTTTAATACCTGTCAAACTCAATCAGTCACATACGTTATCTTTAGTTACCGCTCCGGCGGCACGGCACAGTAACTTTTTTTAGATTTACCCAAAAGTCTCTAGTACGAACTCAGACCCCACTAAAAACCCGAATCTCCTTGCTTTAAAAGCAAAAAGAGCCGGGTTAAAGGAAAGGCGAGGGTGGCCGTGATTGACCCCGCGTATTGATTACCAAGCCAACTAGAGGCCGCCCATTATACAGTTTATCTAATAAAGCCAGAAAGGCTGATGGGGCCTACTTAGTAGCTTACTTTTCTATTACTCTTCCTGAGTGAAGCCTGAATAATGGCCCACGCTTTAATCTTTAGCTGCTGGTGAAGTTCTTTATCTCTGGGTACAAACGTGGTGCTGCGCACATTGCCAGGCTCCGACTTTGTTGCCCAGTAGTTGTTATCCGAGGTATCAGGGATAGCGGTATATGTAGGTTGACTCATAGTCAAAGGTAGCCTTTAATCGATGGCTAACCTACTGGGTTACTGCTTGAGGGCAATCAAGCAGGCCGTGGCCAAGGCTAAACGATGGCATTACCTCTGCATTTCCTGCACTGGCTACACTGATCCACAAAATAGGGTACATTAGTCGTTTCGTACACAATCCGTCACTTGACTTTGAAAAGTCCCTTTAGCAATAATGGACCGTTTCAGGAGACGGACAAAAAAATCGGCTCAATTAGAGACCCGATTTTTTAAATTTCCACCATTCACGAAACAACTATATTCATAGGAACAGGGATACCGTTTTGTTCGTCTTTTCATTTTTTGGCCACGCCTGGAGTGGTCCATGTTAAGAAAATCCTGTAGTTTGGGGCATGACGCCTGTATTTAATTGTGCCTTCACCCTAGCCTGCAGCTCTCGTAGATTAAAGGGTTTTGTAATGAAGTCATCGGCCCCATGTTCTAAACAGTCAATTCGAACACTACTTTCTTCATTTCCAGATAGGATGAAAAAAGGGATGTACTTGCCAGAGGTACTCGTTCGTACATGTTTTAGTAAGCCAAGACCATCGCAGAAAGGCATTGATAAATCACTAATGATTAGGTCCGGATACGAATTTTTTTTCTAACCCTCTAATAGCTTCTAAGCCATTCTTGTAGAGACTTAATTGGTAGTCTTGGTGAAAGGTTTGATTTAATAGGTTTAGGAGAAAATCGTTATCCTCCACGAGCATTAGATGCTTCATAGTATAAGTGAATAAGCCAACTTATGTAGAAGCTGTGAGTGTATTCCTTCAAATTAACCAACAATATACCTTTTTTAATTAATTATTGTACGAAAGGGTAACTATATATCTACTTATTTTTATTATAGGACTTTCGCAAATAGATAAAAATGGTTAATTTTTGAGATGACAACAACACGCGAGTTATACTGCCAGTACTTACTCTCTAGTCAGATCAACTATACCTGTACCAATCTAGCCGATCACTTTGCCGATCTTTCTCACGACGACGTCCACCGATACCTCAAAGAAGAAAAACTTACTCCTCGGCTGCTGTGGGAGAAGGTCAGCCCACTTTTTACCAGTCGACTCGAAGGGTATGTGATCTTTGATGACGTGGTGCTGGAGAAGGTTCATTCTTCTAAAATTCAAGGATTTAGGCGACAGTATTCAGGTAATCAGCATGGCATTGTCAAAGGTATTGGGATGGTCAACTGTGTTTATTTTGATCCGGTTACCAATCAATTTTGGGTGATTGATTATCGCATTTTTGATCCTGACCGCGATGGCAAAACCAAACTTGACCACCTACAGGATATGCTTATGAGTGCCATTCATCGGGGCCTTTTGTTCGGGTATGTGTTGATGGACAGTTGGTATGCCACCACGGATGTAATGAAACTGCTCATCAGTGTACGTCGTCAAGTAAAAGTGGACAAAAGGGGTGAAAATGAGAAGAGACAATTCAGTAAATTGTTTCACTCAAACCTCCTTAATTATGTCCAATTCGGCCAAAACCTCCAAAGCCAAGCGCACAGCCTCTCAATCTCCCACCTCTGCCGAGCGCAAGCCTGCTTTATCCATTATCAAAGACATTCAGCCGCTGGTACTGTCGTGAAAAACAAATTTTGAGTTAGGATTTTTTTAATATCTTGGAGCTATCCAAAGGACAACTCCACCACGGCAGATTGATCCTGTGTAGTCCCGCTAGTCGGGACTATTTTTTTGCTATCCTGGCCCGGCTTGCTGGTTAGTAAAGAGTCTGTTTCTGGCTGAACCGAATGCATAGGGTCATACTTCGTCTGATGACGCCATACCGCATATGCCAAGAGTAATAACTTCTTTTGCACAACTACATAAGCCTTCATTTTAGTATTGGTCTTTTGAAAAACCCGCTCATAAAGAGCTTGGCAGGTTGGCTCTCCAAAGCGAACCGCATTGAAAGAGGGCATATGCAGAATACGACGAATGCGACTATTACCCTTTTTAGAAATCCGTGTTTTACCTGATCGATTGCCCGACCGCACGGGCGGCCCCGTGATTTTCTACCACGTCATAGCCCGCATAACTGACGAGTTGGCGTTGATTGGCAAAGTTTTCAAACCCATTGGTTTCGGCGATCAGTACCGCTACTGACAGCAGGGCTAGGCCTTTGATAGCCGTCAGCCGCTCAACTTGTGCTTTTAGAACGATATCACCCTCGATTAACTCCTGGATTGCCTTCTCCAAGGCTTCAATCTGTTGATCGTAGACGGCTAGCAGCTTATCGTTCTGTTTGGTGATAAAATCATCGCCTATCGCACTGTAATCCAGCGCATGCTGCTGCGGGGCCGCCCGCGCGGTTGCGACATTGCGTTTTCCATTCTTGAAAACGTTGATGCTGGCGGGTTAGCAAGCGTAAACTGTAGATGTTCTTGGATAGCGGTTTCCATAGAGTAAGCTGTTGTTCAAGGCCCATACGTGCCAATCCCTGGGCGTCAATCTTGTCATTCTTGGACAGCGCCGGCTGCCCGGTTGTAGCCTAGGCTTTTGAGGTAGTGTTTTGCCTTGTTGGGAAGCAAGATACAGACCGACTGATCCTTCTGATAGAGGTACCAGGCTATGGCCTCATGATAACCCCCTGTCGACTCCATTACATAGCGCAATGGTAAACCATCCGCTTTTCGATGCTTACCAACCCAGTGTTCTAATTGGGCAAAAGCAGCCAGTTTGTTGGCTACTTTAGTTGATCCTTTGATCACTACTCGACCATCGGAATCGATTACTGAGAGGCAGACTTGAAGAGAGTCCTTACTGATGTCCAAGCCAACACAATAGCGCAGTAGTTGCATACCAAAGGAGGTTAAGAGGTGAATAAATTGGTTGACCGACCGCCTTTTCCCGCCTTTGCACATAAATGCCAGATCGTGGCCAATGGCTACGTCTATAGGTACTGTTGAAGCTACCGGGAAAAGACAAGCTAGTCAGAGCAACCAGCGGCACAGTATCGGTTGGACGTACTAACGGCGGAACTTAGGGTGCTGACTAGACCTGTCAAGTCGTATTCAAAAATTGTACTTTTTCTAATGTAATTAACCTAAAACAAAGATATGGACGGCGGACCGTTCCGTGCCTAGAGCTGGAACTCTGCGGCCCCATAGGGTAGCCCACCCTGTTCACTAGTTGGCAAGCTACCAAATCTTGGAATCTTACCACAAGACAAACCTAAAGGGCGGCCCCGTCAATCTTCCAGCGGTTGCTGCTCAACAAGAGAGTAGCAATCGCTGGAAGATTGACGGGGCCGCCCGTGCGGCAGTTTCACCGAGAAGAAAAGCAACTGACCGGCATCGCCAAATGCCAATGCCGGTTGAATCGTAGTCAGCGGAATCATATTGCCGCAGCCAATTTAGTCTGGTTGCGTTTAAAACAATTAGCTTACCATTGCCAGACGACAGTTTATCTGCTCAAGCAAGGCTTGTTAAGTGATTACTTACGTGCTCAACTAGCTCAGCCAATTATCAAATTCGTATAACCTGCGAAAGTCCTATTTTACTTTTCCGATACGAACTTGTTTGTTGGATGGAATTGTAATTAAATGGTTAATTGTAACGGTAGACATACTATCTGGAATACAACCACATGACCAGGTAGTTGTTGAAGCCCAATCTCCATGTTGAATTGATTCAATCAAGCCTGGCAAACGAACCGTGGTTTGCGTATCAAATACTACCGGAACCGCTTCTTCATTACCCACACTGTCAACAGCAACCGTATAAAATCGGTACGTTGAATCTGGTTGCCCTGTAAAGGTTAGACTAGATAGCGTCGTGTTTTGGGTAGTTTATAGGGACCATTATTTGTGGCTACGTAAAGATTGTAAAGGCGAACGCCCGAGCCTATATCCTGTCCACTCCACTGGATCGTAAACGTAGTACTTTGCACAGTAGTCGGTAAAGCCGCTACTTGACTCGTCGGTGTAGTTTTATCCACGGCATTACGCCAAACCAGAGTCACAATAGGAAGATTATAGTCAAAAACGATCGATGATCGATTCGCAATAGTCGTATTAGCAGATAGATCAGCCTTTGGAGCAACTGTGAAGAAAATTCCTCCTTCGCCTTCAGGAGCCCTATGATTCGGGGGTAGAAAGCCCAGGATGGGATCAGTGGTCCACTCCATCGTTCTGTGTATCTAAAGCTGTATACGTTGCTTTTAAAATACCCGTTGAATCAGTAAAGGTTGCTTCCATCCGCAGAATCAAGTTTTTGTCGGGTCGTAAATCCCAATCCCGAACATAGTGTTTGGGGCCAGGTGGGGCATAAAAATTCGTATCCGCTACTTTAAAATAACCAAATTAAAACGTAGCGAAATCAAACTTGGTCCGAGCTAATGTATCCAGTATTTGTACATATTGGGCATCTGCGGTAGCGGTAGCATAATTTTCAAATCGAATTAGATAACCTAGGGTATCCTTCGCACTGATGTAATGCGATACATTCACACCAATGGGCCCTAATTTGTCATTAGGGTCTTGAGCATTTATAACAGGCACATTAACTGGATTTTCTCTTTTGGCCTGGGGAACGATTTGTCCACAAGCATTTTCCATTTCCAGCCCACCCTTGAATCTATCTAACCCATCAATAGCTTTTAACAGAACCTTCATTACAGTATACACTATTTTACCAGCCCGTGTAACGGGAATAAAAGCACCAGTCGCCTTGGCACACTTCACAAAATACTTATAGATGATCTAGCTCATATCTCCCACTATGGCCTCACCTTTCTTCCGTTCTTTTTTGCCATCTATTCCTGAGTCAATCAAACCAGTCGTTAAGTCAAATAGACCCGATATGCACTCTTTTACCTCACCAGCATTGGTGATTTCAGCAACTATTTCACCAACTATATTTTTAGCGATTGCGCCAATGCAAGTCCAGGCATATGGCTTGACTGGGGAGCCATACAGAGGTTCACCTGTCCACACATTCATCTTAAATGAACTGGCAGTCCCACTGTATTGAAGCTGGCCAGTGATTTCCAGAATATCACCCGCTTTAACTAGCGGCATAAACAACCAACACGCTTTCCCTTTAAATGGCTGACGATTCAGGGTGTCAATGGGTATAAAAAATAAGGAGTCTACTGGACTAAAGGTGCTATCTCCAGTAACCCTCATGGATAGCTTGACCGTTGTTTTATCCGGGACATAGATCCATAGAGGCACCCCGTGAGCGTCGGTTTCACCTCGGTTGCGGATGCTGATCACAAACTTGGTCGGAGCACCAAAGCGCATCGTTGGCGGAAATACCAGTTTAGCCACAACATCCGCTGGTAAGGCCTGCTTAATGTAAAAGCCATCGGCTATCAGTTTTTTCTCACCATTGGCAAACGTAATTTCTACAGTCTATATACCAACCGCTTTACCGCGAAGATTAAAAACAGCTTGTACACTAAACGGTTCAGGAAAGCTCAGTAGCGAATCGGCTACACTTATTGGAGACTGGCCAGCCTTCAAAAGCTGGATTTTGGTACCATACCCAAATTGATACCCATAAAAATTTAGGGTAACATCACCCCCATTTGTGCCTACCTTCGGGAAGATAGTTAGTTCATCGTTGAAGAAACCAACTGGAAAGCGAACCTGCATCAATTTCTGATCGAAATCGATAGCCGCATTGTAGTAAATCTTTTTAGGCAACAAGATGAGTCGCTGGCCAGCGAAGATAATCCTACTCGCGATAAACCGATCCCGAATAATACAATTTCTGGCATATTTACCGTACTGCAAATCATAGTACGTTAGACTGGACTTGCTACCTTTTACTGGACAAAAAGATAAAAATTTTTGCCTTGAAAGGTAAAAAGCTTAATCTCATAAAATGCTCAATTTTTCAAGTAGTACAGTATTTAATAGTGCTTACCGGGCTGCGTAATACAGATGGGTTGCTCAGCCAATTGATTGACAAAGTCGGTCGGGCTGAGACCCAGGTAGCGTTGAAAATCCCGAATCAGGTGGGGTTGATCGTGGTAGCCATGCTGGACTACCAGATCGGCCCAATCGGGTAGTCTGGGGTGCTCCTTTACCAGGTGAGCGATCACGTTTTTGAACCGAATAAAGCGGGCTATCTCTTTGGCCGAAAAGCCCACCATGTTTCGTAACCGCAGTTGGACCGACCGGGCTGAAAGACGACGATTTTGGGCAATGATCTTGATCGGATCAATCGCCAGATTACTGAATAGCGAAGCCTCATCGAGCAACCAAGCCGTGTCCTCAGGGGCGACATGCAGCTGGATATAAGTCATTAGTAACTCCGCCCGGTCGGCAATGGAGGGTAGTTGAACCAGATTTTCCCACAAGTCCAGGTAGGTTAGGTAAGTTACTGGAACGGCCACCTGATTTTCTGTTTCGGTTCGTAGCGGGTGAATGGGTTTGCCCAGCAGCCGGTAAAACCCGTTCAGGGTGAACACGATGACCATGACCTCCGACTCTGGCAACAGTTCATAAGTTAGTACACGGTCTAATGGACCCAGGATGGCCACCCGTTCCACTAGCGAGGTATGATCGGCGACGGATACTGATATGGGCGGCCCAAAATTAAACACCAGCATCATCTCGTAATGGGGAAACAACTGAAGGGACTGACAGGTCGCTTCTCTAGGATGCTTCATGTAATAGATATGCCTGAATACCTCCGTCAGCCCTTCAGGTGCCGCAAAGGTTTGCGCTATTGTCTGAGTATGCTCATTCATATACCATGTATCTATTTCGTTTTCGTACAAGCCTGCTGGTAGCCTGCAACCGAACTTTGGCCCATCAATCAAACAAGTTTCACAGATGGCCTTACATACTCTCATCGGTGCCAATGGCACCATCGCCAATGCCCTGATCCCCGTTCTACAAGCCAATCAACAAACCATTCGACTGGTATCCCGTAAACCCAAAGCCGTTACCGGGGCCCAAACCGTTGCTGCCAGTGCGCTCAACCGCGACGAACTGATGAAGGCCGTTGCCGGTTCTGAGGTTGTGTATCTGCTGATTGGCATCGACTATAAGGCCGATGTCTGGCAACGTGACTGGCCCCTCATTATGCAGAACACCATAGCCGCCTGCCAAGCCGCAAACGCCAAACTCATTTTTTTTGACGACGTGTATATGTATGGTCGGGTGAAGGGGCCAATTACGGAAGAAACGCCCTATCGTCCAAGCAGTCGAAAAGGTAAAGTCCGGGCGGGGGTGGCGACGATGCTTCAGCAGGCGATGCAGGCGGGTCAGGTTCGGGCCAGTATTGCGCGAGCGGTGGACTTTTATGGGCCTGGCGTGAGCGACAAGAGCGCCCCCGGCATCTACGTGTTCAGCAACCTGAAAAAAGGCAACCGAGCGCAGTGGCCCATTAACGCCAACGTACCCCGCTCGTTCAATTACACGCCCGACGCGGCTCAGGCTTTGTACTTGCTGGCCACCCGTGAGGAGGCCCTTGGTCAGGTTTGGCACTTACCTACTCCCCAACCCGCCCTGACCGGCCGTGAGTTTGTCGAGCTGTCGGCTCGTGCCATGAACACATCCAACAAGCTGTTTGTGTTACCCAAATGGATGCTGAAGGCCATTGGTTGGTTCAATCCGTTTATGAAGGAAGCCTATGAGATGAATTATCAGGACGAGTTTGCTTTCCAGTTTGATTCCTCCAAATTTGAACTGGCGTTTAATTATAGGCCGACTTCCTACGAAGAGGGGATTAAGGTGACGGCCGCGTGGTTTCAAGATCGGTGAGTAAGGCGTGTTATGATTTTCTAATTGACTCAAATCATAACACGCCTTGGACAGTTTGCCAGTTACTGTAGGTAGGTCGTCAACTAAAAGTGGACAGAACAAAGGGGATCTGAGTGAGCCAACCGAGTTGCCGACGGTCGGTCGTTGCCGTGCGGTTACGGACTTGTCTCTTCCACTTTTCAGCGCAGTTGCGGACTGCCCCTATTTGTCTGCCTTCACTTGACGACGTACACTGGAAAGAGAACAAATTCATCGTCTAATAAGCTTTCGTATGCGACGGATTACATTGGACAGCTATTGAATTGGATGTCTCACAATTCGCTCATAAGTGCGGCGAAAAAGCGTCATATATCTGCTTCAGAATTGGGGCTTTTTACGCTACTGATAAATATCTCTACTGCCTCGATTAGACGATAGGCTTAGGATAAATGAACTGCAGCTATCAGAAACTGATCCGACCAGTATAAAATGATGGAACAGGCTGAGATTCAAGTACAGGATAAGGATGGTTATTTCACCATCCTTATCCTGTACTTGAATCTTAAGGCGTGGCTAGTAAGTTACAGGTCAGTTACATCGATCACTAACTGATAGCGGTCAGACCCCGTAAGGATGGGTTCAAAAACGCCCATCGCAGATGCCTGATACCCCTCATCGTAGAAGTAATTTTTAACCGCCAGTGCCTTGTTTTGGGCTACGTCACGCGCAGTGATTTTATACTGACCTACCGGAACGTTGTAAGAGTAAAGCCAGTCGGGACGGGCTACCTGTGTTTCGCCGACACTGCCGTCTACCAATGGTCCAACGGGTTCCAGCGTCACTTCAATATCCGGGAAATGTGAATTACTGGTGTGATTATCCACTTCAATCGTTCCGCCGTACCAGCCACTGTCACCGAAGTTCGAGCGTTGACCGGCAATCTGCAGCTTGAGGTTTTTTACCGCCCCTTCTTCAGGCGAAAATGCGCTGTCGTCTTCAACAAATAGCGCCAGTTTGAACGGATAATTTAAGTAGGTAACT
The DNA here is from genome assembly GCF_014117325.1 of Spirosoma foliorum. NCBI lineage: Bacteria > Pseudomonadati > Bacteroidota > Cytophagia > Cytophagales > Cytophagaceae > Spirosoma > Spirosoma foliorum. Next base: position 2,174,075 of record NZ_CP059732.1, on the reverse strand, counting down.
GCAACGTGACCACGCACATAGTAAGATCCAATCAATGGACCTCCACCGGTGCTGAGCTTTATTTTGTAATTCCCGTTGTCATCGGAATAGCCAATCAGATTGTTTACGACCCCGCCAGTATTATTGATCGTAATCTCGGCTCCTTTGATGGGTTTTCCCTGTGCGTCACGAACGGTACCCATTGCATAACCTGCCTGGGGTGAAGACGGCTGATCGGGCGAAATAGATTCGCCCGCAGGTTTTGAACAGGCAGCCAGGCAGATCAGACCAGCTGCAAGCAGTAAGCGTGTTATTGGTTTCATAAGAGGATAATTGTTGTTTCTTTCGCTACAAAGGTAAAAGACAAGGGAGGAGCGGATTAGCCATTTAGGAGCCAACTATCCGTTTGGGCACCTGAAATCGACTAAAACGGATTTTAATTGTAGATCTGGCGATCTGTTAAAACATGGGTAGATTTGTCAAAGGAGATTTTTCTAGTAGTTCACCAGACGTGTTCTTCATCTGCTGAACTATCAACCAGGGAAAATGGTATCCCAGAAAAAAAAATTGACATTTGTGTACACAGGAGATTATCGATTTAAGCCAGGAAATCTTTATGGGAATTTCCATTTTTAAAGGAATGCCTAAGGACACCATAAGCGTTCATTCTACACACGAGCAGTGATAAAATATTACTGATGCACAAACTGTTTCCTCAAATGTGAACTGTTTCCTCAACTGTGAACCGATTCGAAATCAGTGAGCATACCAGTACGCATGTCGATGGATTGAATCATATTGGAATTACGTACAAAGGTCAATTCATTGATACAATGCACTTTTCCCTGTTTTATACGGAAGGGATCTGTTTAGGTTTCTCTCACCAAGGATAACGAGAACTGATCGAGCCTGCAGAACTGAAGGAAGTGTGTTCCCAACAGCAACTTGATATCAAACCAGGAGCATCATATGCTACTGAATGAGCTGCGGTGCTACTGTACATTTATTAACTGATGTTACGCAGCCTTTGCCAATAGAGTAGATTGACTTTTGAGGCTGTTGAGTTCCTGTAAAGCCAATTTTGTCGCATTCAGCGTCAGCAACTTCTTTAAGGCAAAATGATTTTTTGAGGTTGACAGCCGTAGGGCTTCCCACTTCACAAAAGCCAGCATAACTAAAAACAAGTGGTTACTTTGGCTGCGAACCGTGTGAGCCGGAGAAGCGCCATAGCCTGTGTTAGACTTGATGGATTTGTGAAATTCTTCCACTTTCCAACGACGGGCATACTGTGTTTGCATGCAAACGCTATCAGCCGTCGAGTCATTGGTCATCAGATAGAGCTCTCCCTGGATGGTATCTCCGTCTTTGAAGACCTGTCTGGTCAGGTGCAGCGGAAAAGCCACATCTTTTAACCAGACAACCAGTAACTGAGATTCTTCCAATGCCAACGACTCAATCGACCGATAGCGCCCCTGTTGGTGGTCAAGTTGGCTCAAGGCCACTTTTCGATTGGCCTTGATGGGCATGATGAAGTGGCGATCAAGGCCATTAATATAGGTGAAGGTGTCGGCGCAGGAATACCAACAATCTGCCAATATATACCTGAATGTGAGATTATTGACAATACACTGTTTGACCAGTTGGCGCAGAAGTTGATGCTTACTGATCAGGCTAATCCACTTGGTCTTCCCCGTTTTGAGGTCGAGTTTTTGTTGGTTTTTTTCAATCAGCTCATAAGCGACGGGTAAACTACTGGATGAACTGTGATACAACGCCGTTAGCTGATTAATGCCTTTAATGGTGCGCCCCTGGCAGTGGTCAAAATGGTATCGAATCAGGGGATTGGTAGCCATATACGGCTTTTCCTCCAGGTTATCATCGAAGATCAATACGCCATCGGCTTGCGCGATCTGGTGAACAAATGGTTTGACCACCTGCCATAAATGAGCCGAGTTATAGTCTTGCTGGTGCAAGCTGCGGGTAATGGCATCGTGGGAGAGTTTACCATCCACCAGTGCCGCTAGTTGGGTAGCCGTTGGCTGGCCTTGATTGACCAGCAAATAGTCCGAGTAGAGGTCGAAAATGGGGATACAAACTCCATGAGCGTATTTTGTCGTGTTTTTGAGTAAATTTAGTTAGACATTGCTACAAACAGACTAGCCTTGCGTAACATCAGTTATTAAATTAACCTCTGAGAGTACCGTTATAAATATTCTCAAGAAAACGCTCCTCTTCGTGATACGAAGCAACCTTCAATCATCCACTTCTTAAATGGGGCGATTTTAAGAGCCTATGCAATTCCAACGCATTATGGAGTTTATGAGTCCTGGTAAAAACGAAAACTCATGAGTGTCAAACATTTACTCTCCTTTTTGCTAGTAGCCTTCATCAGCTGCGAAAAAGAAGACGCAAGTAGGCAAACATCTCCTTGCCAGTCACCTTATGGCCTACTTAGACGTCAGAGTTTTATCCAAGATAGGCCTGCAATCATTGTCCAACGAAGTCAAAAAAATGGTGAATTTAGCTTCCAGATAGTGCCGTCTTTTAGTACCGGTGTTGATGAGGCAGATCGAACGCCTTGGGGAAGCTGTAATTTAGGAACCGCCTTTGACAAGGATAGCTTAAAGGTGAGGGTAAGCGGCTATTTTCTCACGTCAGATCTACTAGAAACAATGAACATTTCTCCCTTGCCGTTTGAAGTAACTAGCATGCAACTAAGAAATTAGCACGCTCGCTTAAAACCTCCTATTTACATACAGTACGTTCCGCTTCTCATCAGCCAAGTGAGGAGTGGCCTACTCGACATTGCAGTGGCGCTCCACCTCCGTCCCGTTCCGCTCAACTACTTAACCTTCAGCGATCGGTTCAGGTTGGTACGGGCCTGGTTTACCGTGAAAACTAAAAGCAGGCCCAATACAGCTCCCACCAGGAGAAAGATTATCGACAGGAGCTTCATCCGTTTCCATTGATTAATTTAAAAAGGTAACTCAAAACGGGGTTACTTGTTAGCGGTACATCTACTTAAACGCACTTTAAAGAAGAAACTCGTTTCCCCAGCTGAAAATCTCTTGCCAACGATTGCCTAACATTTTGCGCCCCAGCCAGTAGTTACTTAAACCGCTCGCAACTTTATACAAACTGTACTCGTCACCGGAGCCACCGCCGGCATTGGCCTGGCTAACGCCACCAAACTCCATCAAAACGGCTTTCGCGTGTTGGGCACCAGCCGCTACCCCTGGATATCACCATTGAAACCTCCATCAAGGACTGTGTGGCCAGCCTCTCCCCACTAACATCCTCGATGGATACCTTAATCAATAACGCGGGTATCAGCATTGAGGGCAGCGCCGAAGAAACCAACGCCGACCTAGCCCGCAAGCAGTTCGAGACTAATTTTTGGGGGCTGTCAACATGACCAAAGCCGTGCTGCCCATGATGAGACGCCAACGCAGGGGGCGCATTATCACCATCGGTTCGCTGGCGGGGCTGATCGGGGTGCCCTTTCAGAGCTATTATGCGGCCTCCAAGCATGCTCTGGAAGGCCGTATGCTACCGATTTACTGTACACAGAAATCAGTAACATACGGCTTAATGTAGGGATATTTCATTAACATAATACCAGCGTTTAATAATACAGGAAAGCTATGAGTATATAGCCTGAAGTATCCTATCAGTTTTAATCAGCTTTTCAACCCAGCAGCCAAATCTAAGACGCCCGGTCCAATCCAGTCCTGAGTAGGTCAGATCAATCCTTAACGAAGGTCTTGTTCTTGTCTTGACAAGGTCAGCTGAAGCCTTACCATATACGTTGTTTCTTCATCCAAGACCGATAAATGGTAGTCTGGGTACTGAAGCAACAGCCTTTTTTTTTACATTCGATAAACCCAAACCACCCAGTACTGGTGAAGGATTGACCGGTTTACTGTTAATCAACGACAAATTCAGTACATCATCACTAATCTCTAGACTTAGCTTTACCCAGGATTTTTGAGCGTTGTTTTGAACGCCGTGCTTAAAGGCGTTTTCAATAAAGGTAATTAATAAAAAGGGGGCAATTTGAAGCGATTCGTCGACCGATTGGGGTAGCTCGCTATCCAGAGCTAGTCGTTTGAGGGTTCGGAGCTGTTCCAGGTTCATATAGTCCCGAATGAAGTTTAGCTCCTTCTGGAGAGGGACTAGGGAATCAGCGGTTTCATACAGCGCATAGCGCATCATACCCGCTAGCTGGAGCGTAATCCGGGCCGCTTGTGGACTCTCTTCCTCCGTCAAGGCATAGATACTATTAAGCACATTGAACAGAAAATGAGGATGAACTTGACTTTTTAGAAAGTCAAGTTCAAGCCGGGTGTATTGCTGTTGAAGCTGCCGATGACGTACTTGTCGGCGGTAAACTTCCAAGACTAGCTTCACGGCTAACGGGTAAAAAGCCCGCTCAATGATAAATAATAGGTGAAAAAAGGTGCCTACACTAACTAACGCTTGCCCATAAGGCAGCCGCTCAAAATGGTTGATTGATCCCGAGTAGTCGTCCGCTAGGCCGAAATAGTGCTTGACCATATAAGAGGAATAGTAATACACCGTAAACAGAAGCAAATAATAAAGGACCAGACCCGGAAGCAGCCAGAGCGGACGCCGACCATAATGGGTAAAGAGGTAAACCAGACTATAGTACTGAACGATGACACTCAGTGAATCCCGTAAAATGGGGCCCGCGTAGGTCTTCAGCGGATAATGAAGGGATGGATTGGGGTAGAGAAACCAGGGAATATAGGTGGAAAAAATCAGCAAAAACACACCGACTAGTAGCACCCCATGAAAGCCAATTCGAGTCCAGCCACGGTAGCGGGTTTCGTCGGTTAGTAGAGCTAGTTGAGACGGTAGCACGGGCATAAAACGATCAGCTCACAAAGTAACCCCGTTTGGACAGCTTCGCCCGTTTTTTCGATTAAGATCCGGTATTGTCCGACGAAACGTACTCTCCGACGTTCATCGAGAAAAAGGACCCCTCTATCGATTTAATTGGAGTCCCCGGTTGGCCTGCGCTACTTTCGCCCCAACAGAAACCTACTGGATTGTCAAATGCGAACGGACCGACTACTGGCTTTTTTTTCAGGAAACACAAGGGTATCATTGGCTGGCCACATCGACTGGCCTACTAAATGGCCAGCCATTTCGTTACCGCTTCTTTTACCTGGGCCCGGTAGTTAGGCCCAACCACCAAGGCCTGTCCCGTTGAGGTATGAATGGTATTGCCCTCCAGGGTTTGAATGTGGCGCAACTGGACGATGCAGGAGCGGTGAACCCGTAGAAAGCGGTCAGGGGGTAAGGTATCGACTAACTTTTTCATGGTCAGCAGAACGACCAGATACCGATCGGCTAGAAAAATTTTGAGGTAATCCCCCAGCGATTCGGCAAAGATGATCTCATCCATTCGCACTTGCTCCAGTTTTCGGTCGGTCTTAAAGTAAATAAAATCACTACCGGGAGCGGGGTTGACAACCGGTGCTAAAGGGAACGTTTGCGCTGGCAACGAGCTCGCCAGGGGCGCACTCGTTTTCTTCTCCCGCACGCGGCCAATCGCTTTGATGAAACGCTCAAACGGGATGGGTTTGAGCAGATAATCCGTCACGCCCAGATCGAAGCCCGCCAGAGCGTGTTCGGGATCGGCTGTCGTCATGATTACCGCGGGATGCGGAGCTGGATAAGCTCGCAAAAACTCAAGCCCGGTCAATTCGGGCATCGTGATATCAAGAAAAATCACGTCGGGTGACAGATTGGGTAGCTGATTAAATGCCAGAATCGCATCATCGAAGGTGGCAATTAACTCCAGCGAGGCAACGCGCCGGACATACTTGGTCAATAACTCCTGGGCCAGGAATTCGTCGTCGATAATGGCACAACGAAGGATAGTTGTCATGGTGATTGCGTGATCAGGTCAGTGGATACGGTACGGAAATCCTGGCCTGGTGGTTTTACCGGCCAGCGTCTGACACCCAACCGCCTTTATAATTAACGGGGGCTAACCCCTTCCTGCTTCAAGTCAGATTCTTTCTTGCTTTACTCCCTATACCATGAAAAAAACTATAGTTCTTCTGCTTTGTTTGGGGATTTATCTGCCCGGCCTGGCCCAGTTCCAACTACAAGGCACCCTCATCGACACGGGGCACCAACCCGTGCCTTACGCCACCATTCGACTTGCTTGGGCTAAAGACTCCAGTACGATCAAAGGGGCAGTAGCTAACGAAAAAGGCTTTTTTCGGCTGGATAATCTGGCGGCTGGAACGTACCTGCTCCAGCTACAATCGGTTGGTCACCAGGCTAGGTGGCTACCTGCCTTTTCGTTAAACGAAACGAATCCCACCGCGGACTTTGGGGTCATCACATTGAACGAAAAAACAGAAAGCCTGGCCCAGATCACCGTGAAAGGACAACGAAGTTTGGTGGAAAACCAAGGGGATCGGATGGTGTTGAGTGTAGCCAACAGCGTTATCGCTAAAGGCAATAAGGTCGAAGACCTGCTGAACTATGCACCCCTGGTGTCAAAGACCCCCCTAGGTATTAAAGTCGCCAACAAAAGTAATGTGCTGATTCTAGTGGACGGTCGCCAGATGGGACAGGGTGCGCTGGACAACTTTCTGCAAAATTTCTCGGCCGAGGATATCTTAAAGATTGAGGTGATCCCCAATCCATCGGCTAAATATGATGCCAGTTTTGGAGCGGTCATTAATATCATCACGCTGAAAAGCTTAGAACGAGGCCTCAATGGGCGGCTGAGCACCACCTATTCGCAAGGTCACTACGGACGCTTCAGCCCCAATGGCTCGTTGAATCTTCGCTCAGCCAAGTGGAATGTATTCACCACCCTTACTGGTCGGCTTGATGAGGTAGGATCAGAAGAAGCCACGGTTCGTACGTATCAGGCCGGGTCGATGGCGGGACAAGCCTTCTCGCTGTATAAAACCAAAGGTTTCTCTACTTTTAGTGGTATTGACTATTTTCCTAGCCTCAATCATGTGCTGGGTTTGCGTGTCAACAGCAGTACCCAAACCATTCGGAGCATCACGGATGGGACAACGGCTTTTAGACGCTCTACGGGTGGGGTTGATTCGGTACTACTATTGAATCGACTTGAAACGGATAATACCCGGAATTATGACGTTAACATCAACTATACGGGTAAACTGGATAGTGTAGGCAAGGAACTATCAGTCAATCTAACCAAGAGCTTTTTTGATCGATCAAACACCCAATACTTAACGTATCAATATCAGCATGTAGACCGTAGCTCGCTGCGCTCATCCAGCCGGGCCCGCATTCAAAATCCCAAAACGGAGGAGAATCTGATCGGTAAGGCTGACTTGACCGTGCCGCTAAAAAAAAGGACGCTGGGAAGCCGGCTTCCAATGGACCACCATCAGCAACAATAACTTGGTAACCCAGGAGAATGAAGGGAGTTCAGGCAGCTACGCCCTGGATTCGAGCTTCAGTAATTCAGGCAACTATGCCGAGCATTCCTACGCAGGTTATGCCAGTTACAGTACCAAATTCAAACTCGGGTGGTCGCTGCAAACGGGTTTGCGGTATGAACAAACATATCAGGAGCTGGTCAGTTCAAATTTAAGTCGCACGTATTCCGGTTTCTTTCCTAGCCTGAGCCTGAGCAAAACGCTACCCAATGGCCCAAAAATTAGTGTATCCTATGCTCGTAAACTAGCTCGCCCATCGTTATCGGCTCTGGTTCCCTATCGTTACCAATCCGATCCCTACTTGATTTCGGTCGGTAATCCGGGCTTAAGGCCATCCTTCGCCCATACACTGGACGCCAACGTAACCCTAGGTGGACTGACCCTGTCCGTGAACTATTCCAACACGCAGGATGCCATCCTGAACACCGTTTTTTTTGATCCCGACACGAAGATTTATACCGTATCGTTTACCAATCTAGCGCAGCTACACAGCGAATTTGTGGGTCTTAGCTGGGGGCATGAGTGGACGAAATGGTGGTCCATGAACTGGAATGGGGGTCTTCGGGGCTCGCAAACTCAATCGCCCATCGGTTCCTATGATGCTGGTTTGTTGACGGGCTACGGCCTGCAGATATACTTGAATAACGTGTTCTCTTTACCTAAAGGCTACAAAGCCGAATTATTATTGGTCTACGAATCACCCAGTCGAAGTACGATCAACCAAAGCAAAGGGTTATTTTTTACGTTCCTTAGTCTGAATAAGACCCTGTTTAAGGATGGCAACCTCAAGCTTATTTTCCGGGATGTTTTCCATACGCAACTCTACCGCTATGTGGTTTCTTACGGCAATGTGTCCTCGAGTAATCAATATTATAATGATAACCAGCGTATTCAGCTAGCCTTCAGCTATACGTTTGGCAAACGGACGGTAAAGGCTGCCAAAGACCGGAGCTTAGGCAACGACGCAGAGAAAAATAGGATGGGAGGTGGTGTACGGTGACTACCTTGATCGAAGCAACGTGTAATCTGCTTCATGTTAACCAAAGTAAAAACTACAGTCTACATACGAATGGACTAACCGTCTCACAAAAACGCTCCTACCTGAGACGCAGAAGGGTTCATGTATGTGCTTCTTAAACTGGGCAAATTATGAGATAGATTACTACTCGTCCTTTATAACCCAGGTTAAACGCATTAAAACAGTGGTATTTTGTCCTAGTTCAGATCTTTGTGACATGAACTGGGAAGCTTTTTTTGCCGATGTGCCTGATTTTCGACTCAATCGTCGAAAGAAACATGATTTACTCGATATTTTAGTCATCACTTTGTTAGCGGTCATTTGCGGGGCAGATGACTTTGAAGAAGTCGAACTCTATGGTCGTCAAAAGGAAGCCTTTTTACGGACTTTTTTGAAGCTACCTAACGGTATTGCCTCGCATGATACCTTTAATCGGGTCTTCAAATATCTTGATAAAGAGGCCTTTGGTGATTGTTTGTACCGTTGGTCAAGTCAAATCATAGCAACCTTGGCCCAGCAGATGAATCAGATTTCCATTGATGGAAAAGTCTTACGGGGGACGGCTAAAAAGGGGCATAAAAAATCCGGCTTATGCATCGTCAGTGCTTGGGTAGGTGAGTATCGACTAGTACTGGGGGAGGAAAAAGTAGCTGCTAAAAGCAACGAAAAAACAGCGATTCCTGAACTGTTAACTTCGTTGGCCTTAGTTGACTCGTTAGTTAGCATCGACGCGATTGGCTGTGAAGAAACGAATGCCGATTTAATTGTGCAAAAAAAAGGGCATTATCTGTTGGCCTTAAAGAAAAACCAGCCAGTAATCTATGAGCAGGTAAGTGAGCGAATGCAACAGATGAAATTTCAATTATCTAGTGATGAGCACGTTGACTTTGGTAGTGGCCGCATTGAAACTCGCCGTTGCTATGTTGAGACTAATCTGGCTTTATACGATAGCTTGCAGACTTGGTCTCACCTGAGCAGTATTATTATGGTCGAAGCCATTCGAGATATTGACGGTGTTCAAACTCAGCAGACCCGTTTTTACTTAAGTGATCTGGCGCTAAGCCCACAAGCTTTTAATGGCTATGTGCGTCAGCATTGGCGCATCGAAAATCACCGGGCCGATTTCTATGGTTCAAACAAGGGTTGGCGTATGATTTTTGTTATATTTTTTACCCCGCTTGACCACCGCATAGACCCGATGGATGAGTTTATTTCTTAGTGCGTTGATAACCAACATCTTATTCTTACCTTCTTTGACTTTTCGCTGGTAATACTCCTGTAATTCACCGGGCACTTGAAGAGCCGACATGGCTGCCATATGAAGCAAGGTTTTTAGCGATTTTCGAGCGTGATGATTCACCCGGGTCTTACCCCGTACACTACTGCCCGAGGAGTGCTCGAAGGGAGCTACGCCCGCATGGCAAGCCAGCTTTTTGGGGTCATCAATAGCGTTGAACTCATCACTGGCCAGGATTAATTCAGTGGCCACGACTTGACCAACACCAGGAATAGACGTAACCAACTCAAACCGGGCCGCCGGAGCGGAGCGCTTTCAAGGTAGGATCGTCAGTAATGAGCTGTTTAATTGCCTTTTCGCCCCCTTTTAAATCACTTAGCAGTGCTTTCAGTGAGCTACTGCAATGCTGACCTAGTTGGGTAGTCAGGACTTTGTCACCAAATCGTTTTTGCTCGGCCAAAGGCACTTTCAACTGGCTAATCATACCTTGCAGACGCTGACGAAGTCGAGTAAATTCAGTCAGCTTTTTCATGACGGCTCGAGCCGGTTTCCAAAGCCGAGTCCGGTCTTGAAAGCGATAAGCGTACTCAGCAATCCGCTGAGCATCAACACTATCTGACTTGCCTCGTTGCAGCCCGCCAGCTTGTTTAATATGGAGGGAAGCTTCTAGCCAGATCGGTAACTGAGCCTGAAACAATACGTCCAAGGCGTGTGCATTGTAAAGACCCGTGTGCTCCATGCAAACGACGCAATTTGAGCGATCAAAGTCAGGGAGTGCCTGGATCGGACCGCCGAAGCGGTTGTTTGATCACTGCTCGGATAGCCGTTGGTGAGTTTTCAGATTGGGTCTGCCAGACGATACCTTTATTAGCGTAAACAGCCCAATCCAGCGTGTTCTTCGAAACATCAATCCCAATGAAGTGGCGAATGTCCATTAGAGTACTTAATTTTAGGGTTAGACAATCAGACTACTTACTCATCACTCGCTACCTTGCTAATGGGACTGCTATCCCGAATTTCTATTCGAGGTTAAGTAAGAAAGACCGAGCGGGACCTGAATCGGCCCATAGGGCGCAAACCTGGCCGGAGACGTTAGGGAAGCCCGCTCGGTTGTCTGTCTGGCAAGCTACCCAAATCTTGGTTTCTTACCGGCCCTCAAACCTAAAGGCCGGTGCGGCTACATTGGAGTCTGGATGTCGTTTTTCGAGAAGACCAGCAACGTATACGGGTAGGGAATGCAGCCCAGAATTTCGCTACAGTACGCAAATTAGCTCTTCAATTTCTCAACCGAGTGGAGGATAAGGAAAGCATCAAAAGCAGGCGTAAACTGGCGGGATGGGATGATCAATACCTAATTAGGATGTTACTCAAGATTTAAATGCGTTTAACCTGTATATAACCCGCACTTTTAATGAGATACACAAAACAACTATTATCTTGACTATTCTTACGTCAATGCTGATTTTTGGCTTTACCCAACCACGGTCTTTTCTTTCAACTTACCTTTTCAGTTAACCAATCCAGTATATCGCCCATGACGATTTCTTTGTCAAGGTCATTGAGCAAGTCATGGTAATGGCCTTCATAAAACTTTAGTGTTTTGTCGGTCGATGACGCATGGTCATAGAAATACTGGCTTCCACTGGGTTTGGTTGCTTTGTCAGCCGTACCATGAAGAATTAGCAAGGGGAGTTGGATAGCAGCCATGTCTGTCTTGAGCCTCTCGTCCGCTAGCGATAACTGCTGCACGGTTTTGGTTGGCTGCACTTCGTTGGCAATCAGGGGGTCAGCGTTCATGAAATTAACTACAGCCTGGTCGCGGGAAAAATCTTCATTTTTCAACCGCAGCACGTGGGCATGAGGAAACAGGTGGCTTAGCCCTTTCAGGACCGCAACGGCAAAATCAGGAGCCGGTACCTGGAAAGCGAAGCTTTCACAGATGAAACCCCTGAGCTTATGCTGATGCTCCAGAGCATAGATGGAGGATAAAACACCACCTGCGCTATGACCCAGTAGGAAAGTTGGCAAGCCTGGATGAGTGGATTGGGCAACATCAACTAGCTTATCAAGTTCGTTGACAAACTGTTGATAGTCGGCAATGTAGTACCGTTCTCCATCTGAGTGTCCCCGGCCAGGAAAATCAATGGCATACACCTCAAAATTCTGGGCCGTCAACTCTTCGGCAGGCCATTGAAAATAACCACTATGCGAATTAAATCCGTGCGCAAAAACTAGGATCGCCTTAGGTGAATTAACGGTCTTCCAATGTTTGTAGGCCACGTTCAATCCCTCTTCTGAGAGAAAGGACTCTTGAGTAAGTGTTTGCATGGTTTTCTATCTTGATACTAAGTGGATTACTAGGAAGCGTAAATTTTTCTAATTGGGCAGCTTGCCCAGAAGGCATAGGGGTCCTTCGATTCAGCCCGATAAAGTTAGCAAGTAGTAGAGTATGCTTATCGGTATAAATCGACGGAACAACGGTACATTCAGCGGTTTTTTTCGTTTAGAATTCGACTAAAATGAAGATTCTTGTTCCCAGCTGTCAGTTATTTGCAAGGGCCTCACATACCACTATTTAACTTATAAACTGGAGTCTACGTTAATTACGCTGAGTGATTCTAACGAGTACAATGCAGGAAAACCAATTATCATAAAATGCTCCTACTTGAGACGAAGCGGGGTTTGCGTATCTATAATTTGGGCGTTAAGTGAGATGCAACATTAATTTTATAACTTAACGAAAAATCTTTTTTAAGGGAGTGGCAACTATTTCTACCAACTATTCCATCTCCGATTTTTTTAATGCCTACGGGTTAGGACAGCCATTGCATTCGCAGATCATGTGTATGCGCCTGGAAGAGCAGCCCGATTCCAAACTGACCGTCATGCCCCTGTATCGATCCGATTTTTACCGGGTTATTCAATTTACCAACTCCCAGCTTGCTTTTACCGCTGGGGAAACCAGGCAATCAATCGGGCAGAACTGTTTAAGCTTTAGCTACCCCGGCAAACTGGAATCCTGGGAACGGGAAGGACGCTTGTATGGCACCGTCATTTATTTTACCCAAGAGTTTACGGATGTCGATTCTACTCATTCCGGTTTTGATGGTCAGTATCCCTTTTTCACCCTGGAAGGCGATACCCTCCTTTCGTTGGACGAGGCAGAGGCCGATCAGCTTAAACAGCGAGCCGAGGAAATGATCCAGGAAATGCAATCAGAGCTACCCGACAACTTGAACATGATTCGAAAGCTGCTGGCGGTTTATCTGCATAAAATTCGACGGATCTATACCCAAAAAATGGGCCAACTACCCCCTGAACAGAAAGCCAATCAAGCCCTGTTTAATCGATTTCGGAAAGTGCTGGATGAGTATGTCGGCCAGTTGGCCAATGGCCAACAATCGGTCATGCCTTCGGTCTCTCTGCTGGCCGACTCGTTAGGCATCAGTGCCAATTATCTCAATGAAGTCATCAAACGAGTCACTAGCCTACCGGCTTCCGCTCATCTACAGCGCAAAATGATGCTGGAAGTCAAAAGCTATTTACTGCACTCCGACGATCAGGTTGCCCAAATTGCCTATCGATTTGGCTTTGACAACGTATCCTATTTCAATCGATTTTTCAAAAAACAAACGGGTTTGACACCGGTTGAGTTTCGGGCCCGATACCAATCCTAAGCAACCGTAAAAAGGACAAGCATAACCGTAAATCGTGTTAGTGTGATTCAAGGTTTCACTAGGAACTTTGTGACCAGAAAACAAGCGAACCATGATACGCGAATTGGCCTCCATCTTTTTCCTTTTACTGCTTTCTGCCACCTGTTTAAGGGCGCAAAGCGCGCCCACTAACCAGGCCTCCCCAACCGATTTGGAGGCCATCAAAGCCCAATTAACCCCCGAAGAGTTTAAGCAATACCAGAGCTGGGTGGCGATTGGTGTAGGTGGACTACCGCACACCCTGGAAGGTTTTCGATCCTTACAAAGCCTGAATAACAAGCTCAGAGATCCATTAGATATTTCCCAACTCGTGGCCAAAATGGGGGCAACCGGCGATATAAAAACGCTCAAGGATTTGCCTAAGCGTACCGGAGCCAGACCAACGATTGCGCCGTTTGCCATTCCGCACCGCCAAATCGATCAGCATAATAACACGACCATCCGCCAGAAACAAAAAGCCTTCTTTGATGAGGTCGTGGCGCACAATAAATCACTCGTTCATTTTCAGAAGAGCTATTTTGAACTAGGGTGATTGCACGAAAAGCTAAGTTAGCCATCTTTGACAGATGGACGTAGCCGAATTGTTTTTTGAGATTGATGATCCCCGCCAGGAAGGAAAGTGTTTTCACCAGCTAACCGATATTCTAATGATCGTACTTTGTGGATACTTAGCTGATTGTGAGGGATTTGAAGAGGTTTATGATTATGCTTGTGATAAACAGGAGGTGTTCCGTGAGTTTTTGGAACTACCCTGCGGGATTCCTTCGCACGATACCCTAAATCGGGTCTTTCGCCGACTTGAGCCCACCCAGCTGGAGACTTTGTTAACCAATTGGGGCAAAGAAATTGTTGACCTGCTGACCCAAAAACAGCTTATCATCGACGGTAAACAACTGCGGGGAACGGTAGAGGCTGGCCACAAACAAGCCACCGTTCAGATTGTCAGTGTCTGGGCCGAGAAAGAGCGGTTGTGTCTGGCTCAGAGCCAGATAGCTACTAAAACCAACGAGATCAAAGCGATTCCTGATTTGTTAAAATCGATTGACATCGCCAGTAGCGTGGTTAGTATGGATGCCATTGGATGCCAAAAAACGATTGCCAAACTCATTATCGATCAGCGGGCAGACTATCTCATTGGCTTAAAGGCCAATCAGGACGGCTTATATGAACAAGTGGTCGATTGGTTCGAGCGAACAAAGCCTTCCTTACAAGCCGATATAAGCCGGGATTTGGGCCATGGGCGAGCTGAAAAGCGGGCTGTATTCGTAAGCGAAACACTGGACTTGATTGATGCCGCAGCGGGGTGGGTAGGCTTAAAAAGCGTCATTTATGTGGAGTCAACTCGTTGGATCAATGACAAAGAACAGCGCAGTACACGCTACTATATCAGCTCACTAAGAGGCTATTCAGCCGCTCAGATGAGTTGCTACATTCGTCGGCACTGGAGTATTGAGAATGAGCAGCATTGGCACCTTGATGTCACCTTTGATGAAGATGGGTGCCAGGTCCGGAAAGACCATGCTCCGCGTAATTTGAGTACGGTTCGTAAGTTGGCCTTAGGCTTAATTAGTCGTGACCCGGCCAAGATGAGTTTGAAGCGTAAGCGAAAGAAAGCTGCCCGAGACGATGCTTATCTAATGACTCTATTGAGCCAACTTAACGTTTGATGCAATTACCCTAATTTTGAACGGCATAACGATGCGGTGTTTCTCAATGACAGCATAAAAGGCAATCCGACCGTCGTAACGGCTACGCATGCCGAAGTAGGCCACCTGCACCCGACCGATGGCTCCATGCATTTTTCCTTAAGCCCCAGCGATACCAAAGAGGTTTTAGAAAAGGGATGGGGCGAACTGCACGGGTTAGCCGGACAAATCTACAAGCCGGGGAGCCAATTACCGGCAACCTATATGATGGTGTATTCCCCTCGAACCGAGGACGAGTTAGTGACCATTAAAAAGATACTGGAAGCCGCCATTCTCTATTCGTCTCTGCGCACAGCCAAATAAGTGTCCTAAGTTGTCTATTCTCATAAAAGGCTCCTCGACCTGATAGTGTCAGTCTGCAACTTTTATCAATGAAGACGCTAACTAGCCCTTACCCTCAACGATATCGCTTTCCTCAACCCATCAATGACCGCTGCGGATACCCAATAAATATCCCCCTCCCTGGAAAAAAAGAAGTACTTCCCCTCTGCGGTCACAAAGGGGCAAAACTCATAACCCTTCGTATTAATCGCAGGACCCATATTCTTAGCTTGTTGCCACTCACCCGTTTTGCTTTTGAAACTGATATATAAATCACCATTACCAAACCCACCCGGCCGCTCGGCGCAGAAAATTAGATAGTCCTCATTGGGTGAAACAAAGACATCGGCTTCATAATGCGCTGAGTTGACAGCATGGGAGAGTTTTCGGGAAGCCTGAAAGGTGCCATTGATATAGGGGGAAAACCGGATGTCATAGTTCTTGTCGGTTGACGAGCTGGTGCCACCATTGGAGGAAAAGTACATCGTGCCCGTTTTAGTAAACGACATATAATATTCATTCTTAGCCGAATTAATGCCTGAGCCCGCATTGATGGGCAGCTTCGACCAGCCGTCTTTTTTTCGTTCGATGTACCAGATGTCAAAATCCTTTTTTGGCCCCTTTCCATCGGTAGCTCGATCCGAAATAAAGTATAACCTAGATTCATCAGGTGACAAAAACGGGTCATTATACTCATATTGGTCGCTGGCTAACAGGGTGATGGGGCTTGTCCAGGCCTTGTTTTCAAACCGGATACAGCGAATCTGGGGCTTTGCGTTAACGATCACCGCATAAAAAAACTCCCTACCCTGTTTGGAGAAAATTGACCCATACTCATAGTAATCGGTTTGCGAGACCAGATTGGGGGCAAAAACTTGTGGTACTAAAGCGGGCGGCTTTTGGGATAAATACGGGGATGATCGTGGTGGAGGGGTTTGGGCCCGTATCGTATGGGTGCTAATTAGCATCGTCAAAAGAATCGGCAGGCAGGTCATTTTACGTGAAGTCGATTGCATAAGCAGGGGATACGATTTAGCTAATAAATAGAGCCCTCTAAAATAACTAATTAATTAGTTGTATAGTGATTACTTGGTCAGGATAGCGGGACGGCCAACTGCTGCATAATCTCATTTAATGCTCCCATGCGAGACGAAGGAATGTTCATGTATCTGTTTCCCTAATTCGGGCGTTTGTTTGAGACGCGAATTTACGAACGGGCTGCCGGAGCAGTCGTGACCGTTTCGGCAGCCCGGCGCAATGGCGGACCGTGGTTTTATACCTTTTCTAAACGCTTTTAATTAAACATTGCATTAATTAATAAAGCAAGCCAATAAAGTTGACAAAGTCAACTTTATTGGCTTGCTTTGCTTTGTCAAAAGTCTTCCTTTATTAGATAAGTATCTAAATCACAGAATCAAATGGTCCCTTTTCTCATGCGCATCCAAGTGGCTTGGCTTTGCATCACGCTACTAGTGAGCACAACCTTCATTGACTCTCAGGCCCTCGCCCAATCCCGAAAAGACAGCATTAATGTCTTTATCAAAAAACAAATGCAGAATGGACATATTCCTGGCCTTCAACTCGCCATCATTCGAAACGGCCACATTGATCAGTTGAGCGCCTATGGGTTGGCCAATGTCGAGTACCAAATAAGGACCACGGATCAGAATGTATTCGCTATCAATTCTATGACCAAGGCCTTCGTTGGGGTAGCTATTATGCAATTGGCCGAGCAAGAGAAACTGCGCATTAATGACCCGATCGGTAACTATATTGATAGCTTGCCAACCGCCTGGCAAAGTCTGACCATTCAGCAACTACTGACCAATACATCCGGTCTTCCTAACATTATTGACCAGTATGAGCATGTGCTTGGGCAGGGACAAGAGCAAGCGGCCTGGACAGAAGTAAAAGCTCTACCAATCGAATTTAAGCCCGGTGAGCGCTTTAGCTACAACCAGACCGGCTATGTTATTTTAGGCAAAATCATTAATCGGTTAAGCGGTGTAGCCTTCACCCAGTTTATTGAAGACAATCAATTTAAAGTAGCTGGTATGAACTTGACGCGATTTGGTGATTCAAGCGATCTCATTCCCAATAGTGCGGGTGGGTATACCCGAGTAAAAAATGTAAATGGCAAATGGTTATCCCGTGACGAGAAAGACCCGCTTGGCGTTGATTTTATTAAATTTCCGGTCTTTTTTCGGACCGCGACGGGTATCCTATCCACGGCTCAGGATATGGCTCATTGGCTGATTGCCTTACAGTCGGGTAAGCTGCTTAAGAAGAAAGAAAGTCTAGAAGCCCTCTGGACACCGGCTCGATTGACCAATGGTCAGGTGAGTGGTTTCAATGAACTGACCAATGGGTACGCGCTAGGCTGGCCAACTGTGACCCGAGATGAACACCCGGCTGTTGCCCCCGTTGGTGGCTTTCGTTCCGCGTTGTTTGTCTATCCCAAAGACGATTTGTCAATCGTGGTACTGACCAATCTTCAGGGTGCCAATCCAGAATGGTTTATCGATGAAATCGCGGGCTACTACCTGCCTGATATGCATAAGGCCAACGGTTTTGGCCTGTCATCCTCGCTTAAAACATTGCGGACCGAATTACTCAAGAAGGGCTTTACGAATGCAATTCCAATTGCGAAAACGTTACAGCAGAAAAATGCGTCTTTTCACTTAAAGGAAGATCAACTCAACAGTTGGGCCTATTATTTAGCCAGCGAAAACAAAACGCAGGAGGCCTTAGCGATTTTCAAATTGACAGTGGCGCTGTATCCTCAAAGTGCGAACGCCTACGACAGTTTAGGCGAAGGCTATGATATGGTGGGCGATAAAGCTTCCGCCATTCAAAATTATAAACGTTCTCTGGAACTGGATGCCACCAATCAGAATGCGGCCAACCAGATTGCCCGGTTAAGTAAGACCCCATAGCGATTCTCAGCTTTACTGAGCTAGCAAACATGCTTGTTTGACACTGTTGGTAAGTGATTCACGTTAACTGCGCACTGATATGTCCATTGCAAATCTTAATTTTAAGCTGGCCACTTAACGCTTACTTATAGGAAGATGACGAACGAATCGATTCAACAGATCAGGACATTCAACCGCTTTTATACCGATTTGCTCGGGCTGCTCGATAGCCATCTGCTGAGAAGCTCGTACTCGCTGGCCGAAGGTCGTATTCTGTTTGAGATTTCGTCTAAAGGCCAGTGTCAGGCATCAGATATAATTGCTGTTCTAAGTATCGATAAAGGCTATTTAAGTCGGATTCTAAAAAAGTTTGAAAAGGAGGGTTTAATCCAGCGAGAAGCATCATCACACGATGGTCGGGTCTCCTTATTATCGCTCAGTGCTAAGGGCAGAACTGTTTTCGAGCAACTTGACAACGCATCCAATCAACAAATCGAAAGCCTGGTAGGGCATTTGCCGCAGCAGCCGTTAGCGGACCTAATCGGTTGCATGCAGCAAATTATGGATGGCCTGCGAAAAAGCTAGGCAGTTAGTACTGATGCTCTTAAGGTCATGGATTACTTATTCTCAAATAAGGCTCCCTCCTGAGACGAGGGGAACTATAAATCGAGCGTGGCTGTTACACAACTCTGCTTCCCACATTGATTTTTCAACTTCTAGATTGGCAATTAAGATTTCCTACTATTGGTTTGCCCTCCTTAGTTGAGAAAAAGCATGCTAAAGCCTAGAAAAGTGTTTTGAGATGACAATGACCATTCCACCCTTAGAGCTATGGCCTGGCTAAGAGTGGATTTAGTGATGAACTTCATATACTTCTTCAGATTGAAGGCAATGGCCGCCATCAGCATCACCTTGTGAGCTCCCGCTTTACCCCGTACATTAATCTTTCGCAACCCATTGTACTCCACCAAACTACCTAACACGGGTTCCACCGTCCGTTGGCGAAGCTTCTTCATGCGCTTGCCCCGCCGACTTTGCTGGCGCTCCAGGGCTCGACGATAGAAGGGATCGTAGGCAGTTCGAATAATTTGTCGGCATTGGCTCTTGGGTACACAAGTGGGTTTGAGTGGACACTGTTTGCAGTCCTGGTAATCCGCTCGATAGACCTTCAACAAACCGGTTTGGGCGTGGGTGGCAAAGGTCTTAAAAGGCAATCGCTTGCTAGCTGAACAAGTAAAGTGATCCCCTTCAGAATCATAGGGAAAGCCTTCGATCTGTGGTTTAAAGTGGCCAAAGACAGGTATCCAGCCGCAACGGCGGACCGTCCGTAATTTTCCACCCTTCCAGTAAAGCGTAATTACCGCCATTAGAGTAACCTGTATCCGCCAATACCTCTTCCAAACGTAGCTCATTGGCTGCCAGCCCCTGTTGAAGCTTAAGGGCAATGTCAGGCAAGTACTGGCTATCCCGGCCATCGGCAAAATCGGCCTGTACATGACTAATGACGCCTTCTGCGGTATCAACAGCCAGGCTACAATGGTAGTTGAGTTTGCGGGCTTTACCGGGCTTAATCGAGATGCGGGCATCGGGATCGGTGGGACTATAATGGGTTTTGTTGCTGAGTAACTTTGCTTTTTCGTTACCGGCTCCTAAAGTAGTGGGTGCATTTTTTAGGTTTTGCTGATGCTTTTTCAACCGTCTCAACTGGTGATCAGCTGCGGTAATCACCGACGCAGCTTGACGGGGGCTGAATGAGGCTATGGAAGTTACTGACTCATCCTGATCCTCAGTCGACTGGACCAGCCTGGGACCCGGCAGGTTGGGTTGTTTTTCGAGCAGTCTTTCCATCGAAGCATTGGCTTTGACGGGGGCCGAGTCGATGGCTACCCTACGGCCAGCCACCATGTTGTTGGCTACACATAGGCTAAACACTTTGTCGAATACAGCCTCAAAGAGTGCTTCCGGGTAAAGTTGTCGAGTACGGCTCAGGGTAGAGTGTCAGGGAAGTGGCTCATCAATGTTATAGCCTAGAAAATACAGCATATCCATCCGTAGCGAGCAATGCTCGACTAACTTTCTGTCGGAGGTAATATTCTCCAGGCAACCGATGAGCATGAACTTAAAGAATACGACTGGGTCAATGGAAGGGTTTCCAGTCTGGCCATAGAGCTGTTTCGTGGCCTCGTAGATAAACGTCAGGTCGAGCGTCTCCTTTAACCGGTGGTAGAAATTGTGCTTAGGAACGCGGCTGGACAGCTGAAAATAAGTGATTTGCTTTTCAGTATATTCTTTTCTGCCTTGCATACCTTAAGATACAGAAAAGGCCACTTAAATCCATAGGTAGAGTTGTGCAACAGCCACGGGCGTCTGGAGAGACAATCACGTTCTGGAAACAATTCTCCATTTTCAAGTATTAATTGACTATAGCGTCTGACAAAAAAGCTTGATTCCACTGATTGAGACGAATAAAACAAGTTTAGAAAAAGCTAATCCGGCTATCACAAAAGGCGATAATGAGGGGTTCCTGTAATACGATAACTTATGAAAACATTAGGACTAATTGGTGGGCTTAGTTGGTATGCAACATCCGTTTATTATAAAATGCTCAATGAACTGACAAATCAACGGCTTGGCAACTCCCATTCGTCTAAACTCCTGCTCTTTTCGGTCGACTTTGACGAATTCAGAGTACTACAAGAAGTGGGCGACTGGGACGCAGTTGAAACCATGTTATCGGGCATTGCGATACAACTGGAGAAGGCGGGTGCAGACTGCATTATACTCTGTGCCAACACCGTTCACCTCGTGGCGGACACGATCCGGCAAAAAATAACCATTCCTTTGATTCACAGTGCTGAGGAAACCGCCAAGGAAATCGTTAGCCAAAACATCCATAAAGTGGCTCTTCTGGGCACAAAATTTACCATGGACAATCCTTTTTTTAGGGATCGTCTATCCCAGTTCGGCATTACCACCATGTTGCCCGACCAAGCGGATAAAGACTATATCCATGCGTCTATTTTTAACGAATTGACAAAAGGAGTTTTCACCGACGAGACAAAACATAAATACACTGAAATTATTGACAAATTAAAACGTAGCGGAGCAGAAGGTGTTGTCTTTGGCAGCGCTGAATTTTCCATCCTGCTTAAACCGACAGATTGCAGTATTCCCATATTTGACACCATTGCCATTCATTCGAAAGCAGCGGTTGATTTCGCAGTAGCCAACTAACGACAGGGCAGCAGCCAAGATACGGCTTTGTACATATTAAGTACGTCGTTGTTTATTCGGCTATGTACAAGAATCAGTAGCCTGTCCAGCTTGACAAATATGGCAGGCCGTAGTGGCAGCTTTGAATTCGTTTTAGAAATTCAGTGTAGGCTGATTTAAAATTCTAAATTCAATTTTCCGGCGACAGGTCACCCCAGTAGTCAAGTAAGCAGCCCGACTGGCCCTGTGAAGGCTCCTACGTTTCCATTTCCACATGGGAGGTTGGGTGGAATAACCACTAACGTAGGAATGGGCTTTTATACGACAGCTAGCAAGTCTCCTGCTTTTTATCCCCCTTTCTAATTACGTCTCAAAAAAACGCTCTATTCGCGGCATACTTAGAATTCTGATCTAACTAGAAAGGCCGCGCTTGAGCGCAGCCTTTCTAGTCCCATTTCATTTCCAACAACCTTGATAATCAAGGCTTACAAAGATACTTCTTCTACCTAATTTGACCAGCAATAACTCAGTAATCGTTCTGGATGTAATCTTATGCTTATAAATTCTCATAAAAAGCTGATTTTAATAACTGTCCAACTCAAACAGTAGCATACGAAAAGATTTGAACATCATGCAACTGTTTTTGTATGGTCTGCATCTTGAGAAAAAAACCTCATGAAAATCAAATCAAGTAAATTACAGACGAACTTCATGAAAAGAACGACAACTATACAATTCAAGTCGCCTGCCTTTATTATCTTATCCCTTACTTTTTCAATTTTATATTGGACTCAAACCTGTGCATGCACGACAGTTAGTGCAGTGGCTTCAAATGGACAAGTTTGGACTTGTAATAATGAGGATGGAGAAATTGGCGTAGCTAATTTCATCAATGTCTTCCCAAAATCGTTGGAAATGAAATACGGCTATTTTACATTTTCATATTTCTCCCCAAGATTTGGTGAAGGTAGTCGTATACAAGGCGGGATGAATGAGGCCGGATTAACGTTTGATTTTAATACCATTCATCAAGTGACGGGGTTTGATCCTAAAAGCAAAAAGGCGTTTGCTCAAGGTGATCAGCAAATTCTGCCTCATATTCTTGGTACCATGAAATCTGTTCAGGAAGTTATTGACTTCTTCAACGTATACTGGTTTCAAAAAGGTTTTACTAGTGCTCAAATGCATATAGCCGACAGGCAGGGCAGGTTTGCTATTGTTAGTGCATCTGGCATTCAGTTAGTTGAAGAAGGAAAATTTCTTGTTTCAACTAATTTTGATATTTGCGGAAAAGAAGATGGCTCCTATTGTTGGAGATATCCAAAAGCAACAGCTCTGTTAAAAGAAAATGATCCGAGCTTAAAGACTATGATGTCTATCTGTCGGGAAACAAAACAAGGTGAAAGCACTCTATACTCAAATATTCAAAACCTCACCACTGGAGACATCTGGTTTCTCTCAAAACATGACCCTCAATCAACGATTAAGACTAACATCGTTAATCTTCTCGCTAAAGGACGTATATCTTATACGTTTAATGACCTAAAATCGCTTATTGAAGTCCGACCATTGGTTCAACCAGTTAAGCCGACATCAATAGAATTGACGGAAAATGTAAAGGAAAAATACTTCGGTATTTATAACAATGATTTTACTGGAAAATTAACAATCGAATCAGATCAAGCTGGAATTAAAATTACATACTCAGATGGCATCTCGACTGTATTAGCCCAGCCTCAAACAGAGAATACTTTCTTTGTTCCAAACGAAAACGTGACAGTAGAATTCAACCCAGACAAAAAAACAAATCAAATGAAAGTGAGTTTTCACCAAGATGGCTTTTGGAGGTTTGACGCCTGGAAATCGGATTCAAAATAAGAACCAAGGTAAGGTGGCAGCAGCCAACAAGGTATCACCCAAAGCGGGGCTGAAGTGCTTCGAAATGAGCATTTGTGCAGGATTCAACATTTGTAATTCTATTGAACTCTTGTGTTAAAAAATCCACGCCTTCAGCAATACCCAAACTGTGTTGCGGATAGTAAACAGCCGTTAAGTGCGTTGTCATCTATTCGGGTGGGGTCGGCTCTCTTGCGCAGTTAGAAAGGCTTCAGTAATAGCGGTGTCTCAAAAAAGGCTGCCTTTTCTGAACCTACGCTTCCCCTCCACTACTAGAACAGCAGTGAAGTAGCTAATTTCGGACAATAACCAGTGCAATAATTTATAGGATTACCATGGTTAGTTTAGCCATCGATCGGTGAAGTAGGCTATGAAGACTTCATCGATCTATGCCTAGACCAGCGCAAGAGGCTTCTAAAGTGAAGCTAAGCGAAGCCTGTTGAAGGCATTACGTTGCTGCCTATATCCCTTCGCATTAGTGTTCACTAAACTTTATCGGTAAATTATACTTGACATTAACCGCATGGCCCGCCTGCTTACCGGGGTTCCAAGCGGGCATGCTCTGCACCAACCGTACCGCTTCTGTTGCCTCCCAGGATCCCTGACGATTCAAGGCCATTGCCTCTTCAATTGCCCCTTGATCCGTGACCGTAAAGCTAACAAACACTTTACCGGTCAGCTTCCGGCTCGAGGTGTCCTTTAGCTGGCGCACCTTGGCTTTCATAAACGACTCATAGGCTCTCATGCCACCCACAAATTCGGGGGGCTGTTCGACAATCGTAAATAGCTCACGCTGGCGAGCCGACTCGGTTTGTGCCTGAGCTGAGCCCAAGAGCGTACTCAGCAATATAACCAGCAGCGCATAGGCTGCCAGCCGATTCCGATGAAAAAGTGATTTGTTGTTCATAAGTAAAGAGTTAGGTAAATCTATCTCAGTTTAGCAGGTAGAGCTATGGATTATGACTTGTGCTCCTCTTCTGATACCGTACGTTCGTTCCTTGAGCTGCGGTGAGCGGTAGGCCATGGGCCGGCATTCCGGAGCAGGACCAATGGACTGATAGTAAAATCAACAAAAACACTCATTTGACTACACGGATCGGATGTTCTTTCTCATCTGAAGTAGGATAGTTATTGTGAGACAGTTGGCAATAACCTAAAAAAAGGCGGCTGACCTCTACTGACAACTTTCGAATCACTTCGATTTTGATAGTACGGTTGTTGAGTTTGGCCATACGGCTCAAAAGCAACCGCTTCTAAGACTATCTCAACCCAGTTAGGCCACTGCCCGACTCATTTTAGAAGTTGGCCAGAGTTGACTATAAGTCAGGATTACCACAAAAACTGGTTAGTTACGCCAAATGCCGACTCGTTTAATACCTCAGGTTGCAAACTGGTCAGCCTTGCATAAACCCAGTTAGTATGTGAGGTTGGATTGATCCACTGGTTGTAGGGTAGCTTATACAACTGGCGCGAGCTAACTCGGCAGATATAGGCTGTTTCCAGCAACCATTCAGGACCTACTTCATCGGCTTTCTTGACGCGTAGCTCCAAACCGGTGATGTCTCCAAATGAATCATCAAACTCCAGCCTGTAATAGTCTTGGCTACCTTGTTCCCGGTCATCGACATTGGGTAAGTCTAAAACTCGCCAAGCACTGGCCCCGTGCGTGCCTAAAATTCGTGCTTCAACATCGGCATTCGTACCCGCCTTAGGCTTTCGGGGAGTTTGCAACATGATTGTGTATTTGGCCATAAGCGTAAAGGTGAAAAAGTTAGTAGTCGTCTGTTTCCTGTCTGGAATCCTGCTGCCGGGAAACAGGGCAATACTACTTAACCTATAGCTTATGTTCAACCGGATAAAGATATGAGCCACAATAAGAATGGCTCGAACATCTGTTGGTTCGGCAGTATATGCAAACGTAGGCTACTGACTAAAACCACTGTATCACAAAATGCTCCCAACTGAGACGAAAGGATGTCTATTAATCGGGCGATTAGGTAGACACTTGAATGACTGATTAAGTCATAAGATACACAGTCGGGCGAGCGATTACTTATAAATTTCACACGAATAGCAAATTAATCGTAACTTTACGATGAAACCAATTTCGTGTCTGGAGATAACAATATATAACACTGTACTATGAAGCTTTTCAGCCTATTACCATTATGGTTACTAATTACAACCGCTATTTTCTTGAGCAATGATCCCGACAAAAAAGTGGTATTGAATGGCTCTCTAACGACCTACATCAACGGCATTAAGCAAGACTTTTCAAAAATACCGCAAGACTGAATTGGACAAAATTGCGGAGTTTGTTCAACTCAAAGTCAACGCTAAAGAGCCTGTCCAACTAACTTACATCTGTACCCATAATTCCCGACGCAGTCATTTCGGCCAACTATGGGCAGCAACAGCCGCTGCTTATTATGGCGTTCCAGGCGTAAAAAGCTTCTCAGGTGGAACAGAAGTCAGTGCCTTCAATGAACGGGCAATAGCTGCCTGCAAAAGAGCGGGATTTGATATTAGCAAAGCATCAGAAGGACCGAACCCAATGTATGCTGTTACTTACGCATCTGGTGCAGAACCCATTAAGGCGTTCTCCAAGAAATACGATGATGCCAGCAATCCCCAGAGCAATTTCCTGGCGATCATGACTTGCTCACAAGCCGATAAAGCATGTCCCATTGTGAAAGGCGCAGCCCTGCGGGTACCGACGCCCTATGACGATCCGAAAGCTTTTGATGGCACACCCCAGGAAACCGCTAAATATGACGAGCGGTGCAATCAAATTGCCACGGAAACCTTTTATGTTTTTTCCAAAGTAAAGATGAACCTTTAACCGGCTTATAGATTTTATTCATCGCAATATTGCAATGAATAAAAAACCTGTTACCTTTGTGACATGGGACTTACCAAAACCGAAATATTCACCGAGGAACAAAACCGCATTGCGGATCTGGCAAAGGCATTTGCTCATCCGGCACGGGTAGCCATTCTACAATTGCTGGTGGACAGGAAAGCGTGCGTCTGCGGTGATCTGGTGGACGAGCTGAATTTGGCCCAGGCAACCGTTTCACAACACCTAAAAGAACTAAAACGCATTGGCATCATTCAGGGCGAAATCAACCCGCCCCGCGTGTGCTATTGCATTAATACCCCCGTATGGGAGGAAGCTCAACGCGCATTCGGAGCATTGTTTGATACGTTTGTACCAGTGACCTGCTGCTGAAATCAGCGGGTATTTTTTTGCCTGAATTAATCGTAATATTACATTATACCAATAGGAAAACATATGGAAACCGCCGAGCAAATCAAAGAAGTCGTGCGCCAGAAATACGGCGCAATTGCCGAACAACCCGATGCCAATGGCTGTTGCGGCCCCACCTCCTGCTGTGGGCCTGAAACGGTCGCCAGCGTGCCCATTGATATGACCGTGGGCTATGACGAGCTGAACGGCTACGTCGCCGAAGCCGATTTGGGATTGGGTTGCGGCCTGCCTACGCAATTCGCGCAGATCAAACCCGGTGACACCGTAGTGGATCTTGGATCGGGCGCAGGCAATGACTGCTTTGTGGCCCGTGCCGAAACCGGCGAAACGGGTCGCGTGATCGGCCTGGATATGACCCCGGCCATGATCGACCGTGCCCGCAAAAACACCAAGACGCTCGGATTTACCAATGTCGAATTTGTCTATGGCGACATCGAGGACATGCCGTTACCGAGCAATTTGGCCGACGTTGTGGTGAGTAACTGCGTAATGAACCTGGTCCCCGACAAACAAAAAGCCGTTGGCGAAACCTTCCGCATTTTGAAGCCCGGTGGTCATTTCAGCATCTCCGATATCGTGCTGAAAGGTGAGCTGCCCGCAGGCTTGCAACAGGACGCCGAACTCTATGTGGGTTGTGTCTCGGGTGCTATCCAGAAGAACGAGTATTTGCAACTCATCCAGGAGAACGGTTTTACCAACATCACCGTGCAGAAAGAGCGCGAAATTTCTTTGCCCGATGAGGTGCTGAAAAACTATCTGTCGGCGGAAGAAATCGCCGATTATCGCCATCAAGACAAAGGTATTTATAGCGTCACCGTCTTTGCCCAGAAGCCCGAAGAAGCGGCCCCAGCGGCCTGCTGCCCTCCCGGTTGCTGCAACTAAACCCAACCACAAAACAGCCATGAAAAAAATCCTAGTGCTTTGCACGGGCAATTCCGCCCGTTCGCAGATGGCCGAAGGCTATTTGCAGCATTTCGCAGGCGACCGCGCCCAAGTCTATAGCGCGGGTGTTGCTCCGCACGGCGTCAATCCGTTGGCCATTCAAGTAATGGCCGAAGACGGCATCGACATTTCGCATCATACCTCGAATCACGCCGATGAGTATGTGCAAATCCCGTTCGATTACGTCATCACCGTGTGTGACAATGCCCGCGAACAATGTCCGTATTTTCCCACAGCGGGCGAAATGATCCATCACAGTTTCCCCGATCCAGGGCACACACCAGGCGAGGATAAATTGACTTCCTTTCGCCGGGTGCGGGATCTGATCAAAACCTACAGTCAGGAATTCATCGAAAGTCGGTTGGGTGAACCTGTTCCGCAATAAGTGATGGCCATGCAGATCGAACCCGCGCAACTGGCCGATAGGGAGGCCGTCATTGCCCTGCTAGAGCAAGGGCACCTATTGACTGAGGATTTACCGACCGACCTTCCTGATTTTTTCATTGCGAAATACGAGGAACCCCCCGTTGGGGTGGCTGGTTTGGAACGCTTCGGCCCGGTGGGCCTGCTGCGTTCGGTGGCCGTCGATCCGCACTACCAGGGCAAGCAAATTGCCGCCCAACTGGTTGGCCGATTGCTGGAAGCCGCCCGGGCATCCAGCCTGCAAGAAGTGTATCTTATAACCAATACCGCCGACCGCTATTTCGAGCGGCATGGCTTCCAAATCGTCAGCCGGCAGGAAGTGCCTGCGGCTATCCAACAGACGCAGCAATTCAGCGATTTATGCCCGTCATCGGCCATCGTCATGAAACGCGCGCTAATTCAGGATCAATTATGAGTACCCCCCGTCTTTCGTTTCTCGACCGCTTTTTGACCCTATGGATTTTCCTGGCCATGCTGATCGGCGTGGGCATCGGGTATTTTTTTCCGCAGTCGCAGAACTTCATCAATGGGTTTAATTCCGGCTCGACCAACGTGCCGCTCGCCGTTGGCCTGGTGCTGATGATGTATCCACCTTTGGCGAAGGTGCGGTATGACGAGCTGCCCAAGGTGTTTGCCAACACCAAAATATTGGGTCTTTCGCTCGTGCAAAACTGGATCGTCGGCCCGCTGCTCATGTTCGGGCTGGCGGTCATTTTCCTGCCTGACAAACCCGAATACATGACCGGCCTTATTATGATCGGCATTGCCCGCTGCATTGCGATGGTGATTGTCTGGAATGATTTGGCGGGCGGTGATCGGCTCTATGCCGCCGGTCTAGTGGCCTTCAACAGCATTTTCCAGGTGCTGTTCTATTCGGTCTATGCCTGGTTGTTTATTACCGTGCTACCGCCCCTGTTTGGCCTGCATGGTTACGAGGTGAATATCACCATCGGCGAAGTGGCCAAAAGTGTATTCATTTATTTGGGCGTGCCCTTCCTGGCAGGCATGTTTTCGCGGATCATCCTGACGCGTTTGAAAAGCCGCCAATGGTACGAGCAGACGTTTTTGCCTGCCATCAGCCCCATTACGCTCATCGCGTTGCTGTTTACCATCGTGGTCATGTTCAGCCTGAAAGGACAGCTCATCGTGTCCATTCCGCTCGATGTGCTGCGCATCGCCATTCCGCTGACGATCTATTTTGCCATCATGTTCTTTTCGGCCTTCTATCTCTCGAAACGGGCCGGTGCCGATTATGCCAAATCCACCTCGCTCGCTTTCACCGCAGCGGGCAATAATTTTGAGTTGGGTATCGCCGTTGCCATTGCCGTCTTCGGAATCAATTCAGGCGCGGCCTTTGCCGCCGTGGTTGGTCCGCTGATCGAAGTGCCGGTGCTGATCCTGATGGTCAATTTCGCTCTGAAACAACAAAGCAAGTTTGCTCCCTACTACAAAAAGACGATTCAAAAGCACGCATGAAAATTGCCCTGTTTTCCGACATTCACGCCAACTTGCCTGCTTTGGAAGCGGTATTGGCCGACATCGACAGCCGCCAGCCTGACGCGGTCTATTGTTTGGGTGATTTGGTCGGCTATAATATCTGGCCAAACGAGGTGATTGCCACGATCCGCAAACGCGGTATTCCGACGATTGCCGGGAATTATGATTATGGTATCGGTCGCAGCTCCGACGATTGCGGATGCGCCTACAAAGAGGAACAGGAAAAGGCCAATGGCAAAGTGTCCATTGCCTACACCAATGTCCAGGTGGGCGACGATGAGCGGTAGTATCTGCGCACGCTCCCAACTCATATTCGCGTGGAATTTGAGCTAGGCAACGACCCCGAACACCTTTGGCAGCAACAAACCCCGTTCACGTTGCTGCTGGTGCATGGTAGCCCCCGGCGCGTGAATGAATATCTGTTTGAGGATCGGGGCGACCGCAGTTTGGGCCGCGTGATCGAGGGTGCGGGTGCTGATGTGATGTGTTTCGGCCATACGCACAAACCCTTTCACAAAGTGGTGAGTGCCGAGGCAGAAGGCCAGGAAACATATTGGCGTCATGCCATTAATATCGGTTCCGTGGGAAAACCAAAGGACGGTGATCCGAGGGCCGGTTATGTGCTGCTGACAATAGACGAAACAGCGCGGCCAGGTTCGCGCGAAGGGGTTGCCGTGGAGTTCGTGCGCGTTGCCTACGATGTAGAAAAAGCAGCCCAGGCCGTTGAGCAAAGCGAATTGCCGGATGCCTACGCGGAAGCCTTGCGCATCGCCCGATAATCGACTTACCCGACCGCTCCTAAATTTCCCAGCGTATGAGAAAGATTCTATGGTGGTTCGCCAGTGCCGGGATGCTGTATTTTGTGGCAGCTCCCGGCCTTGCTCAGTCGAGCAGTAATTTTCTGATCGACTACACAAGGGAGGGCGCATGGCGATATACCAGCGTCAGAGAAACACCCTATCAGAGCAACGGGCGGGTGATTCAGCACCAATTAACCGCGCTAGGTAAAAAGCTCAATCATTTGTCGGTGGTCGATGCCCCGGCTTATTCGCAGCTCCAAAGCGACTTACACGGGTACTTGCAACGGCTCGAAAACGATTCCCCCGATTATGGCCGCGCCGAGGTGTATCATTCCGTTTTACTGCGCCTGATGCAGTTCGAAGAGTCGATTAAAGAAAGCCTGATCGACAACAGGCACCGTGACCCGCGCCCAATAGCCGCCGATGCTGCAAAACCGGATGAAGGTCAGCAAGCCGCCGTGCTACCTTATGCATTGCTCTTTCGTCGGCAGGATCACCGCTCTAAGCTGGTGCATTTCGTTACCAGTGGGAAAGTTACGATTCTAAAGCATGGCCCAACTTACTGCCTGGTGCGGTGCGGCCCCCACGAGGGGTATTTGCACAAAGGAATGATCCTTTGGTAACGGCCCTTCCCCGTCGCTTTTCATCAGTCTTTGTTAACAAGTATACGACCGTCTGCCTGTTAAAAGGACGAGATTACGCTTTCCTAAGCTAGTAACCATCCACTTACTTGTTCTCAAATTACGCTCCTTTAGCCGGGACTGCTGTTATCCCTATTGAATGAAACCATATGATTTGCTTTACAGTCCCCACTGGTTGTCGGCTGGGCAGCCCCCTCACGAATCAACTAGAACGGAGCACCACCCGAGTACAATAGGCTGGTTTATAAACGGACTAGCAACGTCATTGATTGTTACTATTCCTGGGGGACGGGTGACCTGCTTGATTCCAGCGGTTACGTATTTCCTTCTTGAGCCTGTCTGTTGACAAAAAAAGCCACACGAAGAGGTGTGGCTCAAAAACAAACCGTAAGGCTAACCGATTCGGTTAGCTGCCCAGTTGACCTAAAATCTGTTTGGTCAAGGCCACATGCTCTTTAAAGACGGCCAGCGCCAGGGTGGCCAGATGCCGCGTCTGGCTTTCGGCGGGGCTGGTTTTACCCATTGATTTCGTTAAATAATCCTGAGCCAAATCCCGCAAAAATTCATGATTTTCGAGTTGGGCCTGAATATACGCCTTGTCAAAAGCAGCGCCTGTTGTGGTCTTGATTTTGGTCAGTGTAGCCTGAGCTTTGGCATTCATGGCGGGTACGGGGGTACCCAGATCTTTGAGCACCGACGTAACAGCCTTAGCCTCTTCCAACTCAAAGCCCGCGAACTCCTTCGCGTATTTATTAGCCGCTTTACCCACCGCAATCTGACTGGTGACCAGCGACAACTCGGCCGGGCCAATAACCTTTTGACGAAATTCTTTTTCCGTGGCTGCCATCGGTGAATCATCCACGGGGTTGGCCGCTTCGCTGGTGAGCGATGTTAGTAAGGAGGCCAGTAAGGGCATACCAGCCCGTAGGGTCAGCGTACTGGCTATCGACTTTTTAAAAAAATCTCTGCGTGGTGTTGGTTCAATCGATTTCATAGAGCTTGTTTGCGATGGATTTACGACTCCGTAAATCACACTGTAAACGGATTGGCCCGTATCCTGTTTACATCCTCTTCCAAATCGGTTCGTATAGTACCGTTTGCTCATTAATGCCTCTGGCTAGGTGCTTGTCGTTTATTGCCGTTGCTTTCGTTTACTGACCCCATCTCCCTAAATGATCTGACCGTTGTGTTCCGTGAAGGTGAATTTGCAACGCTAAACTGGACTTTGAAATCAAACGGACTGTCCAGTCTAGCTTACCCTGGACAGTCCACCTGTCCTAAACTATCTGTACTGGTAGCCGTTCATAGGAGGTTGAGTTGCTCAGCGCACAGGTACGATTTACTATGCAATGCATATGACTATGAATTATGTCCGGCGTGGAACCGGCAAACCACTCTTATTGCTCCATGGTCTGGGGAGTTCGCTAAAGGTTTGGGATCTGATTATGGATGAGTTGGCCACTCAACGGGATGTGATTGCCGTAGATTTACCCGGTTTCGGTCAGTCACCGGCCCTACTGGGAGAGGTATCCATTCCCACCCTAGCCGATGCAGTAACCGACTTTTTAACCCAGCACCAATTGCTGGGTATCGATGCCGTAGGCAATTCGATGGGCGCCCGGCTGGTGCTCGAACTCGCCCGGCGGGGCCAGGTGGTCGGTGCTGTTGTATCCCTGGATCCGGGTGGATTCTGGCAAGGCTGGCAGGTGGCCTATTTCTACCAGTCAGTTCGGCTATCGGCACAATTATCCAGGCTCATCCAACCGATCTTACCGCCCCTGGTCAGCAATCCGGTGAGCCGAACGGTGCTGTTTGCTCAATTTTCGGCCCATCCCTGGACAATACCAGCCCAAGTAGCCCTTCATGAATTTCGGGAGTTTTTACCCACCCCCAGCTTTACCAAGCTGCTGGATAGTCTGGCCCATGGCCCTCTACAGCAGGGAGCATCCCTTGGTTCCATCCCGAACCTGGTCATTGGTTGGGGTCGTCAGGACCGGATTTGTCCGCCCAGTCAGTCTGAATTGGCCCTGAAGTTGTTTCCTGACGCTCAGCTACACTGGTTTTCGAATTGTGGCCACGTTCCGCAATTGGATGTACCGGCTGAAACGGTTGCGCTGATTCTGGCGGTCACAGATGGCTGCTATGAACCACAATCCCAACTCCCTCCTGCGACACAAGCGTCAGCGGTGACAGAAAACGTCTTGATTGGATTGGGGGTTGGGGTGCTGTTGGTGGGCCTATTGCTCACTTTTGGTATCAAAAGATAAGGTCAATGCTGATCAAGTAGGTGTCGATCTGGGAGTGCTGACCATATTCCTCACGGACTTACTGGATAAGGGGAAATTAAAACCTTGAACAAACTACGTGACTAGTTGTGTACTAAATCTCACAAAAACCTCCTGATTGAGTCGAGAGAAACTTACCGTGATGCCTCAATATTCGGTGGAATTTTAGGCCGACTTGGGTACAGCCACGATCAACCTCCATGTCCGTTGGTCCCAGAACCGGTGCCAGACCCCATCCTCATCCGCCTTATAAAAGCCCGATTTCCGCTCAGGCTTACCCGGTTCAATGAGGGTCCAGCAATCGCCTTTCAGTAAGCCACACAGCTTGTGTATGGTACCCGCCTGTACCTCGTGAGTTGTCCCAGGTAGGCGCTTCACTGTAGTCAAGGCAAACGTTCCATCGTCTTTTAGGTCCGCAACGATCTCAGCGTATCCGCCCGATAAAATGGTACTGCGAAAGGGCCATGGGTGGTCATGGAGCAACTCGTCGTTAGCCGCCGTAAAATGATGCAATACCCGGCCATCGCCCAGGTGATATTTGGTAAACGTTTTATTCATTCGCTCAACGCGAACGATGCCTGCCGGGGTTGAATATGATTGCATACATTTCGTTTAGCCTGAGCATTTGGACGCCTTACAGGCTGTCCTAACTACTACAAAAAGCAGTATTTGAATAGAAGACAAATCTGGGTATGGCGCAGTTCATAAGCTACGGATTGAGTTGAACAGGTATTAAATTTAAAAGGGACATTCTCAAAATACCCTCCCAGTTGAGACGAAAGGATGTCTACAAATGGGGCGTTAAATAAGACCGATAGTAGAATATAAAAAATACCAGTCATACCTGGTATTTTTTATATGACGTATTAATTCCAGCCACCGCCCAAAGCACGGTATAAGCCGATCACCGCATTTAGCTGCTGGGTTTTTATTGTAGCCAGCTCCAGCTCACTTTGCAATAAATTACCTTGCGCAGTAATGACCTCCAGGTAGTTGGCCATACCCCTTTCGAATAACAATGTTGCTTGTTGAGACGCTTTTTGTAGGGACTGAGCCCGCTTTTCAGTTAGGCTATATTGCGCCTTTAACTTGTCAACTTTAGTTAATTCGTCAGACACCTCACCCACAGCATATAAGACCAATTGGCGGAACTGGATCACTGTTTTTTCGCGGTCAATTTTAGCTAGTTCTAGTTCGCTTTTCAACTGACCTCTCTGAAAAATGGGTTGAGTAATTCCACCCGAAACCAGACCAAACAACGAGGTAGGAACGCTAAACCAGTTACTAGCCTTAAACGCATTTAGCCCTCCACTGGCCGTAATCACTAACGATGGATATAAACTGGCTTGGGCTACACCAACCTTGGCGTTGGCCGACGTTAAAGCTAACTCGGCTTGTTTAATATCTGGCCTGCGGCTTAACATAGCGGATGGAAACCCTAAGTTTAAATCCGGTGGAATAACTAGTTTATCCAACCGGCTTTCGCGATCAATTGCTTTGGGTAAGGTTCCGATCAACACACGCAACGCGTTTTCTTGCAGGATAATCTGCAGTTCCAGCTTTGGAATCAACTGGGCAGTCGTTAATTGGAGTGCCTCAGCCTGTTGAACAGCCACCGAAGTAACCTGACCCGCATTGAACTGCAAATTGATAATCTCTACTGTGCTATCAGTCAGCGCCAAGTTCTTTTGGGCGATTTCCAATTGCGCATCCAGCATTAACAGGTTGTAATAGCCTTGGGATACGTTCGAAACCAAACGCGTTTGGACGGCTTTACGCGCTTCTTCAGTCTGTAAAAAAGTGGCTAACGCAGCTGCTTTTAGGTTACGGATTTTACCCCAGATATCTGCCGCCCACACCACCCCTGCATTGACGATATAATCGTCAATATGTGCCGTACCTAAAAACTGGTTCAGGTTTAATCCAGATAAACTGTTATCGGATGGGCGGCTTGAACTGGCCCCTACCTGCACTCTCACTTCCGGCAAATAACCCTGTTTGACTTGTTTGAATAAAACGTCCGCTGCTTCGATGTTTTTGAGTGCCACCTGCATATCGAAGTTTTTAACCAGTGCGGTATCCAGTAACGCCTGAAGCGTGGGGTCATTGATAAATCGCTTGAGGGGAAAAGAGCCAATGCTTGACGAATCCGAGGGCGATGTATTTCTAAATGTCTCAGGCGCTACGTCGGGCAAGGACGTATTTTTTGAAACCGTACATCCGCTCCAAACAAAAACAAGGAGCGAGACAATTACTATATTAAACAGTTTCATAGTCTGGATCTTTTACGGGCTCTTCATGGTGATGAAGAGTCTGATTTGATTCGTTTGATAATTTTTCCTGCAAGGCACGGAAGACGACGAAGAGTACTGGGATGATCAATACACCTAATACGACGCCGGAAATCATACCACCGGCGGCACCGATGCTGATCGAGTGATTTCCCTGAGCCGACGGCCCTGTTGCGTACATCATCGGGATTAAACCGACCACGAATGCTAGCGAGGTCATGATGATTGGGCGGAGTCTTAATTTAGCAGCTTCGATAGCGGATGCGATCAAAGGCTGCCCGGATTTTCGTCGCTGTAAGGCAAACTCCACAATCAGGATTGCATTCTTGGCCAGCAACCCAATCAGCATAACCAGGGCTACCTGAACATAAATGCTGTTTTCGATACCGGTCAACCCAATAGCTACGAACACCCCGAATATGCCGGTCGGGATCGATAACATGACCGCCGAGGGAAGGATATAACTCTCGTACTGTGCCGCCAACAGAAAATACACAAACACCATACAGAGGATAAAAATGACGGTCGATTGGCTGCCGGACGCAATCTCTTCGCGCGTTTGCCCGGAGAATTCGTAGCTATAACCGGCCGGAAGGATTTTTTCGGCTACCTCTTCCACCGCATTGATCGCTGCCCCGGAACTGAACCCGCTCTTCGGAATGGCATTGACCGAGATCGAGTTGAACATATTGTACCGTGACACCGTCTCCGAACCATAAATTCGACTCAGTTTTACTAATGTGTTGATCGGTACCATCTCACCCATTTGGTTTTTGACAACCACGCGATCAATGGCTGACGGATCGGCCCGATCGACAATGTCCGCCTGAACAACAACCCGATAATATTTACCAAATCGATTGAAGTCGGATGCCTGAGCACTACCAAAATAGGCCTGCATGGTTTCCAGAATATCTTTGACTGGTACGCCGAGCTGATTCGCTTTATCATCGTCGATATCCAGTTGTAGTTGTGGATAATCGGCATTGAAACTGGTAAAGGCGGCCCCAATTTCCGGTCGTTTGATCAGTTCTTTGATAAACGCTTGCGAAATGCCACTGAATTTATCCAGCTTACCTCCGATTTTGTCTTGGAGCACGATATCCAATGCTTCCACATTACTAAAACCCGGAACCGTTGGAAAACTGAAAACGAAGAAGCTAGCCCCGGTAATACCACCCAGTTTGCTACGTATCTCGTCCATGATCGCATCGAGATTTTTCAGTTTGCCGCGCTCTTTATTCGGCTTTAGCAATACGTAAATAATGGCTTTGGACGGACTCATGGAATTGGTCAATACGTCGAAACCGGAAATAGCAGTCACAAATCGCGTGGCCTCCAAGCCCCGCATAATCGTTTCCGCCTGACTCATTATACGTTGGGTTCCATCCAGCGTCGTTCCCGAGGGCGTGTTCACCGCAATCGCAATAAATCCCTGATCTTCGGTTGGGATAAACCCGGATGGTGTGGACCTGACCAGCAGAATCGTTGCCAGTGCCACTAACGCCAGACCACCCATGCTCAGCCATTTATGTCGAATCATGAATTTCAATCCACCGACGTAACGCCTGGTCAGTGCATTAAAACTACTGTTGAACCCGATAAAGAATTTTTCTTTAAATCCGGCTTCAACGAGTCCTTCCTCTCCATGACCAGAATGGATTTCTTTTAAGAACAAAGCCGCCAGAGCAGGACTCAGTGTCAACGCGTTAATCGCCGAAATGACAATTGCGATGGCCATCGTAAAGGCAAACTGACGGTAGAACAGACCCGTAGAGCCTTCCATCGAACCTACTGGCAGGAATACGGCCGCCATCACCAGCGTAATGGAGATGATCGCTCCCGAGATTTCATGCATCGCTTCATGGGTAGCCGCTTTCGGTCCCAGCCGCTTGTGCTCCATCTTGGCATGAATCGCTTCAACTACCACGATCGCATCATCGACCACAATACCAATGGCCAGAATCAAGGCAAACAGGGTTAACAGGTTGATCGAGAAACCAAACAGGTGCATGAAAAAGAACGTACCTAAAATGGCTACCGGAACGGCAATGGCAGGAATGAGCGTCGAGCGGAAATCCTGCAAAAACAGGAATACCACGATGAAGACTAAAACAAAGGCTTCGATCAGCGTATCTTTTACCTGTGCAATAGATTCATCCAACGCTATTTTTGTACCAAAGAAGATGTGGTGTTTTATACCCTTCGGGAAGCTTTTCGCGGCTTTCTCCATCGCTTTTCGGACGGCTATCTGAGTTTCGTTGGCGTTCGCTCCTGACAACTGAAGAATACCGATAACCACTCCCTTTTTACCACTCAGCCGCGTCGAGCTATTGTATGAAAACGCTCCTAATTCTACCCTTGCTACGTCTTTCAGTCGCAGTACTGATCCATCAGTGTTCGAACGTATTGCAATGTTTTCGTATTCGTCTGGCTTGGTCAGTTTGCCTTTGTATTTGATCACATATTCGAAAACCTCTTTGCTATGCTGGCCGAATTTACCCGGCGCAGCTTCCAGACTTTTATCCTGAATGGCTTTCATGACTTCGCTGGTCGAAATCTGATAATTAGCCATTTGGCTCGGGTTCAACCAGACCCGCATTGAGTAATCCTTATTCCCCCCATATAAGCTGGCCAACCCAACACCGGGAATTCGCTTAAGCTCAGGAATGATATTGATTTCGGCATAGTTGCCGACAAACGTAGGATCGTACCGGGATTCATCTTCGGTAAACAACCCGATCCCCATCATAAACGTAACGTGTTGTTTCGACGTAGTGACGCCTTGCTGAACCACTTCAGCAGGTAAGCGGCTCAATGCCTGCGATACCCGGTTCTGTACGTCAATGGCTGCCTGATCGGGATCGGTTCCTAGTTTAAAATAAACCGATATGGCTAACGTGCCGTCGTTACTGGCCGTAGAACTCATATAGGTCATGTTTTCTACGCCATTGATCGATTCTTCCAGTGATGGTGCTACCGAGCGCAGCACCGTTTCTGCGTTAGCTCCAGGATATAAGGCATTGACCATAACCGATGGTGGTGCAATATCGGGGAACTGTTGAACGGGTAATTTGATCAGACTGATGACTCCCAATATTACCAATAGAATAGAGATAACAGTGGCCAATACGGGTCGTTGAATAAATACCTTAAACATGATGATAGCCCTTAATTTTTGCTGAGTAATGGAGTAGCCTCTTCAGCAACTCGTTTTGGGGTAATGACCTGCCCTTCCTGTAAGCGATCAAAACCGCTCAATACAATCTGGTCACCGGGTTTTACACCCTCTTTAATCAGATAGTTGGCTCCGCTTTTTCCGATCACGGTGATCGGCATTTTGGTAACTGTATTCCCTTTGGCAAGGGCAAAAACAAACACTTTGTCCTGCATATCAACCGTAGCCGATTGTGGTACCAGAATGGCATCCTCATGCTGTAAACCCAGTCGTATTTTCCCTGTATTTCCGGATCGAAGGGTGCCATCTTTATTCAAAAAACTGGCCCTCAACGTAATGGCGCCCGTATTTTTATCAAATTGTCCGTTGATCATATCGATCTTCCCCTTGACGGGATACGTAGCATTATCCGATAAGATTAGCTCTACTGCCGGCAAATGCCTGATCCGATCCTGAATGGTTTTTCCTAAATAATTGGCGTTGAACCGATTGAAATCCGTTTCGGCCAGGGCGAAATACACATGCACCTCGTGAATATCCGACAAGCTCGTTAACGGCGACTGGTCAGTTGGCGAGACTAAACTGCCCTGTTTCTTCGGAATACGCCCAATATAGCCGCTAACGATAGCCTTTATACGTGTATAACCCAGATTGATTTTAGTCGACTCGACAGTAGCCTTTGCCTGTTCAACATTCGCCTGAGCAATCAGGTACGCTGTCTTGGCCGTTTTCAATTGAAAGTCGGCAACGACTTTATTCTGGACGAGCGGAGTTAATCGATCCACTTCCAATTGCGCATTCAACACAGCGGACTCAGCCGCATGCAGACTCGCCGTTGCGTTATTCAGGGCCTCCTTATACGGCTGATCATTTATAACAAACAGAGTTTGACCAGCCGACACATATGCCCCTTCGTTCACTAATACGCTTTGTATATAGCCGCTGACTTGTGGACGGATCTCAATATCTACCGCCCCCTGGATAGAAGCCGGATAATCTTTAAACGTAGTTTCGGTACGTTCATGCACCTCGCTGACGGGTAAAACAGCTGGTGTTGTAGCTGTATCGGATTTATTTGCGGATGATTCACAGCTAACCAGAAACGCAGTCATTAAGGCATTGAAAATCAGAAAATTGAACCAGGTATGATGTTTCAATAGAATGCCCTTGGCATTCCGAAGACAATGAATTGTATTCATAAAATTTATCGGTAAGATTTATTAATTGAGTTTATAAAGAGCCAGGAACCACGAAGCTTGGCCAGCCCCGTAAGTGATTGATAAAGCGCTCGCTCAGGCCACCCTGGCGTAGGAATCCGGCTGTCACGGGGAGCGTCGGACTTTCATATTTTGGGTTTGCTTTTACCCGTAAAGGAAAGTCCCGCTGAAGAATGCCCGCCCGCCCAATCAGCACGAAGTCACAGCCTTCATCCAGCAGCTCTCCGGCACGTTGAGCAGTCATGATCTTTCCCGCTGTGCCCAAGCGTACACCTTTGCGAGGTAGTTCGGTAAAGACACTGAGCATCGTCTTTCCCCTGAACGCTCCCTCGCGAACGATTTGAGCCGAATCCCACAGGGCCAGATCCAGATAGTCGATCAACTCACGGTCAAAGATTTCAGCCGTGATGTCACGCAGCTCCTCCAACCGTAATCCGTATCGCTCGATCGACAAACGCCAACCAATCTGAAAATCAGGTCCACAAGCCCGACGGATGCCCTCAATGACCTCAATTGTAAAGCGAGCACGGTTCTCCAGGCTACCGCCGTATTTGTCGGTGCGGTCGTTCAAATAGGGCGACATGAATTCTGACAAAATCCACCCGAACGCGCCGTGCACGGCAACCCCATCAAACCCCGCCTGTTGGGCTCTTTTGGCGGCTGCGATGAAGCTATCCCGAATTAGCTCCACTTCCTGGGTCGAAATTGCCTTGACGCCCGGTACGGTGTAACGCGAAGCAGGGGCTGGTATTCCCCCGATTAGCGGGTTAGCCCGGTGACCGGCATGGTGTAACTGCACCGCCGACAAGCCGCCCCCTGCCCGGATCGTAGAGGCCATCCGGATTATACCCGGCAAATGGTCATCACGATGTATGCCTAACTGACGCGCAAAGGCAATGCCGCCCTCTTCTACGGTTGTGGCACAGGTTTAGATTAAGGCGTATCCACCTTGTGCAAGCTGTTCGATCCAACTATAGTCGTATGGAGAGGCTGTACCGTCCAGTTCGCTTTGTTGATTGGTCAGCGGTGCCAGCATGAATCGATTTCTCATGGCTTGGCCATGCAAAAGGGTTAGTGGCTTGAATAAACCAGAAACTGACATTGTTCGTAAAATTTATTGGTAATCGCGTGACGACAGTTCCTACACGTCGTTTGTGAGCGGACGCTTTACATCCAGTACCATCAAGAGTTCGGCTATCATCTTGGCTGTGGCTCCCCACACTTTATGGCCTTCTACCTCGTAATACGGAGTAACGACCCGATCGCCGGGAATCCGTATTTCACTGGAGCGAACAAGGTTTGGGTCGCAAAAGTGATCGAGTTTACTTTCAAGAATTGCCTCTACTTCCCGATCGCTGGGTACAAAGTCTGGCCTGAATGGAATGTATCCGATGACGGGCAGGACAAGGAAATTGCTGGGGCCAATGTAGATTTCGGTCAGTGTCCCCAGGATTTTAACGTCATTGGGCTTCACACCGACTTCCTCCTGTGCCTCGCGCAGAGCCGTATGAATCAAATCGTTATCGGTCAACTCGTACCGACCACCAGGGAAAGCAACCTCACCCGAATGAAATCCCTCATAGGCAGGCCGGACAATCAAAGGGAAAGAGACTTCATCCTTGATTGGGTACAGGAGCATCAGAACTGCACTCCTCCGTGTCTTCTCATCAGGATTCACAGTCAGGTAAGCCGCTGACGAAGCCTCCATAACCGCGTGAGCCATTTCCGCAGGCAACGGTTTTTTCAACTGCTTACTCAAATGCTGAATGAATGAGGAAAACGGTTTCATGGCCTCGATTTTTCAGTATTCGCAAAAACCGTCAGCGCAAGCAGGTCCATGAGCTGAATCAGACAGGCTCATTTTTCTAATCAACCCATCGATACTCACTTTCAGATTCTCAAACGACTGGAATCCGCGCGTAACGACATTAACGGCACCATTTTCCATGGTCAGCAAGGTTGGAAAACCCTGAACACCTGCGTTTCGGCTACATTGAAATCCCCGGATTGTTTTCTGCTTCATGGCTTCTGAATTGAAATGCTTAAAAAAAACAGATTTATCAACGCCAATTCTCTCCGCCAATCCCGCCAGTACAATCCCATTAGTAATGTCCTTTCCCTTCACATAAAATGCCGTTTGCATCAGGCTCAGAAACTCAAAATCCCGCTCTGGCACGATTGTCTGGATAACGGCTAAGGCACGACTGGATGGTTCGGTATCATAATGAAATGCTTCCGTAGCAAACTTCATGGAATGGTCGAATGGCTGGCCGCTTCGGAGGTTTACATTTCGCCAATGAAATTCTAGAAACTCCTTGTACTCAGGAGTAATCGTTTGCTTGCTGAAGGGAGAAAATCCACCGGGAATAATTTCCAGCTCAATCTCGGGATAGTTCTCTTTTAGTTTTTTCAGCACTGGGCTGAATCCATAACACCACGAACACATCGGGTCCGTGAAATAGAACAGTTTCATTTTCGTATTGCTTGTGATTTAACAACACAAAATTAGCCCCTTGGCAAGAGGGGCTATTTCATGAAACGTTCTAAAAATGTTCTGTAAAGTTCAGGTAGCCAGCGCGGTCAAAACCGTTGCTGTACTTGCTTGGGCGTGTTCCTATATTTCTGCTTGAAGGAAGCGATAAAATGGGAGGGCGTCTCAAAACCTACCTCATAGGCTATTTCGGTAATGTTCTTTTCCGAACCTTGAAGCAATTCATAGGCCGTCTCTAACCGGCGCTGCATGATCCACTTACCGGGGTTCATTTTAAAGGTCTGCTGGAACTTTCGCTTAAACGTCGACAGGCTACAATTCGCCAGCGAAGCATATTGTTCAAGGGATATATTCTCTTTATAGTTGTTTTGCATCAGCACCATCAAATCGGGCGATATATACGAATCAAGGCTACGCAGCTGTCTTTCCAGATGATGCCCCTCCGGCGCAGAAATGAGTATCTGAAACAATTCCGTAATCTTGGCAGGCAATAGAAACCGCTTTCGTTCGGGATCGGCATTTCCCGTAATACAGGCTTTGAGCTGCAACGTTAATGCACTCATCAGGTCATCTGCCGGGAGTAATGCCACGCCTGCCGTGGGTTGCGCCAATTCGTCTGGCGGCACTACGCTCGTACAGGCAAATATGCTACCAGCCTGGGCACGTAACCAGGCTTCCGAAAACAGAATCGTAATTTCTTCATACGCACCCGTACGATCATCTACTTTTTCGGCAATACCATAAGCGCCTTTCTTCATAAAAAAGCCAGATCCAGCCGGAACAACCATTTGGCAATTACCCTCAACGATTTCCTTTTCCCCATTGATGACGATACTGATCATATTCATGTGCACAATAGTGTGGGTAGGGTTTATTTCCTGATGGTGGCGATGGTGCATCAGGTAAATCTCCTCATCCCAGGACAAGACGGCTGGACTTTCTTTGATCATCACGCTGCAATTACGGGTATTCGTCATGGTGCAACCGGGTTGTGTTCATTCAATTCATCAATTTTACCAAACGGTCGGAATAATTTGTTAGTTCCTTTAATTTTTCGATCTTCATGAACTAATAATTTTTACCGATCGTTCGGTATTTAAAAGAAACAAAAAGTGGCACACGCAAAAGTTGAACACGATGTCGTTATCGACAAACTAATGGAAGTCTTCCGATCATCTGGCTACGACGGTTCAAGCATGGCTACACTAGCGGAAGCGACGCAATTAAAAAAGGCAAGTTTGTACCACAGGTTCCCTCGGGGCAAAGAGGAAATGGCCCATGCTGTGCTGAGCTATGTTGCCGACTGGACACAGAACAGAATTGTCGATGTGCTTTTTTCAACCAACACGCCAAAAGAACGTTTAGAAGTGGCATTTAAAGCCATAGACGAATTGTATGATGGTGGTCGACTTGACTGTATTCTTAGGGCGTTGTCACACGGATCGGAGGCTAATGTTTTCCAGCAAGAAATTGCCGCGATTTTCCAGCTGTGGATCGATGCTTTCACTCATTTAGCGCTCGATTTCGGCCACAATCAAACCGAATCAGACCGGCTGGCAAAACTGGTGATCACTAAAATTCAGGGTACGCTTATTCTGGCCAGGGCCCTTCAGCAGCCTTCGCTGTTTCAAGAAGCGCTGGATGAATTGAAAACTTCATTTATCAGCTAGTAAATAGGAAATTGGCATGAGATAAATGCCTCTACCAGTTCGCATGAATACATAAGTATGCTCAAAGATTTTACCGAACGTTCGGTAATTATTTCAATAATTCATATAAACCAAACAAATGAGATGACGAAT
This sequence comes from Spirosoma foliorum, assembly GCF_014117325.1. Taxonomy (NCBI): domain Bacteria; kingdom Pseudomonadati; phylum Bacteroidota; class Cytophagia; order Cytophagales; family Cytophagaceae; genus Spirosoma; species Spirosoma foliorum. The sequence goes on along the minus strand of NZ_CP059732.1, from coordinate 2,129,770 downwards.
CCTGCAAAAACAGCCCTTATTATTCTTTCAGACCCCAATTCAGGCTCGGATGACGCAAATGGCAAACTATTCAACGCCCTGGCAGCAGCTTACGACTTTAAGCAAGCCAATCAGGAAGTAACTATTCTATTCCAGGGAGCTGGAACGCGCTGGCCAGCTCTGCTGGAACAATCTGATAATCCGTTTTATGGCTTATTTGCCGCTGTAAAGGATAAGGTACAGGGAGTTTCCAGTGGTTGTGCCACTGTTTTTGGCGCTGTTCCCACGGGCTATGATTTGATCACCACCAACGCAGTGCCGGGCACATCAGGACTTCCCAGCTTTGTTGAACTGCAACGGGAAGGGTATCAAATCATCACATTCTAGGAAACGATCCATTTTCCAGTCGTCATCAGGCTGTCTTGATGACGACTGTATCTCCCCTCTTTGTGCAATGGACACAACCCCATTTCATTCTGGCGAACGGCAAATACAGGCCCGTGCGGGCGAAGCGCATATAGCTACTCGAAACGGCAGGCTTATTGCCAACCGGATACCTTCTGGAGCGCTAAAATTCGTTGATAAACAACCCTTTGTGGTGGCAGCAAGCCTCGATGATCAGCAGGCTATTTGGGTATCAATGCTGGCCGGTCAACCGGGCTTTCTGAAGGCTGAAAGCCCAGAAGTTGTTCAGCTTAGCACCGACTATTTACTATCAGCTCCAGATGATCGTTTCTGGACAAACGTGGCTCAGCATCCAGTGGCAGGCCTACTTTTCATCGAGCTTAGTTCACGGAAGCGCTTGAAAGTAAACGGTACGGTGTCAGTTGCCTCGAATGAAGTCGGTTTAACTGTACGCGTACAGGAAGCCTTTCCACTTTGCCCCCGCTATATCCAACGACGGGAAGTGGCCATAACTGCTATCGATCAGCCGACTAATCAGGCCACTCTAACAGGTTCCCAACTAACTCCTGAACTGAACGCTTGGATTGCTGAGACTGACACCTTCTTTGTGGGTAGCGCACATGACGACGACCACCTGGATGTAGGTCACCGGGGAGGAAAACCTGGTTTTGTCCAGATCCTTGATAATCAAACTCTGCAAATCCCGGATTACAATGGTAACAGCATGTTCAATTCATTAGGAAACTTTTCGATCAATCCCCGAGCAGGTCTCCTGTTTGTCAACTTTGAAACGGGCGAAAGCCTACAAATCACTGGGCATGCTGATGTTCAATTTACCGAGCCATCCCCCGAAGACCCTACCGGCGGAACCGGTCGTTATTGGCAAATTCACATCCATAGCTGGCTTCGCCAATCGAGCTTATCGGGATTAAGCTGGACCTTTTTAGAATATTCACCGTTTAACGTTAAGTAAGCATGTTCACTCCCGTTCAAGTGATTGATAAAGTCAGGGAAAGCCAAACTATTTATTCCTTCTATCTGAAATCACTAGATGAAAAACCACTTGCTCCCTACCGACCGGGCCAACACGTACTGGTTCGACTATCGCTGCCCGGACAGGTGAATCCCGTCCTGCGTTCCTATATCTTATCGACTGCCCCCGGACAACCGCACTATCGCATTACCGTCAAGCGAGAAGGCAACCATACTTCACCAGGAATAGCTTCTGCCTTCTTACATGACCAAGTTTTTCCTGGCGATACGTTATGGATCAGCGAACCGCAGGGCGCATTTGTATTACCAACGGCATCACGACGACCTGTCGTTTTAGTAAGTGCGGGTGTGGGTATTACGCCCATGCTCAGCATGCTGGAAACCATTGCTCAGGAGCCTAACCCACGCTCTGTTTGGTTTTTTCATGGGAGCCGAAATAATGAGGTGCAACCAATGAGCAAGTTGGTTCGGGCGTTGGCTTGCGAGCATTCGCACATCCAGGTCTTCATCCATCACAGCCAGCCTTTCGAACATGAGATCATCGGGGAGGACTACGATACCAGGGGGCGGATCGATCTGGATTTTCTAAAACGTCATTTACCCACGGCTGACGCTGATTTTTACCTTTGTGGGCCAGGTTCCTTTGTTAATGTTTTAACGGAGGGACTAAAATTGTGGGGGGGTACCGATGCGCAATTGGCTTACGAATACTTTGGCACAGATCAATCAACGGCTGTACCCGATCAGGAAATCAACCGTATCCCTTCGGCAAATGTGCCGAACTCATTGATACGCCGGGTATCCTTAGTACGTTCCAACCAATCGTTTGTGTGGAATGATACCGACGGGAGTATATTAGACCTACTAGAGAGCCAGAATATCTTTCCACCCAGCAGTTGCCGACAGGGAACTTGCATGAGTTGCAGCACCAGTTTATTATCAGGAACGATACGTTATTCGCCAGAGCCGTTTGCGGAGCCCTTTGAGGGCGAAATTCTGATTTGTTGCGCCCAGCCCCAAACTGATATCGAATTAGATCTTTAAACCATGAATGAGCACTTGCGATTTATAGAACGTTGCCGTCAGTTGGCTAAAGAAGCGTCTGAAACCGGTAATACGCCCGTAGGTTCAGTCATTGTTCGGGATGGTGTCATTATTGGCGAAGGGCGCGAGGCCACCCGACCAGCCAATGATATTACCAGACACGCCGAAGTGGAAGCCATTCGAGATGCCCTTGCCCATTTGGGCTCGTCAAAATTAACTGGTTGTTTGCTATATACTACCCACGAACCCTGTATTCTTTGTTCGTACGCCATCCGACACTATCAATTAGGATGGGTTGGTTTCGAGACTAAAGTACCGACAGTTGGTGGCTTCAGCTCTGGCTGGCCGATTCTCACTGCCACCGATATTTCAATCTGGTGTCATCCGCCCATTGTGGAGGTTCTTGTCTAATTTTTCACTATCTAATTACCTACTAATTGCATGACTACCGAGAACAAATTTACTGACTTAGACGATGCTCCCTTTGTGAATGAAGAATGTGGGGACACCATGTGGGATGAATCTATACTCGATCGACTTACTGAATCCACAACCAACCAACTAGGCCCCAGTTTATCAATAGCTGTTTGTTCACCTTTAGATAATACGAGCAATGCCAAAACCGGCCAATCGAAACAAGACAATCAGGAATAGGGTGAAACAGATAGTCTTTGTGAAAGATGGCTGACTGTTAGTTGTTGGTCCTAACGATGTGATTTGGGTGATGTAACTGCTACTAGGCACAGTTTATCAGAAGTGATATGGTTTAATTTTCTTTTTGTTCAAAAATCCTCAAATTCTCAAGAAACGCTCCCCAAGATGAGACAATAGCACTTTATGTATAATTTGACTAAGTCGTTTAGGGCGGTGCAGTTTACTAATTGATTCTAGGTTGCCAATGAAGTTGCTTCCAAGGGCTGGTTAAGCCTTTCGGCAAACACCATACAGTACTTCTAGCGCCTTACCAATCGTAAAGTCCAGGATCATCGATGATTTGAACACAACCAACCGTTATTTGAACACGATTTTCAGTACGACCTATCTCAATTTTGCCCTATAAACAGAATAAGATATGGACGTAACCCTAATAACCGGAGCTTCAGACGGTATCGGTAAAGCCCTGGCTACCCAACTGGCCGAACGAAAACATAATTTGTTGCTGGTAGCCCGTAGTGCCGACAAACTCGACAGGCTTTGTACTCAACTCACTAAAACATACGGCATCCAGGCGCACTATATTCCAGCAGACCTGAGTAAGCCAGATGCCGCCGGGCAGGTTTATGAAGAATGTCAGAAAAAAAAAGCTGACAATTACGCTGTTGGTCAACAATGCAGGCATTGGCTCCAGTGGTGAGTTTGTGAAAAATGATTTGCAAGCTGAGTTGGCCATGCTGCACCTGAACAATGCTTCGTTGGTGGCGCTGTGTCACCTGTTTCTGCCCCAGATGATCGCGGCCAAAATGGGCGGTATCATCAACGTAGCCTCGCTAGCTGCATTTTTTCCAAGCCCGTATATGGCGGTTTATGCAGCTTCCAAAGTATTTGTCCGCTCGTTTTCGGAAGCCCTTACCCAAGAGTGCAAACCCTACGGCATTCGGGTACTTTTGTTTAGTCCCGGTTTCACCAGCACCAATTTTATGAATACGCCCGCCAACGATAATGCCTGGGGTAAAGCCCTGACCGATGGGGCTTATACCCAGACGGCCGAACAGGTTGCCACTGAGATGATACAAGCCTGGGAAAAGAACGAAACTTTTCACGTATCGGGCCGCTTAAATGCCTGGGGCGTACGGCTGGGAGCGTTAATACCCAATGCCACCATCGCCCGGTTGTTTGCCAGCCGAAAACGAAAACAAATGAACAGGTAAACTGCGTTGATATGCAAAAAGATAACCTGACAACCCTCCGGATAGAAACCATCGCCCAAAGCCATAAAGCCCTGGGCTTGGTCAAACCAAAGCATCCGTTGTTCAGCATTCTGCGGTTCGAGGATATGCCTAGAGTAAACAATGATGCGCGGGTGCGATTGATTTTTGATTTTTTCCATATTGTTCTAAAAAAAGATTGTCCCGGCAAACTTCAGTATGGGCAAACTCCATACGATTTTGACGAAGGCGTCATGTCTTTTTTTGCCCCCAGGCAGGTCAGTATTCTGGAACCAGGCGACGTATTGGCCAAATCCGGCTGGTTACTGATGATTCACCCTGATTTTTTCAGAACGTTTCCGGTAGGCAAAAAAATAAAGGACTATGCCTTTTTTGACTACGCGGTTAATGAAGCCCTGATTCTGTCGGAAGACGAGGAACAATCGATTGATAGCCTCTTTCAGCATATTGAAAAAGAGTACCATTTGCCTATCGATACGTATAGTCAGGATGTGGTCTTGTCGACTGTGGATTTGTTGCTCACCTACTGCAATCGGTATTACAACCGGCAATTTATTACCCGCAAACCCAAACACAGCGAGTTGCTGAACCGGGTTGACCATGTGCTGAATGAGTCGGTGCGAAACGCAGCCGAGCAGGGTCTACCCACCGTTAATGTCCTGGCCTCGCAGATGAACCTGTCGGCAAACTACCTGAGCGATTGTCTGAAGCACCTGACTGGACAAACGGCCCAGCAGTACATTCACGAAAAACTGATCGAGTACGCTAAAGATATCCTGGTCACCACCGAATTGTCTGTCAGTGAAATAGCTTACCAATTGGGGTTTGGTTACCCGCAGTCTTTCAGCAAACTGTTCAAGAGCAAGACCAATCAATCGCCCCTGGCGTTCAGAGCCTCCTTCAACTGACCAGCTACCAATCGGTGCGTCCCGCAGGACTTTTCACGAAAACGCTCCTTCCTAAGACGAAGTGAGATTTGTGGATTCGTAATTCGGGCGATTCAAGCGACAATATCATGCTGGCACTGGTACTAGCTGAAATCTTTTTGATGAAACAGCCGTAGCCCACATACGCAATCGCCAACGCTAATCCGACTGCTACTGCCGGGACCGTGGGGGCAAGCCATGGTACGCCCGGAAAATGTCTACACTGTGGTCCACAAAGTTGTCCGGGAAGTTGCCGCTCACTAAGCTGTGTATATACTCCTTGCCTTGGGCCATGACTTTTTGTATCAGAAAGTCATAGTTAGCCTGCGCGTCTTCTCGTATAGCCCCAGCTCGGGCGGATGGAGCCTCAGCCAGCGTCAGATTGGTGCAGTAAGCTGGCGTACCCGGCTGCTGTCGCCACGAATCGGCGAGGGGGCCAGCGTCGTACCCATCAAAACCCGTTTGGTTAACGAGCTCAATAATTGTTTGTTTGGCCGCTGCGTCTTCACCCGAGACGCTCAGGGCAATACGGCCGGACGTCCCAGCGGGCCTACCCTCAGCCATCAGGCTATAGGAGCCAATTGTGTTAAAAGCCTTAATAACCGGGTGACTAATGATTTGCGCCACCCAAGCACTATGAGGCAGACCCTGCTCAATGGCGTCAATCACGCCATCTCGAGCTGGAAGGTAGTTCATCGTTTCCACCACGATGGTCGCTTGGGGCACCTGCCGAAAAGCGTCTTTAATGGTCAAAACTTGGCCAAACGGGATCGTGAGCATAATCACGTCGCTCCCCTGCATGGCCTCGGCTACGGTCACGGCCGTGACGCCAGTTTCCCGAACGAAGTCTTGCAGCGACTCAGGGCCGCGCGAATTGGCCAGGCGCACCTGGTGCCCGTGGGCCTGTAGTTTACGGGCCAGGGTAGTGCCCATTCTGCCGGCCCCGATAATTCCAATGTTCATGTTTACGAGCGAGTTAAGTAATGGCAAAGAGGGGTGAATAGGTCGCAAATAGTCATCCGCAAAGGCCTTTAGGTAGTTGTCCGGAACACCATTTTTCGTAGTGCAAACCTAGGTATATTTGTTTTCCGATGAGTAGCGGTAAACAAAAGGTTAGTAGTAACCTCTAGATTAGCAACTGCATGAAAACTAACGCCTGTTCGTTCAATAAGAACCCTCACCCTTCGCCTAGCGCATCGCTAAAGGCAATCGCCGACACGATTTACGTGATCGGCGGCAAGTGGCGACTCCAGATCATCGTTGCGGTATCGGAGCGTCCAAGGCGCTTCAATGAGTTGCAACGATTGTTGACGGGTATTTCCGCTCGTGTACTGTCGAATGAATTAAAGGAATTGGAGCTGATTGGGTTTATTGTCCGCCGTGTTGACGCTCAAACGACCCCTGTGCTTATAAACTATACGTTGGCCGACTACAGCTTCTCTTTACATGAAGTTGTTCAAGCGATGATTCGTTGGGGGTTGAGCCACCAGGAACTCGTGAAACACAGCAAGCCATAAGGTTTTACAGGGAGATTGAGGGCAATACCCTCTTTGACCACTCAGCATGCCTGTCAACTCAGATTCGAGATTTGCAACTTAAACTCGCCCCCGTTAGAAGCCCTAACTAGTGTTACTTAAAGAGTAGTCTGGCGGCTTTTTGTATTTTTGATGCTGTAACTCATCTTCCATGACTAAGCATCGACTGACTCTAACGGCCACCGAACGTACAGAATTACTGGCTAAAGTCCAAAAAGGCAAAACAGCCGCTAAACTCATCCAAAAAGCACAGGTGCTTTTGGCCAGTGACGAGGCTGTCGAACGCCAGAGCCAAACTACGATTGCCGCCACCTATCATCTCTCCACACGCAGTGTTGAGCGGATTCGCAAAGAATTTTGTGAGCAGGGCATGGCGGTCTTTGATCCAAAGCCCCGCCAGCCCCGTTCCGACAAAAAGCTGACGGGGGAAGTGGAAGCTCACTTGATTGCCATTGCCTGTAGCGAACCACCAGTCGGTGAAAGCCGCTGGAAATTACAGGCTATTGCGGATCGACTGGTCGAACTCCAAGTAGTTGAAACGCTTTCTCACACGAGTGTGGCAACGGTGTTAAAAAAAACCAACTTAAGCCCTGGCGGGTCAAGGGATGGGTGATTCCGCCCAAGCAAAGTGCCGATTTTGTGTACTATATGGAACAGGTTTTAGCTGTTTATGAGCGACCTTATGATGAGCGGTTTCCCGTTGTTTGTGTGGACGAATCACCCAAACAACTAATCGAAATCAAGCAATATCGTTCCGCCGACGGCACACGCATCCAAGATTCCGAATACATCCGGCGGGGCGTAGGCGAGATTTATATGGCCTTTGAACCCTTGGCAGGGCAACGGTTTGTCGAAGTCAAAGACGATCACAAGGCCATTACGTGGGTGGGTGTGCTAGCCAATTTATTGGACGGCCCTTATACAGACTGTGTAAAAATGACGGTGGTTGGAGATAATCTGAGTGCCCATAAACCCAGTGCATTTTATACAGTTTTTGGGGCCGAGAAAGCCAAAGCGTATCTGGATCGATTGGAGTTTGTCTATACCCCCAAGCATGGCAGTTGGCTTGACATGGCTGAGATTGAGTTGTCCATCTTACAGCGTGATTGCCTGAATCGGCACATTGCGACCAAAGAGTTGCTGGTAGCAGAAATTACCGCCTGGCAAGCAAACAGAAATGCCAAACAAGCGAAGGCGAACTGGCAGTTTACCACCAAAGATGCCCGAGTAAAATTACATAAGCTATACCCGACAGTTTAATCTTTAGACAACACTAGATACCTGGCTGCCGCTACGATATCCTGCGCTTTGGCCATTGGATCTTCCATCGATCGGGGTCGCCCGGTGCTTTGGCCCCAACTGCGAAAATCGAATACCAAGGCTGCGTACCCCCGAGCGGCCATTTGACGGGCATAGCCAGCTGGCATCTGTTCTTTCACCGTTCGCCAGGCTCCCGTAATTATCAGCACCGGATAGGGTCCGGGTTTTGTGGGTAGATAGAGATCGCCGACCAGTGTTTCGGTCGAGGAAGGAAAGGTAACCCGTTCCATACGAACCGTTTGCGGACTGGCTACCGGTTGACAGCCCTGACTAGCTTGAGGCTGGGCTTGACCACTGGGGTCAGTGAGCAAAACGGTCGTAGTAAGCCAGATCGCTGATGTTGTGTTCATTGCGTTTACAATGAAGAGAATGATTCAATAAAGGGTATGTAAAAACTAGTGGTATTGGATTCCGCTTAGTTGGCCTCGTGCTGCATGTCCCACCACAAAGCACCAGCGATCAATAGCGCACCCGCTATTTCCCAAACGGCAGCAGCCCTATAGGTTTGGGGCATTCGGCCTATCGCCATTAAGCCTAGAAAGCCAACCCCCATCAGCAGGCGGGCACCGATCAGGTACCGTTTAACGTGCTTCCAGCGGTGTATGACGCCGACTATATATAGAATACCTACATAACTAGCGGACAAAGACGCGGAGCCTAAAAGAGCGGGGATGACATTGCCCAAGGCCGTCAATCCAAGCATCTTGTATTGAAAATGGGGGTTGAGTATCCCTTCGGCTCCCAATAAAAAGCCGACTACCCCCAGCAGGATGACGGTCCAGTCGGATGCCGTTTTGTTCAATGTTGCCATCTTCTTGATTTTTCTTGGAGCAAAATTGGGCATCGGTCCATGGATCGGCTAAGCCATATCGGGGAACGTCTTAGCCATTTTGAGGCTACCGCTACTGAACGTCAAGATTCACCGATAAAATCAGTGTACTTTGCTTCATGACCTACCCAGTGAAAAGCGATTGTGTGCCCTAGCGAAATCTGATCGTTCTACCTTAGCCTACTTAGTCTCAAAAAAGCCATCCAGTTATGTTAACGATAAACGATATGGAGACCAAACAGACAGTTCAACATTATTTTGATGCCATCATAGCCGGCAAGTTCGAGGAAGCCCAGCAATGGAAAGCACCGGATGAAAAACACTGGATAAGTGGAGAGGGCTCCTGGCCTTTTGGGGGGTGGCAGACTGCCGATCGTATGGCCCGGATCCATGAAACCATCCGAAGCCGGTTCCCTAAAGGGCTTCAGATTACGATCAACTCCATCCTAACCGAGGGGGAGCATGCTGCCGTGCACCTTAGAAATTATACCGAGCGTATTGATGGCCGCATCTACGACAATCAAATTGTCTTTTTGATGCGGGTGAAAAATGGCCTGATCGTCGAGGAAAAAGAATTTCTGGATACAATCCTGGTCAATGAACTCGTTTGTGGTAAACTTGATGAATAAGGCGTAGTATGCCGGCAAGATGGATAAAACGACAACGTGGACTTGACACTAAGTAACAATTGTCTGGAATTGGCACCACTCTAATCTCCTAAATCGCTCCTACCTGAGACGATAAATCTTTCATGTATCTGCTACTCAAAAAGGGCGTTTGGTGAGATAATAGTGGTTATTACAACAAAATTGACCACCGCTGGGCGGCCCCGCTTATTTCTCTTTTAGTAGGCACGGGAGCATCCGTTTGGTGAAATAGTAGCAGTGGCCACCGTGACGCGGTCAAACGACCAAAGTCTGCCCACAGTGTTGGCCCTTATCCCTTTCGCATAGTAGGTAGATAACCGGTCTGTTCCTGAAATATTTTCGTGAAATACGACTGCGAACCATAGCCAACCGCCTGGGCAAGCTGCGCCACGTTTAGCTCGCCCTGTTGTAAGAGTTCTACGGCCCGTTGAATACGAACACTGTGAATAAAGCGCGTGGTACTCATACCTGTCAGGGTGGTTAATTTGCGGTGAAGGTGGGTCCGACTCATACCCGCCTGTTTGGTTAGCCAGTCAACGTCAACCGCTTCGTCGGTCAGGTGGTCGAGAATAACGTGTCGTAACCGGGCCAGAAACTCCTCTTCTCGGACCAACTGGGGATCGGCGTAATCCGCGTTAGCGCTCCGGTCGGCGGCTAGATGCTGCATCAGCCAGCGTTGCCAGTTCTGACGGGTGCGCAGGCAGTTACCAAGACGTAGGGCAAGTTCAGCTAAACTAAAGGGCTTACCCAGGTAATCGTCGGCCCCCACGCTCAAGCCCGTCAGGCGGCTGTCAGCGGACGATTTGGCGGTGAGCAGTACTACCGGAATGTGACTGGTTCGCGCATCGGCTTTCAGGTGCTCCACCAGAGCGTAACCGTCCATCTCCGGCATCATCACGTCGCTCACAATCAGGTCGGGTACTTCAGCCAGGGCCAGTTCAAGCCCCCGCCGACCGTTTCCGGCAGTATACACTCGGTACTGAGCCGACAACGATTCGGCCAGGAACGACCGGAGTTCTTCATTATCTTCCACCACCAGTAACAATGGCCGGTTGGCCTCGTCGGCGGGTTCGCTATCCGCACCATTGTCCGGCTCCAGACGGTGCCGGACGGCCGATCCGGGTAAGTCTGGAACAGACAACTTCGCCCCGCCGGTAGCTTGGGCAGCGTCAGTCGGTGTAAGCGGTAACCTGAGGGTAAATACACTCCCCTGACCCACTGTACTTTCAACGGATACACTGCCACCGAGCCAGTCGGCCAATTCCTTGACCAACGCCAGGCCAATGCCCGTGCCAGAGTAGGCCCGCGTGGAGGAACTGTCGACCTGGTGGAAACGCTCAAAAATGCGCGCCTGCTGGTCGGCGGGAATACCAATGCCCGTATCGGCCACCCGCAGCAAGAGGGTAGCCGGAGCGATTACCCGGCATTCAATCTGTATAGAACCGTGCGCTGGTGTAAACTTAAGGGCGTTTGAGAGCAGATTATAAGTAATCGTTTCGAGCTTCTCATCGTCAAAGCGGTAGGGCTGTTGGCGGGTGGATTGATCCAGCCAGTCGAGCCGAAGTTGACGGTGTTGGGCCAGGCCCTGAAACTGCGCCACCACCTGCCCCACAAAGGCCACCGGATCGCCGGTTCGTTCCCGTCGGTCGAGTTTACCGGCGTCGAGTTTGGCCATGTCCAGGGTTTCATCAATGAGCCGGCTTAGCTGCTGGGCATTCCGTTGAACCGAGTGCACCCGTTGCTGATCCGACACGCCCAGGGGGGCTTGGCTCAACTGTTCAGTGGCGTTGAGGATGATGGTTAAGGGCGTACGCAGTTCATGGGTGATATTGGTAAAAAAACGGCTTTTCAACTCGTCTACTTCGCGCAACGCGGCCGCTTCAAACTCTCGGCGGGCCAGTTCCTGCCGCAGTCGGCGCCGTCGGGTCCAGTTCTGAAGAAACCCCGCCCCAAAGGCTCCGACAATGACCAGCACAACACTCCAGAACCAGCCGGTTTTCCAGAACGGAGGTTGCACAAGGATGGTTAGGGTCGAGACGACCTTCTCCCAGCCGGAGGGCCAAACAAATCGGTTGAGCAGGAGCGTGTAAGTGCCCGCCGACAACTCATAAGAGACGAGGTGGGTGGGATCTTCGGTCACCGTCCATTGGTCGTAGCCTTTCAGACGTAGCCGAAACGGCCCGGTCCGGTTTGCGGCCACGTAGGGCGAAACGGTTAGCCCAATCAGATCGCCCTCCTGTACCGTCAGGGTGGGGTGGCCGAGTGAGTCGCGCACCAACTGCTGGCGGGCACTGGCGGCCGTTAGCGGGGTGCCGTTGATCAACACATCCAACAGGCTGAAGGCGGGCACCGGGCGCAGGCGGGCCAGATCATACTCGATCAACGAGTGTCCCGCCGTTACCCAAAGCCGGTGATTGCGGCCGGGATAGAGAAACCCCACTGGATAGGGAATTCCCCCCAATTCAAGTTGCTCTAAATCGCCCCGATTCGTGTAGCGGTAATGCGCTTTGAAGGTTGAGAAATACGTGTTTCCCTGGGGATCGTCGTAAAAGTCATAGACCACTTGATTCGAATCGGCCTCATTCGAGAGCAGCTTCAGCCGAGTCACCCGGCCGGTAGCTGGCTGGATGACGGCCACTTCGTTGCTCAGGCCGACGAGAATAGTACTATCCCGCCGGGCGTGAATCCCGATGGCAAACTTGCCGTTGGCGGGACGGCGTTCGAATTCTTCGCGGTAGCGTTTGAGCGCACGCGAGACCGGGTTGTAGGCGTAAACAGCCTCGTTGGTGGTAAACCAGATGATACCCTGCTGATCCTGCGTAAGCCGACGAACTGCTTCGCCTTCCCGGTCGAAAATGGGCTCGATGGCGTAAGTGCGGGGATTAAACCGAATGAGCCCCTTTTGGCGCAGGCCGATCCACAGGTTGGCGTCGGCATCGGCAAAGAGGTAGTTACTCCGCCAGGGCACCAGATAATCCCGGACCAGGCGGCTCGAATCGGGCACCCGCACGATTTTATCTTCTTTGGAATTGATGTAGGACAGGATGCTGCCGCGGCCCTGTTTGCACCAGATGCGGCCATCGGGCGAGGGAACAACGTGGAAGTAATCGTCGCCCTGGCGCAGCACCGGATCGTGATAGGCCCGAAACTGCCGGCCATCGAAGCGAACTACGCCCTCCTGGGTGGCAAACCAGAGGTTACCCCTGGCGTCCTGGGTGGCGTCTACCGTGTTAAAGTTGATCGTTGAGGGCACCGGAATTTGCCGGATAAAGGCGGGCATCACCTGCTGGGCCTGGGCCAGGAGGCACATTCCCAACCCCAGCAAAGCTGCGAAGAACCGGATACGAAACAAGGAAAACATAGAAACATTACGAGCCATGACGGCCCGTCGAAGGTACAACGATCCGCTTAATCAGCAAAATGGAACAATGGTGCTAAAGATGGAACATATGTGATAGATTTTTAGGGGTGGCTTTCCCCAGTTTTACGGCGAAGTTTTCACCCATAAAATCATGTTAACTAACTCAGTTTATGAAACAATCTTTACACCCCCATCCCTCCATTAGTACGAAGGGGCGAAGTTACTGGCTGTTGTGGCTGCTGCTGATCCTGCCCTGGCTCGCTCAGGCCCAGTGCCCGACTGGCGACGTAACCTTATCGAGTCAGGCGGCCGTCAACGCCTTCCCACCGGGCTGCGTAAATTTTCCAGGTAGGTTAACCATCAAAGGGGATGATATTACCGACCTACGGCCTTTAGCTAAGCTGCAAACCGTGGGCTCAGACTTACAAATAGTCAGTAATGGGACGCTCACCAGCTTGCAGGGACTGGGTAGTCTGACTCGCGTCTATAACTTAGTCATCGACAACAATGCGCAACTCACCAGCCTGGCTAGCTTAACGGCCCTCACCCAGACGGGTAACTATTTAGAAATCACCAATAATGGCTCGCTCACCAGCCTGCAGGGACTGGAAAGCCTGACTCGCGTAGGCCATAGTGTACTCATCACCAACAATACGAAACTCACCAACCTGGCTGGTTTGACGGCCCTTACTCAGATAGGCTTTGATTTACAAATCGAGGATAATAGGGCGCTCACCAGCCTGCAGGGGCTAGGTAGACTGACTAGTATACCTGGCAACTTATCTATCAGTGACAATGCGCAACTCACCAGTCTGGCTAGCTTGACGGCCCTCACCCAGACGGGCCAGAGTGTACTAATCATAAATAATGGCTCGCTCACTAGCCTGCAGGGACTGAGTAATCTGACTCATGTAGGCGGCAGCTTAGCCATTAGTAACAATGCTCAGCTTACCAGCTTGGCGGCCTTAACTAAACTGACCCAGATCGGCGACGATTTGGACATTCTCAACAACCCCGTCCTGAGCGCCTGTGCCATTCCGCCCATCTGTCAGTACCTGACTAGCCCTAATGGCAGGATTACCATCTCGGGCAACGCGCCCGGCTGCCAATCCCGCCAGGATGTGCAGGCCGACTGTTTTCCGCTCAGCATCACCCAGCAGCCCGCCAGTTCGTCGGTGGTTTGTATAGCTACGCCCGTCTCCACCTCGGTTGGGGTAGCCGGCAATGCCCGCTTTTACCAGTGGTATCAGAACGGAACGGCCCTGACTAGTCAGACCTCCGCGACGCTGACGCTGCCCAGCCCCACCACGGCTGACGCGGGTCGTTATGTGGTGGTCATCAGCAACTCGGTAACCAGCCTGACCTCTACGGCCTTCAACCTGACGGTTAATGCTTCATCCGTCAGTCTGAGCAACAATGGCCCCCTGACCTGCACCCAGACCAGCGTCGCGCTATCGGCAAGTGGCACCACCGGAGCTACTTACGCCTTCCGGGGTGTAAATGGCGCCATCGCCAGCAGTGGCAATACCGCCAGTGTGAGCAGCCCGGGCACTTACACCGTCACGGCTAGTCTCAACGGCTGCTCCAGCACGACGACCACCACGGTGGGCAGCAACACCACTCCGCCGACGGTCAGCATCAGCCCCTCGGCGACGGCCATCTGCGCGGGTCAGAGCGTTACCCTCAACGCCAACGCCATGACTAGCGGGGGCACCTTGAGCTACCGCTGGAACACCAATGCCACGACCCACAGCATTTCGGTCAGCGCCACCGGTCCTTACTCGGTGAGCGTCATCCGCTCGGATAACGGCTGCGTAGCGACGGCCACTGCCAGCGTGACGGTCAACCCCTTACCCACGCCCAACATCCTCGGTCTGGCCAGCGCTTACTGCCAGAATGCCGGTCAACAGCCACTGGCCGGTAGCCCGTCGGGGGGCGTGTTCACCGTCGACGGCAGCTCGGCGACCAGCTTCAACCCGGCTGGCCTAACCATCGGTCAGCACACAGTGGTCTACTCCTACACCAACACCAGCGGCTGCTCGAATACAACTGCACAAACCGTCACGATTAAGGAAGTGCCCCCTGCGCCTACACTAGTGACCGCTAGCGGCTACCCCTACCCGGCGGGACAATCCCGTTTAACCACCTCTCAGAACGTGGGGCCCGTCAGCCTGACAGTTCTGGGCTGCTCGGGGGGTATGCTCATGGCCAACGGCAACGCAGCCAGCAGCTTCACCATCACTACGGCTATGACCGGCACTCAGACCTACACGGCCACCTGCACCAGCAACGGCTGCACAAGCCTGGCGGGTAGTTTTCAACTTACCGTGCTGCCCACCACGCTGTCGGTGCTGCACCGCGATGCGGATTACGGTAACACCCAGAATAACGTCATCAAGCCCTATCTGGAACTGGCTAACGCTGGTGGGCAGGCCATCCCCTATAGCGAGGTAACCGTGCGCTACTGGTTCACCACCGAAGGCCAGGCCCCGCCCACCAACCTGGCGGTATACTACGCCCAGTTAGGGGCAGTGAGTATGAGCTATGTGCCGCTGAACCAGCCCCGCCAGGGCGCTTTCGGCTACGTCGAATACAGCTTTCCCGGCGGGGGGGAGCCTGGCCGGGGGCGCCAACTCGGGACCCATCCAGAACGCCATCCAGAAAACCGATGGCAGTAATTTTAACGAAACAGATGATTACTCGTATGCGGCCAACTATCAAGATTACGTGCCCAACCCCCACATCACGGCCTATCGCAACGGCGTCATTTTCTATGGTCAGGAGCCGACTACAGTGATCTCTCAACCGGCGGTGCAGGTCTACTCGGCGGCCAAGGATAGCCCCAGGACGTCGCAGATTCAGCCCCGCCTGGAGCTGCGCAATACGGGCAACGTAGCCCTGGCGGTGGCGAATTTGAGACTGCGTTACTACTTCACCTCCGATAACAATCAGCCGGCCAGCGTCTACGTAGACTATGCCAGCATCGGAGCTTCCAACGTAGCCGCCCGGGTGGTCAAGCTGCCCTCGCCAGTGAACGGGGCGGACAGCTACGTGGAGCTGAGCTTCCCCGGCAGTACCATGATGGTCAATGCGCTGAGCAGTCTGGGCGTGATTGACTTCCGGCTGGTACGTTCGGACAACGGTTTGTTTGACCAAACCAATGACTACTCCTATGCCCCTAGCTATGGTAACGTGGGTTTAAACGACCACGTGACGGCGTACGTCAACAATCAACTGGTGTTTGGCACTCCGCCCTCGGGGGCTTCGGCCCGAGTTGGGGCCAGTGAGCCTGCCGCTGAGTTGGTCGTCAGGGTGCTGGGCAACCCGGTGGTGGGCAGCAGTGCCCAGGTCGAGATTCGGGGCGCTGAGGGGCAGGCAGTGAGTCTGCGCCTGGTGGATTTGCAGGGCCGGTCGGTGCATGAGCAGCGCATCGAGCAGGCGGGGGAGACTGAGCTGGTGAGTGTGCCACTGGGTCAGAGCCGGGGCCTGTTGCTGTTGAACGTAAGCACCCCCAGCCAGCAGCAGCGTTTAAAGCTGGTGCGGCCCTAGAGTCGACTGTATTTACATACCTATTCGGTCTATTAACTAATACCCACCTTGACTGAGGTGGGTATTTCTTTTACGAAGGTATTATCTCACAAAACGCTCCTATTGGTGAGATGGCTATTTATACAACTTTGGGTGTGTTTGCCGTTTCGTACAAAATCCGTCACTTGACTGATTTGATCGACTTAGCGGCTTTCAGAGGTTAAGGTTCAATAAGCAACACCTTTCTGAACCACAGGTAATTAGTATAGGACTTACGCAAAGGCAACTGAAGGATTCGCCAACTCTTGACGAAGGTAAGCATCTAATAAGCCTTGTTTGAGTTGGTAAACCGTTTTCTTAGTCTGATAAGCCAACTGTTTAAAACGTAACCAAGTCAGAGCCGCTAAGCCAATGTGATTGCGTTGACTACGAGCTAATCGACATTGACAACATTCCAGACCCGTGATCTGCTTATCTTCTCGATGAAACTGCTCAATTGTCCAACGAATACCACTTTTTTCTTCAGCGGCACTCGTCTCATTTTGAGCTAAATCGTTGGTGACGATATAGTCCGTCCGGTGGGTAGACACCAGTACGCGGAACAGTTTAAGATAGGTGTTTTGAGGCATCTTGTGTACTTTAACCAGCTTACCCTGCTGCACCTGTTGAGCTGACCAGCTCAGATAGCTGACAGGTTGATACGGTTCTTTGCCACCTGAATCATCGACCTTACGGTTGCTCTTGATAGGACAGTAAAACAGTTTTTCATTGGTAATGAGCCACTTGAAGAGGTCGGTCACAGCATACCAACTGTCCATTAAGACGATTCGATAACTGATCTGGCGGGGTGCTAGTTGGTTAAGCATGTCCAACACATGATCCAACTTGCTTTTTCCATCCTCATCGGGATTAAAAATACGGTAGTCAATGAGCCAGAACTGATTAATTTTAGGATTGAAGTAGACACAATTAACCACACCGATGCCTTTGATGATTCCATGAGCATTTCCACTGTATTGCCGACGAACCAGTTCAATTTTATGACTATGTTCTTTATTGAGCACGGTATCATCAAAGAGGATATAGCCATCGGTATCCAGTTGAATTTGGTGGCGGACATGTTGCCAGACCTGGCGAGGTGCCACTCGGCTAGCTTTGAGAAAGTACTGCACATTGTCATGGGTGATCCCTTCCAGGTGATCAGCCAAGTAGGTAGCCGTATAGTTGATCTGGCTACTCAGTAGAAACTGTCCGTAAAGTTGTGCGGTGACCTTCAAGCTATTTTTTATTTCAATTTACCACTTTTGCGTAAGTCCTATAGTAATTTAAATGCTTGAATTAACTCAAAAAATAGGTCCCCAAACTATTCTGGTTTTTATTTTATGAACCCGGCTTTCTAAATCAATTTTCTTGATAATCAGTTAGTTGTAAACTTGATGCCGCCCAAGTGACGGTTTTTGTACGAAACGGTAAAAATACCCTACCTATATATACCTGTAAGCATTCATTATTCTTCCGGCTCCAGACAATCAACTTTTCGGTTTGATTTTCTTAGATTCACCACAAATCTGCAACTTAAGATAAAGCGAATTTTAGTGAAAGTAACCACCATAGACCACAATCGTTTTCTCATTCTTATAGCATTGGTATGCCAAGCAGCCATGGGCTACGCTCAAACGACTTACTACGTAGCCAGCTCCGGCAGTGACTCCAACAACGGCCGCGCCAGTGATGCCCCCTTCCAATCTATCAACAAGATTAATTCATTAGCCCTGCAGCCCGGCGATCAAATCCTATTTCGACGAGGGGATACTTTCCGGGGAACCTTGCAAATTACCCAATCCGGTTCGTCAATGAGTCCAATTGTCATTGATGCGTACGGTGCAGGCAACAAGCCTGTACTAGCCGGCTCTTCGCTGGTAAGCAACTGGACCAATATAGGCAATAACCTATGGCAGGCTACCTGCTCCGCTTGTGGGGATCGGGTGACGGGTGTGTACCGGAACAACGCAGCCTTGCCATTAGGGCGATATCCCAACCTTGACGTCTCAAATAAAGGATACTTAACCGTTCAGTCCCATTCGGGTCGGTCATCCTTAACGAGCCAGCAGGCCTTAATCACAAACTGGACCGGCGCAGAAGCCGTATTCCGGCCGGTCAACTGGATTTTGAACCGGTCAATCATTAGAGGTCAGAGTGGTAACACATTACAATTAGATGGGTCGGGGAATTTTAATGTTAGTGACAATTGGGGCTATTTTATTCAGAATCATCCCTCAACACTCGATCAAGTGGGCGAGTGGTATTATAACCCAGCTACGAAAACGATTCAGTTATTTGATAATCAAGCCAATCCTAATAACTCCTCCATTACGGCTACAACCCGCGCTCAGTCGATTGTGCTGACGAGCGTAGCCTACATTACGATTCGCAACCTGCAGCTTGCCCAATCCGTAGCAACTGGCATTTTGGCTACGAACACGTCAAATTTAGTGTTTAGCAGTAATGATGTCGTGCAATCGGGCGAAGATGGTATATCGCTCCAAGGATCGGGTAGTCAGATTCTGATGGAGGGTAATTTAATTGAGGATGCCAACAATAATGGGCTTATCATTGGCGCTTATCAGAATTTCACGTTTCGGGGGAATACCGTTCAAAAGATAGGACTGCTTCCGGGGCGGGGCAAAAGTGGCGACGGAACGTACATAGGCATATTGATGGCGACAACCGCGAATACGCTATTTGAAAACAACATCATTGATAACATTGGCTATAACGGCATTACTTTCTCGACCAGTACGACTATTCAGCATAATCAGGTCAGCAATTTCTGCATGACCAAAAGCGACGGGAGCGGGCTCTACATCTGGAACGGCAATCAGCAGGTCATGGCCAATATGCACCTGCTGTCGAACGTCGTGTTTAACGGGATTGGAGCGCCTGAGGGAGCACCCAGTGACCAGCCCGCCGAAGCCAACGGGATTTATCTGGATGACTGTACAACTAACATTGAGGTAGCCAACAACACGGTCTATAATTGCGCCGGCATGGGTATTTATTTTCACGGCACGTCGAACAGTAAGCTGACGGGCAATACCCTCTTCAATAACAGCGAAGCCCAGTTTGTGATTCGTAACGTGAACGGCTGTCCCCCCCAAACCAATGTGATTAAAGGTAACCAGTTCGTCAGCCGATTAGCGACTCAACCCACGGCGAAGTATGAAGCGAGCAGTGTAGCAGAGGTGGCTAATTTTGGCCAGTTTGATAACAACGTATACGCCCGCCCTTTTGAGGATGTCAATAAAATTCATGTTTACTACGGCAACGTCACGGGGGGGGACGGATATCTCGTTAGCTCAGTGGCAGAGCCAATTCGGGCGTGACCTGAGCTCAGCCAACAGTCCAGTTACCTATTCATCGGGTAATCCGGATGACGATATCAAATTTACCGTGAACCCTACGGCAGCCAGTGGTCAGGTTTCGCTCGATGGCACTTATCGCGACCCGTTGAGTAACGTGTATTCAGGTCAGGTAACGGTTGGGCCTTATTCTTCACTAATTTTATTCAACGACGGATCGGCTGCTGCTTCGTTACGGACAGCCGACAACCCGGCTAACGCCATGCCGGGCTTGGACTATAAGTATTACGAAGGCAACTGGAGTCTGCTGCCTGATTTTAGTACGCTGACAGCGGTAAAATCGGGCAGTGTCACCATTCCCAATCTTACCCGCGAAGCCAATCGAACTTACAACTACGCCTTGACGTATACGGGTTACGTGCGTGTACCGGCGGATGGTAGTTATACCTTTTACACCGCTTCGGATGACGGCAGTAAGCTTTACATCGGTAGCACGCTGGTGGTCAACAACGATGGTCTGCAAGCGCTGACCGAGCGCTCAGGTACGATTGGGCTAAAAGCAGGTCAGCATGCCCTTACGATTCAGTATTTACAGGGGGGAGGTGATCAGGCCTTGACGATAAGTTATAGTGGGATTAGTTTAAGCAAACAGACCGTTCCCGCTTCGGCTTATTACCGGGTATCGACCCCTTGCGAGGGTATGTACACGCTGAAATCTGGCAATTGGAGTGATGTTAGCGTTTGGTCGTGTGGCCGACTTCCAACCAGCACAGATGTCGTCAGGATTATGAGTGACCACACAATTGTTTTGAATGTCGATGGAACGGTCAAAAATCTGGTCTATCTGGGTGGAACCCTTCACTATTCAGCTACTACGAAGTTGGTTATCAATGACTAATGAGGTAGTTTATGTAGCGGGGCGGTTTGACGAAAATACAGGGTGGTGATACCCTGACGCAGTTGGGTGGGAAAGGTATCCAGCTCACGGTCGACAAACTTGTTGTCATTGAGCATGGGCCGGGTGATATAGTGAGTGTCAATGAAAATAATATTCAGCCGCTCATGTACCCCCTTTCTTTGTGTTCAAGATAACAGTTCTGCCATGGTCGTTCCTAGTTTATTGTCCCTGTCTGACAATTCTCAGGAAAACGCTGATATTACCTGATACATCTTACGTTAGCGAATTTGGTCGTTAACAAACAGGTAGTATTGAGCGAATTATTAGCGAAAAGCCATTATACCTTAGAGTAAATTAGTGGGCTAAGATAGACAAGATCCAATCAATAAATATACCAAAGGACTTAATTGGTTTGAACGACATTCCCTACTCCTTTTTGTTTGTCGTCGATAAACGGCATTAGTCGATTTTTCTCTACATTTTAACCTATAATTTAGCCGTTGGTCGATTAACTGAACCTGCCATACAATAGATGACTAACTTTCCACAAATCTATTGAACGTCACGTATGAAGTTGAAGCTACTACCCTGCTGGTCACCATCTCGAAGGAGTCTGATTGTATGTCTGATGAGTGCCTTGTCCGGTAATTGGGGTTTAAGTCATGCCCAGAATTATGTCGTCACAACGCCCAACTCCGTTACCCCAGTTTATGGGAATACTTTCGTGGGGCCCTATGCCGCAGGGGCCAATGTAGTTTCTGGCACTTATAATACGTTTATGGGTTTTAACTCTGGCTATGCGAATACGTCTGGTTCAGGTAATGCTTTTGTTGGAGCGAATGCGGGCAATTCAAATACCTCAGGCAGCGGTAATGTCTTTATAGGTTCTGCTACGGGCTATTCCAACACAACAGGTACTGATAACGCTTTTGTCGGTGGAGCGGCAGGAAATGCCAATACGACTGGTGTGGAGAATGCTTTTGTTGGAACTTATGCAGGCTATCGCAATACGACTGGCAGTAATAATGCTTTTATAGGCTCTGGTTCAGGGAGTTTAAACACAACGGGGAGCGATAATGCCTTTGTTGGATTTGAAGCAGGACAGGCCAATACGACCGGTGGGCTGAACGTCTTTTTAGGCGATAAGTCAGGTTATTTTAATGATGTGGGGTCGCAGAATACGTTTGTAGGTGCCAGCGCTGGCTATTCCAACACATCAGGCGCGAGTAATATTTTCATTGGCAATTTTGCGGGTAACTCGAACACATCAGGAGGCTATAATGCGTTTATAGGGTCATCGGCTGGGTACTTCAACACGACGGGAACGAACAACGCTTTTCTGGGTAATTCTGCCGGTTTTCAAAATAGTTCAGGCTCGTACAATTCCTTCGTTGGAGACAATGCCGGAAGCAGTAATACAACGGGCCATCATAACGCCTTTATTGGCTCCACGGCGGGAAAATCGAACACATCTGGTGCATATAACGTGTTTATCGGAACTGATGCAGGCAATCGGAATACCATCGGTAATTACAATTCCATGATGGGCTATCATACTGGTTTTTATAACTCAGCAGGCAATTACAATGTCTTTATGGGTTATTCAGCGGGCTATAACAGCACAACCGGTAGCCATAGTGTCTTTATCGGTGTTTCGGCAGGAAATTTAAATACGACCGGATATAGTAATTTATACATCGGCAAAGAGTCAGGTTATTCGAATACAACCGGTCATAATAATGTAGCTATTGGTGATTCAGCCGGATACCATTCCGCCGTATCAAGTAGCCTTTTCGTCGGTTCTAAAGCTGGTTATGCCAATGTTAATGGGAAACTCAGCACGTATATTGGCTATCAAAGTGGCTTCAATGCCGTTGCCGACTCCAATACCTTTGTGGGCTATCAGGCAGGCTATCAAACTAGCTCTGGTCGAAGTAATACCTTCTTTGGTGTCAACGCGGGTCGCAACATTTCTACCGGCTCGCACAACACCATCATCGGGAATCAGGCTGGCCCAGCTTCGGTGAATGCCGATGACAATGTATTTATTGGTTATCACACCGGGCAGCATGACGAGGGTAGTCAGAACACATTGATTGGTAGCCAAACCGATGTTTTAACGGCCGATAGCGGTGGATTAGCCTTACATAATGCTACGGCTATCGGCTATCGAGCAACGGTAGCCATTAGCAACGCGGTTGTGCTGGGAAATCAGGCTAATGTGGGTATCGGTACCTCTACTCCAACGTCTCGCCTACATATACGAAGTGATGAGCCTAATACATCAGGCGTACGGTTTGAGCGCTTAAGCAGCCAGAGCCCAGCGGTGTTGCAAACTGATAAATTTCTCAGTGTCAGCACTCAGGGGGATGTTGTATTGGCCCGTTATCGACTTCAGTATAGCGACCTAAACGAATGGGCCGATAAGGTATTAGCCCCAGGATACCAGCTTCAGTCATTAGCTGAGGTAAGCCAGTATATCCGGGCATATGGCCATTTACCAGGTATTCCATCTGCCATTGAGGCAGTTAAAGATGGGGTTGACGCTGCCCAAATGAATGCCATCTTGCTCAAGAAAGTAGAAGAGTTGACGCTGTATAGTATCCAGCAGCAAACAGACATTGATCAGTTAAAGCAACGCCATCGACAAGAGATAGACGAGCTAAAAAAATTGGTGAAGCAGCTGCTAGAGAAAAAGTAATCAAAACCAGATCAGCTAAGCACTAATCAAGGAAGCTCTGACAGATGGTCAAAGCTTCCTTGGTAAAAGATTTTGTAGAAGATCATTTTATAAGTAGGGTATTAATTATCAAAATACCCTGCTTTTACCGACTGCGTATAGAGATGATTTCTATTCGCCCCGCTTTCCCTTGACAAGGGCCTGTATCGGCTTGGTACCGAATCCAAACGGGCGTGTTTGGTTTGTCGTAAGCGGCTGGAATGGTGTTGGTGTAATAATAGTCAGCATCAATTTGGATTCGATAGCCTGCACAGCAATTACAGTATACAGTTGGACCAGGCAGGGTTAGGTCGATAACTGTTGCCGGTTTCTCGGGTTGTTGCAGGGGCTGACAACCGGTCACGGATCCAATCAAGAAGCTGAGTAAAAGAAGCCACTTCATACGAATGATCTTTACCCATAAGACCCAGCCAGGCGTCTATTGGTTGGTTTTGCTTCTGGTTAACTGGGTTTATGCGAGCGACTCTGCTCAAATTTCAGGTGTTCTAGTGTGCTTTCATAGTCTCAAAAATGGCTCTCTTCTCGTTTCACTGTAACGACGGCCCAGCCCTTTTGTTCTCTTTCTGTTGACGATGTACAGTTGGATTGACCGTGCGGCAATCGCCAAGTTAGCGGAAACCCTGTGAGACCACAAAACCTACCTGTCCCAATAAATCACAAACTTTTGTAACACGCCCCATTTTCGCTTGTCCAACTAGTGGTAACAGTGAAGTTGCTCGTAAAGCATAGCTAAAA
The DNA here is from genome assembly GCF_014117325.1 of Spirosoma foliorum. NCBI lineage: Bacteria > Pseudomonadati > Bacteroidota > Cytophagia > Cytophagales > Cytophagaceae > Spirosoma > Spirosoma foliorum. The sequence continues at coordinate 2,105,585 of NZ_CP059732.1, read as the reverse complement.
ATGGACAAGTTAAAAAACAAAGTTGCCGTAATAACGGGCGGTGGTAGTGGAATTGGTTTTGCGACAGCCAAAGAATTTATCGCAAATGGTGCAACGGTTGTCATCTTTGAACGAAACAAACACTCGATTGACAAAGCAACACAAGAGCTGGGTTCTATGAGCTATGGAATACAGGGCGATGTAACTAATCTGTCAGATTTGGAAAAATTATTCACCGAAACTAAATCAAAATTTGGTGGAATAGATATTGTCTTTGTAAACGTAGGACAAGGAAAATTGGCCCCAATTGCTGACACATCAGAAACCTTTTTTGATAATATGATGAACGTAAATTTGAAAGGAGCGTATTTTTCTTTGCAAAAAGCAATTGCACACCTAAACCCAAACGCTTCTATTATTATTACTACTTCTTGGTTGAATGAAATTGGTTTTGCCGGAAGTAGTTTGTTGAGTGCCAGCAAGGCCGCACTTCGTTCCGTCGTACGTGTAGCCAGTGCCGAACTTGCCGCACAGGGAATTAGGGTAAATGCCGTAAGCCCGGGCCCAATAGGAACACCATTTTGGAGCAAAATTGGATTGCCGGATGATGTGTTACAAGGGGCTGCAGAAGCAATAACGAATCAGACAGCTCTAAAACGATTTGGACAGCCGGATGAAGTAGCGAAGGCAGTATTATTCCTTGCCTCAACTGATGCTTCGTATATTACTGGGCACGAAATAGCCGTGGATGGTGGTATAAATCAAGTTTAACCAATAAGGTCGCCAACTGCAAACGATTACGTTTGCAGTTGGTTTTATTTTAAAACATGGACAATCCTTTTCAACTTAATTATACTGACCAAGTGGATACAGACTTGGTACAATTAGCTGTTAGTGGCGATAAGAAAGCATTGCAAAATCTTATTATCAGACATCAACTGTTTGTCTATAATCTTGCTTTAAAAATGACAAAGTGTGTTGAGGATGCGGAAGATTTAACCCAAGAGGTATTTATAAAATCGATCACAGCGCTTTCTAAATTTGAAGGGAAGAGCAAGTTTAGGACTTGGCTTTATAGGATAACGGTTAATCATTTTTTAACTACTAAAAAGCGAAAATCAGAATTGGAAATAGTTGATTTTGAAACCTATTTTAATTCGATTGATAAAATGCCGAATCAGGAATTATCGAATCAGGAACAAACTGATTTGACAGATTCAATAGAAGAGTTAAGAATTAGCTGCACAGCCGGTATGCTACTTTGCCTGGACAGAGAGCAACGAATGATTTATATACTTGGCGAACTGTTTACCATAGACCATAATTTAGGGTCTGAAATTTTAGGCATTTCAGCGGGAAACTTCCGTATTCGTTTAATGAGGGCTAGGCAAGATTTGTATAATTGGATGAATGAACGATGCGGTTTAGTCAATAAATCTAACCCTTGTCGATGCTCAAAAAAAACGAAGGCCTATATAGAAGCCGGTTTAGTTGACCCTACTAATTTAAAATTCAATACGCGATACAAGAAAAAAATATACGAAATTTCAGAACAAAATTCAGGTGCAATTACGGACACAATTGAGGATTTAACTAAAAGCATATTCCAGCAACATCCTCTACAAGAACCCTTGGAATCGTCAAAGATAATTGGCGAAATTTTTAATAACAATCTGATAAAACTAATTTTAAATTCCTAAATTTTGCTTACCTAAACTCTTCAAGGGCTTTATGTAAGTGGGGCTACTGAAGTTCTAATCAGCATCAGTGCTAATATCCCAAAGGAGCGTTTGCAGCCCAAGCCGCTGGGTGTGTTAGTTACAAAGGCTAGTCAAAGTAGAATAAGCCATCATGGTAATAACACAATTCAACATCGACGGTCACTACTTCATCAAATTGTTCCTTATTGATTATTTATCAATAAGGAACAATCTCAAAAAAAGCTCTTGACTGAGACTAGGGCGTGTCTATAATTCGGGCGTTTTCTGCGATAAATTTAGTCATACTTATTCAGGGTCAGCAGAAGCCCCCCACCCACCTTACTCGCTCCGCAAACTCATGACCGGATTCATCAACGCGGCTTTCACACTTTGAAAGCTTATTGTTAGTAAGGCAATGCTGACCGCTAGACCACCGGCAACCACAAATGTCCACCACTTGATGGCCGTTTTATAAGCGAACCCCTCTAACCACCAACTCATCGCATACCAGCCCAGCGGGGAAGCTAGTAGAACAGCCAGACCGACTGGCTTGAGAAAAGCCTTGGCTAACAGCGTGACAATACTTTCAGTACTGGCTCCCAGTACTTTACGAATACCAATTTCCTTAGTGCGCTGTTTAGTCGTGAAGAGAGCCAGCCCTAAAAGACCTAAACAGGCAATTCTAATCGCTAACACCGCCAACCAACTCAACAGAGAGCCTACCCGCTCATCCGACTCGTATTGTTGCGGAAAATGATCATCCAAGAAAAAGTAGTCAAAGGCATTACCGGGAAAGCTTTGGTTAATGATCACCGCGTCGTTATCCAGCACTAACTCGTTATCAAAGTTACGCCCCGCTAACAACTTAATGTGACAGGTCGGAATAAAGTCTTCGTCAACGGCCAACATCCGGCACAGTTTATACTCGGCGGCTGGCTGATGGAACCGCTGCCATTCGTCGGTCCAAAAAATCTCTTGGCCCGGAACCTCGGAGGAAGCTGTCACCTGCTGAACACCCGTATGCGCCAACAGCCTATCCTTAAAATAGCGAATGTCATTAACCGATTGCGCCCACAGTTAAATAATCTCAAAATACCCCCTAACTGAGACGAGTGAGTAACTATAATTCGGACATTTAATGAGACGGTACGATTCAACTGAACAAACTGTTTTCCTCAAAGACCAATCGCTCCCTTAATTTTAGAAAATACGTCCGATTGCTCGTCGATCCTTCACCACATCACCCTTACCCAACAAGATCAGCAATTGTTTGATTTGATCCTAAATATCCGTACCCGAAGTTTATTAAGTTTCAGATACGGATATTTAGGACCGTATCAGGAGCGCCAATTATCACGAATAGGCGCTAAACTGACCTTACGCGGCTACCGTTTCTACCAGTGATCGCTGCCAGTACCGCTTCCCAACGGCCTTCACAAACTGCTCAATCGTGGCCTGCGCATTCTGGCCGGTTTGGGTCAGTACACCCGCGTTTGCGTCGATGGCTCCCTCGGGCAGGGAATTCTTCAACAGGGCAACGCTTTCGCCTATGGCTGCTACCGGCTTGCCGTGTTTGTAGGCTTGAGCCAGAAAAACGTGGGCATCCCCTTGGCGGGCCAGTTCGCTCATGCCCGAACCACCGGGGGCATAAACAGCGTCGTAAAGCACCGAACTGGTGTTGGCATAGGTCTTTTGGGCTGCCAGTTTGCCGCCTTTTCCGTCGATATCACCCAGGTGCGGACCAACCAGTTCGCCCTGTGCCCCGGCCTGACTAAGTGCCTCTTTGAGCGCGTTGACCTGTTGGCTGTCGACGCCATCGGTCACCAGAATCGCCACTTTCCGACCTTTAGCGCTGGTAGGCTGATGAGCCATACTTAGGGCGTCTGACCGCTGTACGCCCCCCGATGCCGTTGTTTCTGAGGTCGCATCGGCCAGCCCCTGCGCGCCCACGACCGAGTCCGCGGTACCGCGCGGTTTGGCCGAAACTTGCCCATTGCTGGTCGGTTCGCCCAGAGCTGCCGCCACCTGTCCGGCTAGCACCTCGTTAATTTTGTGCAGGTGTTCCAACATTCGCTGCCGAACCGCCCGGGTTTCAACCATACTCAGCTCAAACTGAAGAGCTTTGACGATGTGCTCCTTCTCGGGACCGCTCATGCTGTTCCAGAACAGTTTGGCCTGCCCGTAGTGGTCACCGAACGATTCGCTACGGGCGCGTACTTTGGGGCCGTTCACCGCGGCCGGGTAGCTGACGAACCCACCCCCGGCCGGCGTGGCTTCATCGGGCGAATGACCGTCGAGCGAAGCCGGTGCATACGAAACCCGGCCCTTGTCGATGGTGTGGCGCATCTGGGCATCACGCTGGTTGTTGGAGACTGGACACCGGGGGCGGTTGATGGGTAACTCCGTGAAGTTCGGGCTGCCGAGTCGACTCAACTGCGTGTCGAGGTAGGAGAAGTTACGACCCTGCAACAGTGGGTCGTTACTGAAATCGATCCCCGGCACTAGGTTAGTGGTGTTAAAGGCTACTTGCTCGGTTTCGGCGAAGTAGTTGTCCGGGTTGCGGTTGAGTGTCATTTTGCCAATCCGCCGAACCGGTAGCAATTCTTCGGGCCAGATTTTGGTGGCGTCCAGAATATCGAAATCGTATTTCTGCTCTTCGTCTTCGGTCAGGGTCTGAATGCCCAATTCCCACTCCAGGAAATTCCCCGCTTTGATCGAGTCCCACATCTCGCGCCGGTGGAAATCCGCATCCTTACCGGCAATATGCTGGGCTTCGTCCCAGACTAACGAGTGAACGCCCAGCACTGGTTTCCAGTGGAACTTAACGAACGTCGATTTACCCTGGGCATTAATAAGCCGGAAGGTATGCACCCCGAAGCCTTCCATCATGCCGAAACTGCGGGGAAGTGAGCGGTCACTCATAATCCACATGATCATGTGCATTGATTCGGGAGTGAGTGAAATAAAATCCCAGAACGTATCGTGGGCCGTGGCCGCCTGGGGAATTTCGCGGTCGGGTTCGGGCTTGGCCGCGTGGATCAGGTCGGGAAACTTAATGGCATCCTGAATGAAAAATACCGGGATGTTGTTGCCGACGATGTCCCAGTTTCCTTCCGGGGTGTACATCTTCACGGCAAAGCCGCGCACATCGCGGGCCGTATCGGCCGACCCCCGCGAGCCGGCAACCGTCGAGAAGCGCACGAAGACAGGCGTCTGCGCCGAGGTATCGGTAAGCACCGTTGCCGTCGTCAGGTCACTGAGCGATTCATAGAGTTCGAAATAGCCATGGGCGGCCGCCCCTCGGGCGTGGACGATGCGTTCAGGAATTCGCTCATGGTCGAAATGCTGCAATTTTTCGCGCAGAATGTAATCTTCGAGCAGGGTGGGTCCCCGTTCACCCGCCCGCAGCGAATTCTGGTCGTCGGCAACAGGCTGACCGACGTTGGTGGTCAGCGGACTGCGATTATCAGTCATCATCGGGTGCTCGGCTGGAATTTTGTTGGCCAAGCTTTGGCCATTTTGGCCTTCTGACGGAATAGTTGGTCCTGGCTTGTGATTGTCTTGCTGCATGTTTTGTTGAAAAAATAAACGGATCAGAATTGCTTTCTCCTTACGAACGCAGAATTACCCAAGCTGTTTATTAAGGTGGTGTCAGATCCAGAAAATTTAAGGGAATGGAGGCTATGACTTGGGCTGCGGTGGCCGATAGGGGTCGGCTTGCCGGGGATATTGTGACCACTGACAGCCACTAAATTTCAGAGGACGGATAAAAATGAATATTCTCCGGAAACGCTCTCATATGAGACGAAGGACTAACTATAATTCGGGCGTTTTATAGGACGTTCTATTAGGATCTGGACGATTTTAGGTTCTCGCTTACTTAAGCGACCTGCGGCTAGGCCGCCCATTGTCCGGGGCGCGCGGTTAGCGCAACTTAGGCTGTAACCTTTCGTCGAAGTGGGAGTTCCCACTCGAAATCGCTACACCCTTTAGGCCAGTAACTGCCTGCTGGTAGTTAGCGAGCGTTAGGAGATTTATCGACGTGCAAACTAGTTGCTAATCCGGAACAGCCAAACCAACTACCTATGAGTCAAATCTTTGTTAAGCTTCTTGTCATCAGCCTCCTCTTGGGGCCACATCATCTAAACGCGCAAGTGGCGTATAAAGTCCAGGATCATTATACTAAAACCGAGACCTACATTACCATGCGCGATGGTGTCAAACTGTTTACGGCTATCTATACCCCTAAACTAGCCACAACCACCCTCCCCTATCCAATCCTGTTGCAACGAACCTGCTATGGCATTGCCCCTTACGGTAACGATAGTTATCCCAACAGCTTAGGCCCATCGATGACGATGATGCAGGAGGGCTATATCATGGTGTATCAGGACGTGCGGGGCCGATACAAAAGTGAAGGGCAGTTTACCAACATGACACCCGTAACGATTTACAAAAGTAATACAGACGTGGACGAAAGCTCCGATACCTTTGACACCATTGACTGGTTGGTCAAGCACGTACCCAATAATAATGGCAATGTGGGTCAGTGGGGGATGTCTTACCCGGGGTTTTACGCAGCTGCCGGTCTGCTGAGTAACCATTCCGCCCTGAAAGCATCCAGCCCGCAGGCACCCGTTTCAGACTTCTTTTTTGATGACTTTCATCATAATGGGGCCTTTTTGCAGAGTTATTTTTTATTATTTCCCTGGTTTGGCGTTCCAAAGAAAGACACGACCACCTTTGATTGGTACGATAGCCCGCCGGTTAATACAGCCAAAGTTGTCCGGGATGGCTACCAAATTTACCTGGATCAAGGCCCGCTGACGTTTGCTGACACCTACTATAAAGATAACGTCTTTTGGCAGGAAACGGTGAATCATCCCAATTATGACGACTACTGGCGAAAAAGAGCTTTACTCCAGCACTATCAGCCCAATCTAAAAACAGCTGTTATGACCGTTGGGGGCTGGTTTGATGCCGAAGACCTGTCGGGGCCACTGAATCTTTACAAGACCATTGAGAAGAAGAGCCCCGGCACCTACAACACGCTAGTCATGGGGCCGTTTGGTCATGGTGGATGGGCCTATGAGACCGGCCATACCCTGCACTCTAACCTCTATTTCGGCGATAGCCTGGCGAGCTTCTATATGAATGAGATTGAAGCCAAATTCTTTCGTCATTTTTTGAAGGGCGTTGGTAACAGCACTGGTTTACCGGAAGCGTATATGTTTGATACGGGCCTGAAAAAATGGAATCAGTTTGATAAATGGCCCGCTGCTCGTATTCATAAGCAAAAGCTTTACCTAAATGCAGCGGGCACATTAGATCGGCAACCACCTAAAAAGATTGCGTCCGTATCTTACCCCAGCGATCCCATGAAGCCAGTTCCCCACACCGAGGATTTGACATCGACGATGAACTTTACGCCTTACAATTACATGAGCGAAGACCAGCGCTTTGCTGGCCGTCGGCCCGACGTTCTTGTGTTTCAAACCGGTGCTTTGTCTCAGGATGTGACCCTGGGAGGGGAAATTAAAGCTTATCTTAACGTAGCTAGTACAGGTACAGATGCTGATTTCTTTGTCAAACTGATTGATGTCTATCCCCTGGACGAACCCAATCATGCCTTCATGCCCAATAAAAACGTCACCTTGAGTAATTACTGGCAGATGGTTCGCTCGGAAATGATGCCCGCCCGGTTTCGCAACAGCTTTGAAAAGCCTCAGCCACTGCGCGCTAGTCAGAAAACGGCCGTCCATTTTCCGTTGCAGGATGTGCTCCATACCTTTAAAAAAGGGCATCGGATCATGATCCAGGTCCAAAGTACAGCCTTCCCTTTATTCGCGCGTAACCCCCAGACATTCGTGCGCAACCCCTATAAAGCGAAGTCCTCCGATTATGCGAAGGCCACCCAAACTGTTTTCAACGACAGTTTTATTGAGGTGGATTTGCTAGAAGGGGCTATTACTGAAGATGCCCAGCCATCTGTCTGGAATTTTGAGGACTACCGACCAAGAGTGATTGGCATGGCTCCATTCGAAAACGGAGCTCAATCGGTTAGCACGAGCACATCGGTGGTTACCCTTCGCTTCTCCCAAAAGATGGATACCCGATATTATAGTTTTGGCAAAGGTCCTTTGGGCATAGAAAGCATGGCGAGGGTGAAACGGTTACTAGGCTTTTCGGAGGATGCAAAATCGTTCTCCTTTGAACTTGAGGTGAAGCCGAATCTGCGTTGCCAGTTAGTGATCGGTTCAAGTTTTCGCAATGAGAATGGCGATCGACTCAAGCCTTACCTGATTGATTTTAAGACCAAAGACTAGAGGTTATTAGTCAGTACAGCCGTTCTGAACAGCTCTGTTGGGATTTATACGTTCCGGGTAGTGTATATCGCTAAAATGATTAAAAAAATTTAGGGCGTACAGGCGAGAGAAAAGATAAAATCTCTGTTGAGTATTCTCTCACAAAACCCTCATTTTTCTTACGAACAAATAAACTGGTAGATCAATCTATATGTATCAGATCCGCCATTTCGCCCGCATTGACGCCCTCCGTTTGCCACCAAAAGCCTTCTACTCTGCGACTTAACCCCTACTCCTGGGATGGTCCCGTTTAGCCGGACACTTTATTTATTAATACTGTGAGCAGTTTTAGGGCTTGATTTGGTCAAATGCAAAAAGGGTCGTAAGCTTGAAATCCCCATTTCATATCCTACGACCCATGAGCATCGAAGCGATTCTCAAGCCAATATTGGCTAAACTTTTCAACGTGAACAAGCATCAGCGCACTTTTCTATCCGAACTCTTTTCTGTCTTATTAGGCAGACAGGGACGTGCTACGTTTGAAAACGTGGCCCGCTACTCCCGATTTACTGAACTTACTTTTCGCCGACACTTTGCCACTTGCTTCGATTGGCTGGCCTTTAACAAGGCCTGTATCGATTTCACCCAAGGCCCTTTTATTGGGGTCGTTGATTGTATTTTCATCGCCCAAAGCGGCACCAAAACCTTTGGACTCGACAAATTTTGGTCCTCCTGTGCGGGCAAAGCCCAACTTGGTTTGGAAGTTAGTTTGTTAGCTTGTGTCAACACCCTGACCAAACAATGTTTCGCCCTCGAAGCCAGCCAGACACCACCTGACATCACCCAACAGGATGACAAACCTTACTCCCGGCTGAGCTGGTATCTGGAACAACTCGCCGATTGTCTGCCTCAGCTGCCCGCTCTTTTACACTGGGTAGCTGACGGCTACTACGCTAAAAAAGAAATCTTTACGCTCTTTGTTGGTCATCGTCGCCACCTCATCACCCGGCTGCGCCATGATGCGGCCCTGTATCATTTATGGACTAAAGGCCGCCAGCCTGGTCAGCGTGGCCCGACCCGTCGCTATGATGGCAAAGCTGTCTTTGATAACCTGAGCCGCTGGCAAGCTGAAGGGACTCATCCCATTCATGGTCACATCGAACTTTACAGTGCTTTGCTCTACTCGAAGCATTTCGAGCGTAGGCTGCGCGTGGTATTGTTAGTAGATACTCACCATCAAAAATATGTCTTACTGGCTTCAACCGACGAGCAACAATCGGCCAGCCAGATCGCTTACTATTATCACCTGCGTTTTCAAATTGAGTTGTTTTTCCGGGATGCCAAACAATTTACGGGTTTGAGCCAGTGTCAGGCACGCAGTGATGAGAAGCTGGACTACCACTTGAACGCGACACTTAGCATGGTGAATGTTGCTCGTTTGTTGTTGGCGGCTGATGCTTCATTACTTAAGTCAATGAACGCTTTGGTTCGACGGGAAACCAACCGTCGGGTGTGGAGACTGATATATAGCCAACTTAGTTCTGATGGCTCAGTTGATGTAAATCGGCTGGATAGCCTGAATTGTCAATTTTGGCAACGCAGGGCTGCTTAAAGCTAATTATAAACTGTTCACAGTATTAATTATGAGAGTTTAATAGAGAAACTGTTTGATAATAAGTAGTCTATAAGAAATAGTTTGCATTATTTTTTAACTTGCCCTCATGGGATGAGTAAACACGCCGATCCTGAGCGAGGAACAACGAATCGCTTTGGAATATGAACTAAAAACCAATGATAACCATAGCTTTCGAGCGCGCTGCCAGGCCATTCTGCTCAAAGCGGCCGGCCGCTCTTCAACAGATGTAGGCCAGCTTGTGGGCATGTGCCATGTCAGTGTCAATAGCTGGCTGAAACGATTCAAAACCAGTGGGTTAGACGGACTCAAGACTAAGTCCGGACGAGGTCGAAAGCCCATATTGACCAAGCAAACCGATACAGATGCTGTACTAGCAGCCGTCAAAGCCAATCGCCAACGAATCCAACTAGCCAAAGCTGACTGGGAAACAAGTCGTTCGGCTGGTAGCTAGCCCGTCAGTGAGAGTACGTTCAGGACTTTTTTAAAAAGCTTGATGGCCGATACAAACGCATTCGTCGACGAGTAAAAGGCCAACCAGACCCAGCAGTGTATGCTTACAAAAAAGAGCAACTCGCGGAACTGGAAGGCCTTGCCCAGCAGGGGCTCATTGAGTTGTTCTATGGCGACGAATCGCAGGTGTGTAGTGCGGGCTATGTGCCCTATGGTTGGCAATTTCCCGGCGAAGAGGTCTGTATTCGGGTTGAGAAGGGCTTTAAACTGAACTGTTGGGGCTTGATTAGCCGGCAAAACAAGTTGCATTGGGCCACCACCAATCAACGAATTACAGCCGCCTTTGTGGGTCAACAACTGGATAGCTTGTCGTTGTCGATTCATAGACTGACGGTGGTAGTGTTAGACAATGCCAGGGTTCATCGAGCCGCATCCATTCAGCAGATGCGTCCCCTATGGGAGGCCCGTGGGCTATACTTGTTTTTTTTTGCCGACTTACTCTCCTCACTTAAACATCGCTGAAACCTTGTGGCGACACTTAAAAGGAGGCTGGTTGAAGCCGGAAGATTATGCAACCGCAGATGATTTAGGGTATGCTCTCAATCGCTGTCTGGCAAACGTGGGCAAAAAACTGATCATCAACTTTAACCAATTTAATCCAAACTAATTCTCAAGGACTACTTATTGGTTTTCAAAGTCAATCGGTGAACGATAGCCTAGCGATGAGTGCAACCTACAGACGTTATAGTACCCTTCAATATAGTTAAACAACCGCACAGGCGGCCCTGTCATTGCGGGCATCTTCTAAGCTGATAAAACAGCCATCCTCCAGCAACTCAGCTTTTAAGCGGCCCCAAAAGACTCGGCATGAGCCGGTCCGCCGGTGCGGTTTTGGTAGGGATTATCGGTTTCCGCCATGCTCTGCCTACAGTGCCATTTATCGAGCCGCTTTCGGAAATGATGACCGAAATACTGACCACGGCACCGGCCGCCCGGCTCGGTCCGAGTGGACGATCAAACCCGGCTTAGGTTGACGTTGCTGGAGGGCCTGGTCAAAGGCCTGCACAACTAGGCTTTCTTTCATGTGCTTGTCGACCCACCAACCGACGATCCGACGAGAAAATAACGGGGGCGCCCGTGCGCTCCATCCAACTGGCTAAATAAGCCCAGTGTCCATCAACTAAAGGCAAATACGTAATATCGCCGACCCAAGCCTGATTAGGGGCAGTAGGTTTACCAAACTCAAGTAAGCGGTTGGGGCAAGCAATTAAACCATGCCTGGAGTTAGTCGTTTTGGGTACGAATCGGATCGCCGAAGCGACTACGGGGCTGAATGGCCCGCCAGTCCTGCTCTTGCATCAAACGACGTACCCGATGTCGACCAACCTTTACGCCCTGTTCTTTCAGAGCTTCCAGCACGCGACGGCTGCCATAGCATCGGGAGTTTTCCCGCACGGGCGGCCCCGCAGAAAATCTTGTCGATTGCTGTGGTCATGGCTAGATCGCTATCTGACGGAGTGAACGTTGTTCCATTACGATATGAGTAATATGCAGTCTTACTGACATTCAGTACTTTACAGAGTAGTCGTACTGGAAAATTGGTTTCTTCAAACTGAATAAACTGGTACGTTAGCGTCAGGTTTGTCGGCTGAAAATGGCAACAGCTTTTTTTAGAATCTCGCGCTCCATCTCGCTTTGCCGCAGTTGCTTACGTAGGCTATCGACTTCTTGTTGAAGACTTTGATCAGTTTTCTTTTCCCCTTTGTCATTGGTCTTCCGCCAAGCGTGAATCAGGCTATCGCTAATACCCATCTTACGGGCTACGGCCATAATGGGTTCACCATTGGCAACTAGCCGCAATACATCAGCCCGCGCGGGTGGCCCCGTTAAACTCGGCGGTATACTTTCGTTTTGGTTGTTGGGATTGGTTCATGGTACACGAAGTTAAAAAAGTTTCGTGTCCGGATATTTAGGACCATATCAACCGGTCCAACCCGCCGTAACGAGACTGACTAGGTTTCACCTGGTTCAACTAGTGGTTTTTCTAGTCATTATCATACTGGCTATCTTTAAATTTAGTTAGCCTGCGCTAAAGACTACCATCACCCGCCCTCAATTAGCTTTTCTGGTTTCACTATTTGGCCTGCTTAATTTGTGAACAGGTAAGCGGATTAACAATCAGGAATGCACTGTCATCTCTTAAATATATACTCACAATGGCCCCCTTATGAAACACTAGTTCGTTCCTTGACCCGGTTTATTGAATCGTGCTAAAATTGTGATTAGCTAAGTTCAACAAATTAAGCGCCATCAGATAGGGTATGATGAAGGGGAAAGCTGGGATGGATACTAGGTACGTCACAATTGCTAATGGGCCAACCGAAAACGAGGGTAGCACACTCAGTAAAGAGCCGACTAGATTGAATACCACATAAAGACGACAAGCCGTTGCCTTCAACCAGCCAACTAATTGTAAGGCTAACCTGAAAGCAGCCGTAGCTAATACAAAAGAGCTACCTCCACGCCACTGATCCAAGTAAAAAGCGCGCATAGACAAGTACCAATCGGGCCTTTTGGCCACTGAAGCTGCCGAAAAGTTGGCGAAAGATTCAGCTAAAAAGCTACCCCAATAGGCCATGTTGGCCATAAATAAAGGCATGGCGATACCTGTCCTGAACCCTTGAAAGTGAGCCAGTGAAAAGTAGGGCAAAAAACTTAACTTTCACTGTAATCGAAAAGGGAAATGAAAGTAACACGATTCACCGAATCGCAGATTGTCGCGATTCTTAAGCAACAGGATAGCGGACAAACCGTCGCACAGATCACCCGTGAACATGGCAGTAGCGAGGCTACCTTCTACAATTGGAGAGCTAAATATGGCGGTATGCAGGTTTCGGAAGTCAAACGGCTGAAAGAATTGGAGGACGAAAACCGGCGGCTCAAAAACGGGGCCGCCCGAGCGGATGTACGCCGAGCTAAGTTAGGACTTACGCAAAAGTGGTAAATTGAAATAAAAAATAGCTTGAAGGTCACCGCACAACTTTACGGACAGTTTCTACTGAGTAGCCAGATCAACTATACGGCTACCTACTTGGCTGATCACCTGGAAGGGATCACCCATGACAATGTGCAGTACTTTCTCAAAGCTAGCCGAGTGGCACCTCGCCAGGTCTGGCAACATGTCCGCCACCAAATTCAACTGGATACCGATGGCTATATCCTCTTTGATGATACCGTGCTCAATAAAGAACATAGTCATAAAATTGAACTGGTTCGTCGGCAATACAGTGGAAATGCTCATGGAATCATCAAAGGCATCGGTGTGGTTAATTGTGTCTACTTCAATCCTAAAATTAATCAGTTCTGGCTCATTGACTACCGTATTTTTAATCCCGATGAGGATGGAAAAAGCAAGTTGGATCATGTGTTGGACATGCTTAACCAACTAGCACCCCGCCAGATCAGTTATCGAATCGTCTTAATGGACAGTTGGTATGCTGTGACCGACCTCTTCAAGTGGCTCATTACCAATGAAAAACTGTTTTACTGTCCTATCAAGAGCAACCGTAAGGTCGATGATTCAGGTGGCAAAGAACCGTATCAACCTGTCAGCTATCTGAGCTGGTCAGCTCAACAGGTGCAGCAGGGTAAGCTGGTTAAAGTACACAAGATGCCTCAAAACACCTATCTTAAACTGTTCCGCGTACTGGTGTCTACCCACCGGACGGACTATATCGTCACCAACGATTTAGCTCAAAATGAGACGAGTGCCGCTGAAGAAAAAAGTGGTATTCGTTGGACAATTGAGCAGTTTCATCGAGAAGATAAGCAGATCACGGGTCTGGAATGTTGTCAATGTCGATTAGCTCGTAGTCAACGCAATCACATTGGCTTAGCGGCTCTGACTTGGTTACGTTTTAAACAGTTGGCTTATCAGACTAAGAAAACGGTTTACCAACTCAAACAAGGCTTATTAGATGCTTACCTTCGTCAAGAGTTGGCGAATCCTTCAGTTGCCTTTGCGTAAGTCCTAGTAAGAAAGACCGAGCGGGACCTGAATCGGCCCATAGGGCGCAAACCTGGCCGGAGACGTTAGGGAAGCCCGCTCGGTTGTCTGTCTGGCAAGCTACCCAAATCTTGGTTTCTTACCGGCCCTCAAACCTAAAGGCCGGTGCGGTCCAAGAACGATAAAATCGACGCCCAGGGCTTGTCCCGCATGGGACTTGAACAGCAAGTGCCGATCTGGAAACCGCTCTCTAAAAACCTGTATGCGTTGCGCTTGTTGACTCGCCAACACCAACGCCTGCAAGAACTGCGAACCCAGTCCACCAATCAGCAGCATGCCCTGGAACATAGTACTTTTGACAGCAGCTTCATTGACAAACAGTTAACCAAGTTGGTGTCCATCTACGAGGCACAGCTAGTTGCTTTGGAAACGGCAATCAAAGAGCTTATTGAGCAAGATCCAATACTAAAGCCCCGTATGGAACGACTGGTAGCCATTAAAGGTCTTGCTCTGTTGTTAGTAGCAGTACTGGTGGCCGAAACCAATGGCTTCGAGGGCTTTACCAACCAACGGCACTTGGTTAGTTATGCCGGCTACGACGTCGTGGAAAACCAATCGGGTAACCACTCGGGTAAAACGCGTATCTCCAAGAAAGGCAATAGCCGTCTACGTCGTATCCTGCATATGCCTGCTTTTAATGCGATTCGGTTCAATGAACCCACTTGCAAAGCCCTTTATGAGCGGGTCTATGAACGAACTCATATCAAGATGAAAGCCTACGTGGCTGTTCAGAAACGATTGCTTTTGATGGCCTACGCCTTGTGGCGTCACGGGGTCGAATACGACTCTTTGTATTTAGCGAACCGAGCCAGCAAGGACAAAAAAATAGTCCCGACCGGCGGGACTACACAGGATCAAGTGGCCGAATCCGAGTTGTCCCACTTGTAGTCCAAAGATATAAAAAAATCCTACCCCAAAACTTGACTTTCACGACAGTACCAGCCGTTCGATCCAACATAACTCAATCGTCTGATCTTTGCACCAATCTTGCAAAGCCTGACTAATAAATTCCGGTCGCAGTGGCGTACCACCCATTATCACTCCGAATCCGCTCCGGTTTACCGTATCGTTCCACTAGTTGATCCAATAATCGGATGACTCGGCGTGAAGGTCACGAGTAATCCACCTCGATACCCAAAGCTTTCCGATTGTAGTCGTCGACCACATTCAACGTCCGAAACTTACGTCCACCCGTTAAGCTGTCGGACGTAAAATCCAACGACCGCACCGGCCTTTAGGTTTGAGGGCCGGTAAGAAACCAAGATTTGGGTAGCTTGCCAGACAGACAACCGAGCGGGCTTCCCTAACGTCTCCGGCCAGGTTTGCGCCCTATGGGCCGATTCAGGTCCCGCTCGGTCTTTCTTACTTAACCTCGAATAGAAATTCGGGATAGCAGTCCCATTAGCAAGGTAGCGAGTGATGAGTAAGTAGTCTGATTGTCTAACCCTAAAATTAAGTACTCTAATGGACATTCGCCACTTCATTGGGATTGATGTTTCGAAGAACACGCTGGATTGGGCTGTTTACGCTAATAAAGGTATCGTCTGGCAGACCCAATCTGAAAACTCACCAACGGCTATCCGAGCAGTGATCAAACAACCGCTTCGGCGGTCCGATCCAGGCACTCCCTGACTTTGATCGCTCAAATTGCGTCGTTTGCATGGAGCACACGGGTCTTTACAATGCACACGCCTTGGACGTATTGTTTCAGGCTCAGTTACCGATCTGGCTAGAAGCTTCCCTCCATATTAAACAAGCTGGCGGGCTGCAACGAGGCAAGTCAGATAGTGTTGATGCTCAGCGGATTGCTGAGTACGCTTATCGCTTTCAAGACCGGACTCGGCTTTGGAAACCGGCTCGAGCCGTCATGAAAAAGCTGACTGAATTTACTCGACTTCGTCAGCGTCTGCAAGGTATGATTAGCCAGTTGAAAGTGCCTTTGGCCGAGCAAAAACGATTTGGTGACAAAGTCCTGACTACCCAACTAGGTCAGCATTGCAGTAGCTCACTGAAAGCACTGCTAAGTGATTTAAAAGGGGGCGAAAAGGCAATTAAACAGCTCATTACTGACGATCCTACCTTGAAAGCGCTCCGCTCCGGCGGCCCGGTTTGAGTTGGTTACGTCTATTCCTGGTGTTGGTCAAGTCGTGGCCACTGAATTAATCCTGGCCAGTGATGAGTTCAACGCTATTGATGACCCCAAAAAGCTGGCTTGCCATGCGGGCGTAGCTCCCTTCGAGCACTCCTCGGGCAGTAGTGTACGGGGTAAGACCCGGGTGAATCATCACGCTCGAAAATCGCTAAAAACCTTGCTTCATATGGCAGCCATGTCGGCTCTTCAAGTGCCCGGTGAATTACAGGAGTATTACCAGCGAAAAGTCAAAGAAGGTAAGAATAAGATGTTGGTTATCAACGCACTAAGAAATAAACTCATCCATCGGGTCTATGCGGTGGTCAAGCGGAGTAAAAAATATAACAAAAATCATACGCCAACCCTTGTTTGAACCATAGAAATCGGCCCGGTTATAGCCCAGGCTCTTCAGGTAGTATTTAGCCTTATTAGGCAGCAGGATACTAATGGGTTGATCTTGTTGATGCAGGTACCAGGCCACTGCTTCATGGTAGACGCCGGTGGATTCCATCAGGTAAGTTAGGGGCAACTCTAGCTTACGGTGGCGAGCCACCCAGTTCATCAATGCCGAGAAGCCTGCGGGCTTGTTAGCGACTTTGGTAGTAGCTTTCACCGTCACTCGACCCGTTGAGTCGATCACTGAAAGGCAGACTTGAAGCGAGTCTTTGCTGATCCGGGCCGCCGGTGCGGTCAAGTCCAACACAATAGCGCAGAAAAGAAGTCATAACAAAAGAGATAAAAGTAAAACATGTACCTGACTACTTTCCTGACTCTGGCACATCGATTGCAGATTACGGTTTTAAACCGCGTCTATGGGTACTGTCGGAGCTTTGGGAAAAGCGACAAGGGAGCCAGCACAACCAGCCTGTTCAAGATCACCGCAGGTGTCTCAGCGGCCGACCCGAGGTACTGACAACCCGTGTCAGGTCTTACTCAAAAATTGCACTTTTTCTGACAGAATAAACTCAAAACAAAGATATGAGCGGCCGACCGTCGGGTAAGCCCACGCAAAACGCATATATTGAGCGCTTCAATGCGGGGCCGCCCGTGCGGGACTTTCCGGCGGGAGGTTTTAAATGATTACGTTTTCACGTGTATCCGACAAGTACGGTGTGTGGTCAATGAGTGGCTAGTCAAGTATAATACCGAACGTCCTTATCGTCCTTATCAGGCCATGAAGTTTATGACGCCGGTTGAATATCGGCAGGCGGCTTAAATTCCAGTCAAAACTGGCTCACCAAACGGGGTAAGGACAAATAGAGTAGCCATTGAGGACGTAATCTTAATTTAAGCATCATTAATTTTACAAGGAGAACTGGTTTTGTAGCAGCTTTTTTTTAAAGTACTGGGCCGACCGCCGGGCGGTCATCCAAAAAAGTAGAATGCTATGGGCTTTGGCAGTCGTGGGGAGGATCGTTTTAGAAGCTCAAAAACTCTAAAATTAGCTACTGATTGGAAGAGTTGAACTGTCTCGTAACTTAATTCTAGAAACTTTCAAGAACAAGATCTTATCTCATTATCTAAAAGCCAACATTGCAGATAAATAATTTTAGGTCACTTCGTCGGGTAAAATGGTCAGTTCACGCATAGATCAGTTAACAGCAGTAGGCATTTAAGGCAGTGTATCTTAGGTTAGCCCATGTCAAACAGCACAACTTTTTGTTAGACTTTTTGACGTAGACCTATTTCATGGACTTTCTCTTACCTACCTATGAAGACTATTGCGATCTCCCCACTACTGTTTGCCTTTACCTGTAGTTTACTTAGTTGCACCCAAAATACAACGGAAAAAATATTGGAAATAACGCCAGTTGTAAAGGTAACACGGCCAGAAGAAGCATTCCCACTCCAGCAGGGGCCACTCAAGACAGGCATGTTGAACGGTGAGAAAATTACGTATTCCCTTATTAATGGACAGGCAGTTTTTCAAAGTGATATATTAGTAAGTCCAGATAGTATCAATGATTCAATGGACTTTCACACCCAAGCAATAAAAGGAACTGGACGCAAGAAGTTATACTCCCGCTGGCCCAATAAAACAGTTTATTATACCATCGATCCCGAACTCCCAAATAAGGCTCGGGTATATAATGCCATTGCACACTGGGAGGCTAATACATCTATCCGGTTCATGCTCCGTACGACTCAACGCGGTTATGTGCTGTTCCGCCTTGGGCCAGGTTGCTCCTCCAACATTGGTTATGCTGGAGGTCTGCAATACATAAACTTAGCGAACATTTGTTCTACTGGCAATACGATTCACGAAATTGGGCACACTGTTGGTCTATGGCATGAACATACTCGTACCGATCGTGACAACTATATTACAATCAATGCAGGAAACATTACTAATGGATACGAAACGGACTTCCAAACTTATGAGCAGAGAGGTATGGACGGGTTTAACTATGCCGGAGGATTGGATTTTGGCTCGATTATGCTATACGGCTCCTTTGACTTTTCAAGAAACGGTTTGCCCACTATTACGAAGAAAGACGGATCAACGTTTATAGGGCAGCGTCAGTCTCTGTCAGCGACAGACATTGCTACTGTTCAATCAATGTATCCTTGATTTAATGATTAGCATGTAACTTATTTGTCTACTGCTTTTATAAACGCTTTTAGATAAGTAATCTGACCATTAGGTTCTGTATATACAAAATGTTCTAATAATTAAATTAACGAACAACAAGGGCAATGAATTTATTTATATTATTACTTATTATTTTTCAATAATGAATTGTATAGATAAATTTGTCTCTTTATCCTAGTCTTACATAGAAACTAGGCGTCACTAAGTCAATCCAGGGGATTGTCTATTAGGTATTAGTTCGCCAAAATCTTTTCTTTTCACCATGTGCTATATGCTTCAATCATACTAGTATATAGTCAACTTTAGGTCCTCATACTCAACAATCTGTTTAATTGATGATAAGCACTCAGCAGCATTTTATTGCTGAGTGCATTGAGTTATTAGGTCTTATTCACACATGTTGAAGAAAATACTACTTATTGAAGACGTAGCGCAAATTCGGGAAAACGTAGCTGAACAATTGATCTTGAATGGGTATGATGTGCGAACGGCTGAAGATGGCGTAACTGGCCTGATTCAAGCCAAACAATGGCTTCCCAATCTGATTTTGTGCGACATAATGATGGGAAATATGAATGGTTATCAGGTTCTGGAAAATATTCGTGAAAATCCAGAAACTGCTCATATTCCATTTATTTTTTTAACAGCTAAAGCAGATATGGTGCATTTGCGAGAAGGTATGGAACTAGGCGCTGATGATTACGTGACGAAGCCTTTCCTATTACGTGATTTATTAAACGCCATTGAGAGCCGATTGAAAAGAAGCCAGGAACAGCAGGTTAATTCTAACTTGTCAAACACCTATTTAAAATCGATCCGTGGTAGAGACAGTAAAGGTTGTATGGTCCTTCGTACAGAAGAATGTATTTATTTCGGCACGCATAAAAGAGGGTATTTTGTTTACCATCCTCTCGGTAATTTTCAGATCGGTATGAGCCTGGATACGCTGATTGCTAAGCTTAATCCAGATCATTTTTTTCGGGTAAACCGACATGTCATATTGCATCGGAAAAGTATACAGAAATACGCTTATTGGGATAAAGGCAAGCACTGTCTAATGATTGACGTAGGTGGAAATCCCCAGGAAGTAATTTTACCGAAAGCGCGATACCGTTCCTTTAAAGACTGGTTAGCTAGATAAAGATTGGCCTTTGCGTTCCTACGATTTATCTTAATTTAAAAGCTAAATACGGCTTGTTAATGCTGGCAAAACAGCAATGAGTAGCTATGCATACAAGGAAATATTGGCATGAAAAGCATATATACGATTGACTAATGGAGAAATATGTAGAGCATTGGTTTAATACTTCTCCACAAGGGGTCGCTTTTTTAGAGCCTATCTGGAACCAGCAAAAAACCATCATTGACTTTCGCTATAAACTGGTTAATAAAGCATTTGCCCAAATTGTTCAGCAAACCCAGGAAGAGCTTATTGGCCAGATTGTTAAACCTGCGACCCAGCAGAATGATTTTTTTTTTACCGCTAGTGCAAACCATTCATACAGGCGAAACGCAGCGGATACTTAA
Source organism: Spirosoma foliorum (assembly GCF_014117325.1). Taxonomy (NCBI): domain Bacteria; kingdom Pseudomonadati; phylum Bacteroidota; class Cytophagia; order Cytophagales; family Cytophagaceae; genus Spirosoma; species Spirosoma foliorum. The sequence continues at coordinate 2,085,198 of NZ_CP059732.1, read as the reverse complement.
GCGATATCAACGAAATAGCGAAAATATATGGCATGAAATTACGATAACCCGGATGGAAGATCAGGCCATAGTGACAATTCAGGACGTTAGCAAACAAAAGCAATCAGAATACGATCTGCAACGACGACTGTACATGGAATCGCTTATTTCAACCGTGGCAAATCGATTTGTAACACTTAAATCTGACGAAGCAAATAATTACATTGTTGAAGCCCTGGAGATAATAAGTGAATATGTAGATGCCGAACGTGCATCGGTATTTATGTACAGCGACGACTATCAGGAAGGGCGTTGTGTACATGAATGGTGTGCTCCAGGGCATCAATCCAGAAAGGACAAAATACAGACTAGACCACGCGAATGTTTTGACTGGATGCGACCGAAGCTGGAGAAGGGAGAGATGATTCGCTTACAGATCGATGAGCTTACAACAGAACAAGCCCAGGAGAAAACTTTTTTTGACTTTATCTCGGTGCGATCAATGATCGCCATCCCACTAATTCAGGATCGGAAAACACAGGGGTTTATCGGATTTTATACGATTAGTAAGCCGCCTGTCTGGGATCAAAATGACGTTTTGTTGTTAGGAACATTTAGTACGTTAATCGCTAACGTGCTGTTACGCTTGCAACAGGAAGCAGCTTTACAACGCGCAAATCATCGTCTAGAGGGCCTCCATGCCGTTGATCAGGCTTTACTCAAGTCCCGAATGGCTAAACAGCCTCCGCTGTCGATTGCTATGAAACATATGTATCGCCTGGTGCCCTGTAACCGAATTTCGGTATTTTACATTAATAGAGATTCAGGCCTAGCAGAAGCTAAATGCCGGGTTGTTGATGGAGAGTTAGATATTGCCCCCGCTATTACAGTCCCCGCACGTTATTTTGATGATCGGTTTCCACAAAACGAAGTGCCTGCAAAATTCATCTATTATCCTGATGTACAGTTAGACTCTACAGGTATACCTCCCCATTTGCTGACTAATCTAAACGGCTTTCGCTCGCAAGTTACCATTCCCTTATATAGCAAAAAAAAATGTATTGGAGCTTTCACGTTAATGTCAGCCATTCCCCATTTTTTCACTGAAGAGTATCTCCAAATCGCTCAGGAAATAGCCAGGCCACTGGCCATAGTTTTATATCAGCAACAATTAGATAAACAACTAAAACTGTATACAGAACAGCTGGAATGGCGGGTGGAAGAGCGAACGCGAGAGATCAGACGATTATCCACTTTGCACCAAGCAATTCTTAAGCATGCCGGTCAGGCGATTGTATCAACTGACGTTAATGGAGTGATTGAGACGGCTAACCAGGCTTGTGAGCATTTGTTAGGCTATCGACCTGACGAGTTGATTGGATGGCAGACCTACCTGGAAGTAGGGCAAGCCGATAATTCGGTGCCTGTTGTTGCCTATAGACCAGTTCAACAGGGAAATCGTCCAATCACTATTTTCACAGAAGCTTTAGCTTCCCAAGGTTATTTCTACTGCGAATGTATAACCATTACCAAATCAGGTGACCGAGTCCCAGTCTTGTTGGCTGCTAGTGCATTACAGGATGATGGCGGCACAGTTATAGGCTATATGGGCATTTCTACAGATATATCGGCCTTGAAAAAAGTGCAGGATAAACTTCAGCAAAAGAACCAGGCGCTGAATAGTTTTTTTGAAGGCGCGTTGGACATGCATTGCATTGCTGATAGTAAGGGGAATATATCGGCCGTCAATCGGGCTTTTCAGGCTACACTCGGTTATTCGGCAACCGAATTGATGAGTATCCCTTTTTTACAGTTAATCCACGCGGATGAGCAGAAGTTTGTTTATAAGAATCTGCTAGTGAACATTCTGGACCGACCTGTTCGCAATCAGATCAACCGAATGCGAAGAAAAGATGGTTCGTATCGGATCATTGAATGGAATGCGGTTGGCATTAATCAGGCCGTGTACGGCTCGGCACGTGACATCACGGAACGGCAGGAAACGGACATGCAGCTACGGAGCCTGAATCAGCGCCTACAAGTAGCTACCCAGGCGGCTGGTCAGGGCCTCTGGGAGAATGATTTAGTAACAGGGGCTTTATGTTGGGATGATCATTTATGGCAGATTTTTGGCGAGGAATATCGTCAGCCCGATTGGAGTTTTGAGAAGTTTCTAACCATTATTCATCCCGACGATCTGCCCAATTTTCTGAAGCGCTCTCATTTAGGGGTGCAAGAAAATAAGATTTCAAACGTAACCCGAATTTTCCGGCCAGATGGAAGTATTCGCTACATTGAGTCGAATGGTTTGATAACTCGGTATGAACAGGGGCGGCCCACACGAGCCATTGGTGTTGCCTGGGACGTAACCGAAAGAGAGCTTACCAAAGCTGCGGTGCAGGAAAGTGAGCAACGGTTTAGAGAAATCGCCGACAATGTAGATGAAGTCTTCTGGATTCATGCAACCGATCCCTTTCGACTACTTTATGTGAACCCGGCTTACGAGCGCATATGGCACCGGAGCTGCCAGAGCCTATACGACAATCCGCTTTCGTTTATCGAATCGATTTATGAGGAAGACAAACCTGTTGTTGCAAAAGCCAATAGCCAATATAGGTTAGGTGAAGAGGTAAACATTCAATTTCGGGGTGTCAGGCCAGATCATTCATTGTTCTGGGTATCGATCCGCACCTTTAGTATTCGCGACGAAACAGGAAAAACCATACGCCAGATTGGGCTTTCCAATGACATCACGAGCCAGAAAGAGACAGAACTGATTTTGCAACAATCCTTACAACAGGAACAGGAACTAAATCAACTCAAGTCACAGTTCGTGGCGACTGCTTCTCATGAGTTCCGAACACCTTTAGCTACTATGCAGTCGAGTGTTGATTTAATCAAACTTTACCTTGACAAGCCCATATCCAATGCGTACGTATCGATTCAAAAGCACCTGACTATCATTGAAAAAGAGATTGATCAATTCAATACGCTGCTTACCGACATATTGACAATAGGTAGAATCGAATCCCGAAAAGTAAATTTCTCTCCTAAACTGGTAGATGCCGTACTGATTTGTGAAGAGGTAATTAACACTCATTTTAGCCATCGAAATGATCACCGTGAAGTCGAATTTATTATAGAAGGCATGCCTCAAAACGTTTATTTGGACGATAAATTAATTAGTCATGTGCTGGTTAATTTATTGTCGAACGCTTTTAAATTTTCGAAAAGCAATCCTGTCTTACGTATAATTTTTAGGGAGCAAAGCCTTGTCTTCGAGGTGATCGACAAAGGAATTGGCATACCAAGCCAAGAACTCTCAGCCCTATTTCAGGCATTTTTTCGGGCTAGCAATACTAACGGTATCCCAGGCACAGGACTAGGCTTATTCATTGTCCGACAATTCGTTGAGTTACATGGTGGACATTTCGACATTCAGAGTGAAGAGAAAAAGGGGACCTTTTGTACCGTTTCTTTACCTGTTAAGTCAGCTAACCCAGTATTGATAAGCTACTAGTTGACGCTGAAGTCGTTGACAAACTATTCAAAAACGCAATGCATTCATGGCTACGCAAATTTTACTAATTGAAGATGACGTTCAGATGCGTGAGAATGTGGCAGAACTGCTGACGTTGCAGGGCTTCCAGGTGGAAACGGCGACCAACGGTCGGGAGGGAATCAGCCAGGCTTTAGTTCATTCCCCAGATTTGATTCTTTGTGATATAATGATGCCCGAAGTGAGCGGCTATCAGGTACTCGAAGTGGTCCGCTCAAATCGCCTGATATCGAAAGTTCCTTTTATATTTTTAACGGCCAAATCAGATCCGACTGATTTGCGTCGGGGTATGGAGTTAGGTGCTGACGATTATCTAACAAAGCCGTTTACGCTTCAAAATCTATTAAATACCATTGAAAGCCAACTGAAGTAAGAAGGCCTTCGAAAAGCTCATAAAAAAAACGATAGAGAATTTTCAGCATGTAATACCTAACACTGTACTTAGGTAAAGGAGTTTTTACTAACGGTTGACTACGCTTTTCTGAATATTCAATTTCGCGAACCTATTAGTTTCTAGTCTCATTTATATGGCTTATTCTAAGTTACTCACCCGTCAAATTTCCCGCTATTTAACCAGCGAATTTGATCAAGTGCCTGAAATGATCGAATTTCTGGAAGCAGTGGACCGATCCTATCTCGCTTTTGAACGGGATCGGGAACTGACCGAGCAAGCCTTTTCCATTAGCGAAAAAGAATATAGTGCATTACACACTACATTAAAACAGGAACTTGAAATCAAAAAACTCTCCGTTCAAAAGCTTGAAGAAGCGGTAAACGCAATCAGTGGGGTAAACCTACAAACCGAATCTAACGATTTATTATCGATCGCTCGCTTCCTTCATCAGCAAATTAACCAGCGAAAAAATGCCGAAAAAGTCTTTACATCGCTGATTACAAACATGGAGAATGGAATACTACTGGAAGATGAAAATCGAGCCGTTGTCTTTACCAATCAAGTTTTCTGCGAATTATTCAGTCTTCCCGTTTCACCGGAAGCCTTGCAGGGTGTTGACTGTACGCATGCCGCCGAAGCGTCAAAAGACTTATTTAACGAACCAGAACAGTTTGTTCGTCGCATTGATACAATTCTGTCGGAGAAAAAGCTGATTAAGGGAGAGATTCTGGAACTGGCGAATGGGAGTGTATACCAGAGAGATTACATTCCCTTATTCATCGACCATAATTACAAGGGTCATCTTTGGAGCTATACTGATATTACCCAACAGAAAAAGAGCCGGGATGCATTGGAGCAAAGCGAGTTAAAAAACCGGCTGATTATGAATGGGGCACTCGATGCCATAATTACTATAGATATAGAAGGAATAATCACGTTCTGGAACCCGCAAGCCGAAGAAATATTTGGGTGGACCAGCCAGGAAGCACTCGGTCAGAAATTATCGGATTTGATAATCCCAGCAGTGCACCAGGGTAGTCATATACAAGGATTGCGATCGTATACACAAACCAGGGAAGGACGGGTATTGGGGAAAACACTGGAATTGCCGGCACTTAACCGAGCAAAAAAAACCTTTCCAATTGAGTTATACATTATTCCTTTAAAACAGGGAGAAAATGAGTTCTTCTGTTCATTCATTCGGGACATATCCGAACGCAAAAAATATGAATCTGAACTCGAAAAATTATCTCTGGTAGCCAGCGCCAACAACAATGGCGTTATTTTCGTCGACCTCAGTGGTAAAATTTTTTGGGTAAATGAGGGCTTTCAAAAGCTTACTCAATACAATTTCAACCAAGTTTCAGGAAAGGTCCTCTTTGACATCTGCCAAGGCCAGTACACGGATGTCACCAGCCGGGTTACCATTGAAAAAGCGTTTAATAAAGGACAAAGTTTTACACTTGAGGGAATCTATTACAGGCAGGATAAAAGCTGGTTTTGGGCGCGCATCAGTGGCCAGCCCATTATCGATAAACAGCAGGCCATTACACAATATTTTTTTATCGTGGAAGATATTTCCCAGGAGAAAAGTGTGCAGCGTCAATTGAAAGAGTACGAAGAAAAGTTGCGGATGGCGCTGACTAACGTTGGCGATAATTATTGGGAACATGATTTTCGCTCTCAGAAAACCTATTTTTCTAATCCATCGAGTAAGGTACTGGGCTTTCCAATTGATGAGACAACGGATCTGGCCGGTTTATGGTGGCGTCAGGTTCATTCGGCCGACCGCTCTACGCTCGAAGAGAATGACAACCTGTATCGGGCTGGTTTACAAACCCACCATTCGCTTGAGTACCGAATGATCCATAAAGATGGATCGATCAGCTGGGTGCTTGATCGGGGGGTAGTTACTGAGCAGGATACGGCTGGAACCCCTCTAAAAATTATTGGCACCCACATTAATATTACCCATCAGAAAGAGCTAGAAATTGCACTCAAAGTGGCCAAAGAGGCCGCTGAGGAATCGACCCGTTCGAAAGAATTATTTCTGGCTAACATGAGCCATGAAATCAGAACACCCATGAACGCCATTATGGGTATGAGTAATCAACTTAAAAAAACCTCGTTAACTGAGCAACAACAATTCTATCTGAATACCATCCAGGCCGCTTCCGACAACTTGTTGGTCATTATTAATGACATCCTGGATCTATCCAAAATTGAAGCGGGAAAACTTACCATAGAACAGATTGGCTTCGAACCTCACCAACTAATAAAGAAAGTACTCCAAATCATGAGCCATCGGGCCGAAGAAAAGGGTTTGTTATTCACCAATTCATTACTCGATACCCAAATAGCGCCTGTTTTAATAGGTGATCCGCACCGGCTAACGCAAATATTACTTAACTTAATTTCGAATGCTATCAAGTTTACCGATAAGGGGAGGGTTGACATTCGATGTCAGGTTGTGGAGGAGGATGCCACCCAGCAAACGATTCAGGCAACCGTACAGGATACGGGAATAGGCATGGATGATGAGTTTGTCCGAACAATTTTTCAAACGTTCAGCCAAGAGGATACATCCATCTCCCGTCGATTTGGCGGCACAGGGCTGGGGATGAGCATCTGCAAAAATCTGGTTGACTTAATGGGTGGCAAGATTGAGGTAAAAAGTCAGAAACAGGTAGGAACCACTGTATCTTTCAGCATACCCTTCAACAAAGGAGAATCCAGCCATTTACCACAAAAACAGCCCGAACAGATTAATACGGATTTCCTTTCAGGGAGTAAGATTTTGGTGGTAGATGATAATGAAATGAATCGGTTACTCGCTTCTACCATCCTAAAGAATTATGGAGCGCTGATCGATGAGGCTCGGAATGGTTTGGAAGCTCTTGAAAAACTAAAAGCGCAACCGTATAATCTGGTTCTGATGGATGTTCACATGCCGATTATGGATGGCCTGGAAGCCACCAAACAGATTCGAGAAAAAATAAAAGCCCAATTGCCAATTATTGCCTTAACCGCCTTAGCTGTTTCTGGCGACCGGGAAAAGTTTATCAGGGCAGGCATGAATGATTATTTGTCTAAACCTTTTGATGAGTCAATTCTACTTGCCGTAGTGGCAAAATGGTTAGGGAAAGATAGTGTTTATCATAGCACTACTAGTGAAACAGAAATCCGGGATGGCCTATTTGATCTTTCTGGACTTCGATCAATTGCTCAGGGCGATGAGGAATTTGTTTGGGAAATGGTCAGCATGTTTATTGATCTGGTGCCAGCAGGCATTAAAGAAATGAAAACGGCTTATGAAGCAAACGACTTTAAAAAAGTTAGCCAAATCGCACATCGGCTACATCCTTCCGTGGCAACACTTAATATTAAGTCTCTAGCTGATGTATTGGTTGATATCGATAAAAACGCAGAAACTTACCAAGCTAACCAGCGACTGGAAGGATTAATTACAGGTCTTGACGAAGTGATTAAGGCGGTAGTCGATCAGTTAGTAACGAATGCTAGCACGAATAAATTAAGCTAGTTAATACCCGACTCGCTTGGTGTTAAGTTGAAGGTTTTCAAATACCTCTTGAATTCACATTTGGAATGCATATCACTTTTTCACCCTTTTTGTATCTTTCGGTAGCTGGCCCAAGCCTACTGGACCAACAAAAGTCAGCCGCTCAATAGATTCTCCCGTAGCTTTGGGATTCTCACCGCTCCGGCGGCCGGTCCCATCCAAAACTATGGTAAACTACAAACGGCTGACTCTCCAGCAAAGATACCTCATTCAGACCCTTAATCACCAACATAAAAACCAGCAAGACATCGCCCAACAGGTCGGGGTCAGTCAATCAACGATCTGGCGCGAGTTGGCCAAACATAACCAGCAGCATTCCAAACAAACCTACGAGGCTCAACAGGCCCAGCAACAATCAGCCACTGCAAAAAAACGCTTACCCTATAAACTCCAATGCTCATTGCTGACTACCGTACTAACCCGACTCATAGACCGTCTTTCACCGGAACAGATTTGCGGTGAGCTACAACGGATGGCTATACAAAAGGTGCTGCACCACGAGACTATCTACCGCTACCTCTAGCAACACCAAGGGAAACCTAATCAACAACCTGCTGGCCATGAGACACTTACTCAGTACTTGGTATCCGCCATCGTAAGCATTACAAGAAACGAGGTACGCCCGCCAAGCGGCAACTTATTCCTAACCGGGTCAGTATTGACCTCCGCCCGCCGATTGTAAATTCAAACACGGAAGTAGGTCACTGGGAAGCAGATACAGTCATTGGCAAGGGCCATCAGGGTGCGCTGTTAACTCTAGTCGAGCGGCTTACCACGTACGTACTGATTGTCAAATTAAACTCGAAAAATGCCCTTGCCCTGGCTAAGGCCGCTATAAAAGCCTTGCGCCGAAGCGGTTTGCCCGTCAAGACCGTCACCTTTGATAATGCGGGGCCGCCCATGCGGCTTGGAGTTGGCGCGTCATGAGTTGATAGCTAGCGAACTTCAAGCAGCCACATTTTTTGCCCACCCCTATCATAGTTGGGAACGTGGGCTCAACGAGAACATGAATGGGCTAATTAGTCAGTACATTCCTAAAGCCTGTCCCATTAATATTGTTCGTCCCACGGAAGTATCTTGAATACAAGATCAACTTAACTAACGGCCCCGTAAAACTTTGGGTTATCTAAGCCCGGCTGAATTCGCTCAGAAGGAGCTTTATGCACTGCAAATGTGAATCCGCGAAGCTGTTCCCAAAGAAAAAATTAATATAGAAAAGATCAATAAAAACCGCTTATTAATAGGTTTTGGCTCTCTACAAGATTATTTAACTTCAATGACTAATACTAAATTAGAATCTTTATGTCGTATTTTTTGGGATGGATTATAACACGAAAATAACCGAATCACTGGCAGAGTTGCAACAGCTTGAAAAGCAGCAAACCAATGCCACTCATCGCGATCATATCCGCTTCATTCGCCTGCTCAAAGAACAGAAAGCTAGCACCCAGCAACAAGCCGCCACCCTGCTCAATCTCTCTTTAAGGCAAGCACAACGTTTGTGGCGTACTTACCAGCAAGGCGGTTTATCGGCCCTCATACCCCCACCCAAAGCCGCCTACATAGGCAAGCTCTCCTTTGTCCAGATTAGTCAATTGCGCCAATTCCTGCTCGATGACCAAGCCCAGACACTGGCCGACATTCAGGCCTATCTGGCGGGCTCTCATGGCGTACAATATACCCTTGGGGGCCTCTGCGATTTATGCAAGCGACTGGGTATCAAACCCAAGACAGGTCGCCCTGTCCACTATCAACAAGCACCGGGAGCGCTGGAAGCCTTTAAAAAAAATGGTTGACGAGTGTGCTCAAATCGGCCCCAGCCAACTGCTCTACCACCATGAGCTACGCACCGGCACTCGCACCGAGTTAGGACGTAAGTGGTCACCTGCCGGGCATCGCCCCCACTCACCCATCCGCATTGGTTACGAGTTTACCTATTTATATCTGGCCTTGTGTCCCTTTGGCAACCAGGTGTACGCGGCCTTCTTACCGGCCTTAACGGGGGAGTGGTTCAGTTGGTTTGTGGCTCAGATTGACTCGTATCTACAAACGCCCTGTCTGTTTGTGGCTGATGGGGCTAAGGCCCATGTGGCCGGGGCCTTTGCGGGCACAAAGCTGCGATTTTGTCGGCTACCGGCCTACTGCCCGGAGTTGAACCCGGTCGAGCGAGTCTTCCAGGAGATTCGACGGGGCTTGAAGCATCGATTGTTGTCGAGTGTAGAGGAGGCTCAATGCCGGGTGAAAACCCTCTTGCAAGAGCTATGCAACGATGCGGTTGCCTTTACGAACTTGGTCTGCTTTCCTTACATTCAAAAGGCGACAATCTGATTCTAAATTAGTATAAGATCTATCAAGAAATGAATCCAAATTAGATTTAAACAAAAGTATTGAGGTTGGATGATATGGACAATTGTGTTTTACTTACATATATAATCGATGTTATTGAATGAGTATTGAAATTAGGATACTACCTAACGAATTTACCAACTACGTTTCTGATACCATATTCATACTAGCGGCACCATTCGTTTTTTCTTAGGCTTAGTGTTAATGCGCCAAATTCTACCAAATGATAATACATACTAGCAACCATAACCTGGTTGCTAGTATGTATTATCCTCCTGGTCTTTAAGGTGTTTAGAGATAATATAATTCAGTGGATGTATTAATAGCTATTCTGTTACATTGTATATTAAGTCTCTTCAAAGGCTCCCCAAAATGAGACGATATTCAAGAAATGAAAAAAAAAGCAAGACCCTGATACGTACTAAATCGACCTCTAACAGACTCACTATAAAGTGTGAGACGGGGAAATATCCTCTCATAATTCGAACATTTATGATAATTTCTTGTAGCTATTATCCAATAGCCTTATGTAAAAAGCATAAAAATAAATGGCCTAATGATTGGTTTATTTATGTACCGTCTAAAAAAATTCTATCTTTAGAAAAAGCAAATGCGATGGCATTTTGAGGTAAGTGTTTAACTCTATGGTTGCTAACTTAAAATAACTTAATGGTAACAATAGATCGAAAATTATCTAATATACAGCTGCATAACAACCATTCTTTTAAACTCGTCTATAATAAATGGATATGATAAATCCGTTTCGCCCGTAACCATGAAGCCTTGCTTTTCATAAAACTTAACGGCATCGGCGCCCTTCATTGCTTTTAGCCAGATAATCTTTTTGTTCCCATCTATCGCCAATTGCTTGACCATCTTGAGGGTAGATTTGCCTAAACCTTTGCCAGTTGCTGCTCTTAAAAAATAAATCCGTTCAATTTCTAAATAGTCAACGTCTTTTGATCCGTCAATAGATTTATTAGTATTAATTTTTAATACTCCTACAGGAAAATTATTATATGAAATAAGGTAAAACGCACTTTTATGAACATTCATTTCAGCTAATAATTTTCCTTCTGTAAAGCTGGTTTTTATGTAGTTTTTGCTTTCGTCACTCCATAAATAAGTATAATGTTCGAGATATGATTGTCTGTATATTTCTAGAATTCTCGATATTTCATTCGCTGAACAATTCTTGTAAGTAGGTGCTTTAATCATGATAAATAAATTCCAAATAATGAATACATAAAAACTGGTTTTTCTTAATCATAACAGACAGAACCAAATAGCAAATTGACGCTACTGCTAACTATTAAAGCTTGGTCACGCTACGCGTCTGTTATTGGAAATGATGTTTAAAATGACGATAGATACGATTAGAAACGCACCTATAAACAGCTTGGTAGTAACTGTTTTTGTTTAATTCAGTAAGGAATGGCCTTATTTGTATGTCGATAGCCGGATCAATTGATGCATCGATGATATTATTTGATGAATCATTCATAATTGTGTTTCTGATTCTTAAAATAATGTTTTACAATTTAGTTTTAATACGCGTTTATTTGGCGGAAAGCTGCTTTTAAAGATTTCCATACGGCTAAAACTTTATTAATTGCATTTTGCAATCCGGAAGTAGACATTGTACCGATTCGGATTAATGTTCATGCACGGCTAGACTTCCTACGCCAAACTTAGAAATTTGTAGACAGGCTACTTTTTTTATTTTTTTCCAATGCAACAAGCTGATTATGGTAGTAACTAGTTGCCTTCGCAAAGGCGTCTTCTCCCATAACTAAATGTAAAGGTGGGTCCGCCATTTTTGCTGTATCTACAAGTATCATTGCTAATTTTTCTGGATTACTTGGCTGTTGCCCATTGTACTGGGTCATTGTATCGACGAGCCTTTGGGTAGGATATCCATCAATTAAATTTTTAGCAGTAGTAAAAGATCCAGCGGCTAAAAAGCTAGTTCTGAAAAGACCTGGTGAGACAATTGTTACTTTTATATTAAATGGTTGAACTTCTTTTGCCAAAGCTTCTGAAAATCCGATAATTGCAGACTTTACCGCATTATAGCTTCCTGCACTCGCATCGCCACCATAACCCGCAGATGATGAATAATTAAAAATATGTCCGCTATGCTGTTTTCTAAAGTGCGGCATTATATTTCTAATGACATTTAAGAAGGCAAATACATTAAGATTCATGGATTGTTGAAATTCCGAATTGGAGACTTCTTCCAGGCTTCCTAATAGCATATAACCAGCATTGTTTACAACCACATCAATTCTACCGAAATGATCCACAGTTCCGTTAATGGCCTTAATAACATCGCTCTCATCGGTAAGATCAACCGTCAGGGCTAATAACCCTTTATGAAAGCCCGTTTCAGCTTCAATGCTTTTCTTGTCTCTTGATGTTGCTGATACTTTTTGGCCATTAGCCAATAATAGCTTTGTTAATGTTAAGCCGAACCCTTTCGAGGCCCCGGTGATAAACCATACTTTTTCATGTAGATCGCTCATAAATCTATTTTTTTTCAAAAGTAGGTTGAATTAAGTATCCTTTTAATACTTGTATACAAAAGGATACTTAATTTTAAATAACTAAAAATCCATTTGTCAACTCTCGGGTGGGGTAGCTAAAATAAAACCTCCTTTTTTCGCGATCATGCTGCCATTAATATACTTTCGATACTTATACACTAAGGGATACTAAAATGGAAGTCCAGGACGAGATAAACTTTCAAGAGAAGATAAAGTGGGTACAGGATACAATGTTTGTGTTAGGCGGAAAATGGAAACTGGCAATTATTATAGCTATGTATCACGGGAATAAGCGATTTAACGACATATCGATTTCGATACCAACTATCACCAACCGTGTACTTTCCAAAGAATTAAAACATTTAGAAGAAAATCTTTTGATAAAACGGGTAGTTGTCAGTGACTATCCTATCAAGGTAGAGTACCGTTTAACTGAATATTGCTACACAATCTCAGAAGTTTTAATTGCTATGGAAAATTGGGGCAAGCAGCACAGAGAAAAAATTAAAAAGAAAGAATAACCTCCAAATTTTCGATGAACCCAGAATGTGAACTTGCTACTCTTTACTGGACGGAAGTTTAGGAAACTAAGTGGAATGTCTACCAAAATTGTCAATAGCGACTATAGACGGTCCAGCTTTCCCGGCGGATGAAGCGGGTCCCTGACGTCGAATATTCACGTATTGGAAAGACGAGTTAGTCGTGATTCCCACTGAGCAAATCGCTTACTTTTACACGGCTCATTCGCTGATCTACATCTATTGTCAGGACGCCAGGGTATATACCAGCCCCACGAGCCTGGATGAATTAAGGGATTGGATGCGGACCATTTTTTTCGGGCTAATCGCCAGTTCCTGATCGCCATCCGATCTATCGACAGGATCTTCCAGTATGGCAAGAATCAGCTATAAATTTGCATTGTCCAACTGTTACTTAACGAATTTTCATGACAAGAGCCATTGCGAGAAGAGATGGATTAACGTAGGTTACCCGATTCCTGATACCCTTCATTCAGCATCCAATGGCTAAAGGTTGCATACGCACGGGCATAATTGAGGGCATCCTGGGCCAGTTCGACTGTCCGGGATAGCCGCCTTACTGTTTCGTAATGAGGTATGCGGTTGCCTTGGTAAGCAAGAAGGGCCTCCGATAGGGAGGGTTTTGCTAGTAATGCCTTAATTAGTATTCCTACATCCTCTATGCCTAAGGTGCCGCCGGCGGAAATGTGAGGTGATAGCCCATGAGCAGCATCCCCCAATAAAGCTACCCGACCGGAAACCCATCTGGGCAGTGCTGGCACATACATCACCTGGTTGTGGAGGATACGTTCTTCCGGTGTACGTTCGATCAGCCTCAGAAGCGGCTCACCCCAGCCAGCATCATTCATCTGAGCTGCGCGTTTTAAGGCTTCTTCTTTCTTGGTTCCCCTCGGGGCTTCGCTGTCAAATTGATTGACCATCCAGGTCGTTACCTGGCCGTAGGTTAAAAAATAGCCACCCCTGGTTTGTTGGTGACCAACTGTCAGCACACTCCCATCGGCCGGTTCATCGCCCGTTGGCACCAGAGCTCGCCAAACATGATGCCCTGTATGTTCCTGAGCGGAATAAGCGGGCAACAGCTGGTTTCGTACTTTAGAATAAATCCCATCCGCCCCGATTAGTAAGTCGGCCTTTAACTGGGTTCCATTTTCCAGCAAGATTGTCACTTCATCCGCCTGCTCATCAAAGCCAATCACTTTTGTCTGAAGCTTGATGGTTACCTGTCCCAGGGCTTGGGCCAGCAGGGTATTAAGCTGCGGACGCGGATACAACACAAAGGCGTGATCGTCCACACCAAATCCTTCCGCCCGAAATCGATGACCAGCCGCATCATAAAACCAGGTTTCAATAGGGGTACCCAGCTGGAGCAATTGCTCACTCAAGTTTAACTCGTTCAGTACATCGGTTGCGTTTTTCCATAAACCGATCGAGGCACCGGCAGCCCTTATCGCGGGTGCCTGCTCGCAGACGGTTACAGTTGCCCCTAACCGTTCGAACGCAATGCCGGCGGTTAAACCAACCAGGCCGCCACCCGCCACAACGACCCGCATTTTATGCAAGTCAACACCCTTTGCTTCCGTTACCTTTGTCATCTCTTTCTTCTTTATAAAAATTTATACAAAGAAAAAGGGAATCAAACTTGAAAAATGGACCATATCCCCGTATTAATACCTCAAATCGCAGATTAAGTCTATATCTTTATGGCTACTAGTAAAAAGGGTAGCATTCCCGAGTTTAGCCTGGCAGGCACCTCCCTGAACGGGATCGCCTTTAAAAAACTGGGACTTAGCCAACCCGTATTCCAGGAGCATAATGTCCAGTTAGCCCACCGGGACGATCATTATATGCTGGTCGTGCTTACGGAAGGCCATTTGACCTACTGCATCGATTTCGAAACTCACCAAATCCAGGCTCCCGGCCTTCTGATGGTTTTTCCGGGGCAAGTGCATCAACTCACCCCACAAACGCCCCTGTCGGGGTGGGCTGTCAGCTTCGAGGCCGTACTGCTTAGTGAAGACCTCAACGTTCTACTGGACAAGGTGTGGCGGGATCAGATTGACAATGCATGCGATATGCCCACGCCCTGGTTTAAGCAACTTGAAAACCTGCTTACAGTCATCGGTCAGTTAGTGGACAAACCACTAGCTACCTCGCAAAATGCGGTAACAGCTTTAGTGTCGGGGCTGCTTTTTATGCTCGCAGGTACAATCTCGGGGATGGGCCATCCGATTAAGTCTACCCCAAAACGGTCATCCCTGGTAAAGCACCAGTTTCTTCAGTTGCTTTACCAGCATTACAAAGACTGGAAGAAACCTTCTCAGTATGCCGAACGGATGCACATCACCACCGCCCATTTGAATGATACGATCAAGCGAGTTACCGGCCGGACCACCACCCAAGCGATCCAGGAGCAGTGCGTACTGGAGGCTCGGCGGTTGTTGCAGTACACAGATTTAGATGTAATCGAAATAGCCTACCAGATCGGCTATGTGACACCCAGTCACTTTATCAAACTATTCAAACTGGTAACTGGCCTGACCCCTTTCCAATACCGGCAAAAGCTAGGCTGATTTTGCCGCCTGACTAAAAGCAGGAAGAGGGGCTGGTTAATAAACAATGAACTATTATTTATTCTCGGCAGGGTTTCCGTAGCTAATTTCAAAAATTGCCCAAAAAACAGGACAGCTTTAGCGTTTATCCAACCAACGCCTTGCTATACTGTTTGGGCTTCTTGCCGATATACTTTTCAAAAATTCGGCTGAAATGACTCAGGTTTTCATAACCCAGTTGAGCGCCCACATCGGATACCGATTGATTCGCTTCGCGCAGCAGCCGGGCCGCTTCCTGCATGCGTGCATGTTGAAAGTAGTCATAAATACCCCGGCCGAAAACTTGCTTAAACAAGGTGCGCATTTTTAGTTCGTTCATGCCCGCCACTCGCTTCAAGTCGCTGATCGAACTGGGTTTAGCCAGGCAGGAAACCAATTGATCGCGTACCTGATAAATGGACACGATGTCCTGCTCACTGAAGGTCTGATGGGCTGTTTTTTCTCGCCGGCTTAACCGCTGAAACAAATAAAAGAGTAGTTCCATCGCCTTCAGCCGGTAATAATAAGCCGGTAGTGAACCGGGTGGCTGCTTCCGCACAATCGCATTCAGGGTGCTAATCATTTCGTCCGTCATCACTTCCTCAAGGAGAAAATCTGTGGGGTTCTCAAACAGAAATTGAAACTGGTCCGCATCGCCACCCAGGAAGCTTTTCAGATAATCCGCCTGGACCAGGACCGCCACGATCACCACCCGGGAATCTGCTTTAAAGAAACTGGTGTAGGTGTACGTCGATGGAAACACGCGGATAAAGGGTTTGTCATCCGATGATTTCCGGGTACTATCCCCAGGCCAATCGTCAGCAGCCGAGACCACATTTTTGAAAAAGAAGCAAATACTCCGATCAATGAATTTGGGTGCCGTCGTTTGGCGGGTGAACGTTTTGTTCACCCTATACGAAGCGGTGAACATGGCTAAGCCGGGCAAAAAGTCGAAACTTTTTTGTCCATACATGGTCAGGTTCTCGGTCGTGTTTGGCCCAATATCGTAGCCTATTTTATCAATAAACTGTAGGAACTGGTGCGGATCGTCTCGATGCATCTTCGTTTTACGACTATTTTTAGTCCTGATTGGGTTATTTTACCCCTAAAGATGCGCCTATTTTTGTGATCTACAGCAACCGATAATTGTCATGAAGAAGTCCGTTTTAATAGCGGGGGCCAGTATCGCAGGGTTAACGCTAGCCTATTGGCTCAACCGATATGGCTACCAGGTAACCCTGATTGAGGTCGCCAACGGCCTCAGGCGGGGCGGCTCGCCCATTGATGTTCGGGGCGATGCCCTGACCGTGGCCAACGACATGGGTATTCTGGACCAACTTAAGGCCAATCAATTGGTGCATACCGATGAGATCGTGAATGCCCATAATGAACCCATTGTGCAATTTTCCATCAATGCCCAAGCCGAGTATGCGGGTGACCTGGAGATTCACCGAGACGATTTGGTGGACATACTATACCAGGCTATCCCACCCAATGAGGTCGAATTTTTGTTTGAGAATCGAATTGAGACCTTGAGCCAGGATGACGATAGTGTGGCCGTCAGGTTTAAAACGGGCGAAGCACAACGGTTTGCCTTTGTAGTTGGCGCGGATGGCACCCATTCCACCGTGCGAAAACTCGTATTCGGGCCTGAAGCGCAATTTGCTCGCTTTTTTGGGGCTTACTTTGCCCTGGCTGAAGCCCCTTTTATAAAACCGAATCAGCCTAATTCGGCTACCCTCTACCAGGAGGTGGGCAAAACAGCCCTATTATATCCGTTTAAAAACGCCGTTCAGGCGGGCCTTCTTTTTCGCTCGTCGAGGCTACCCTATGACTATCGCAAGCAGGACCAGCACAAGCAAATTCTAATCGACCATTTCGAAAACGGCTTGTGGAAGATTCCCCAAATTCTAGCGGCTATGCTGGCTTCGAATCAGTTATACTTTGATGAAGTCGTGCAAATTCATATGCCCAGCTGGACAAAAGGTCGAGTGGCCCTGGTGGGCGACGCAGCTCATACGACTAGCTTTCCCACCGGTATGGGTACCAGTTTGGCTATGCAGGGAGCCGCTCGTTTAGCTACCGAACTTGCAACATGTAAGGGGAATTATTCAGCCGCCTTTGCCAGCTAGTATCAACGCTTCCATCCGTACGTGGAGCGTGTTCAAGCTCGGATTGAGCGAGGCTTGAATTGGTTGTTACCCCCAACAGAGGCAGCCCTTAAGGAGGCTACTAAACGATTTCAATGAACTTATACATCTTATCAAGCAACAAAGGTATGCTCATGAGATGCGCTCATTGGAGCGTATAGAACCTGCATGCATCCGCTGCAAAAATGGGCGTTTGGTAGAGCACTGTCGTTGGTCGCTAACTTGACCAAGATAGGATAGATTTGCTGAAACCTGTCATCTCGTCATCAACCGTTAGTTATCACCACGTTTGAGCTTCCACTTATAATGGTAGTGGAACACAACTATCTTGACCTTATTTATGAGAAGAGGACTGGTAATTTTTATGATCACTGTCGTCACCGTTGTTGCCGCTCACCATCTGATGGTCTTAGCGCATGAGTGGTCGCATAGTCTGGTTGGCTGGTTATTAGGCTATAAAGCGCAACCACTCGACATTAGTTATGGCGATTGGACTCTGTTTCACGCCGAAGAAGCTATTAACTACGAACCCATCTTTCGATCCTTCCCCTGGAAAGCCTCGTTAATTGCCGGGGCCGCTTTGGCAACGAATGTCTTGTTGTATCTGCTTTCCCAAGCAGGAGTACATCAATCAGCTACCCAACCAAGACCCTTTTTAACCCAAGCCTGCTTCTGGTTTGCCGTGTTTAATCTGGCCGAACTCTACAGTTATATACCTTTACGAGCCTTTTCGGCTAGCGGAGACGTTGGCCATTTTGAAACGGGTTTGAGCATCCCAGCTTGGGTTGGCTTCGTTTTGGGCACTCCCTGGATCGCCTGGCAACTGATCGTATTGCTAACCAAAAGTATGCCAATTGCATATAGCTCTTTAGGACTCAGCAGTACGGGGTCAAAGATGGCGTACAGCTTCCTAACGGCTTCCCTAGTATTTGGTTTATACGGGAGTGCCCCGATCTTTTATTACAGCTTAGTAGCTCCTCAAGCCAGGTGGTCGCTCTTTTCAGCCCTCGTTTGGATCGTTGTCCTTTTCCTGTTAACCCGTGGTCTACTCAAAAAGCGGTCAACTGCATTTCGTTAACTACGATACGGGTCCTTCGCTTTGCTGCTGTGGACAGTAAAGGACGAAAAAGTACCAAGCCTGTTAACAATCTATTGGTCATAGCATTAATCTCAAAATACGCTCACTTTTTACGTACAGTGATTAACTCTAGTAGACCTGGCAGGGCAATTAGGGATTCCCCTTTGTAGCAATTCGAGCGGGCTCGACCACTCAACAGAATGGTATCGCGGTCGGCCGCTTTCCCGGTGATAAAGTCAGGATTGCAACTCAATGTATAGAAACCATCAACTTGGCCGGTTTTGACATTAATGGTACTTACACCCCCTTTGTTGTAAACGCCCGTTTTTTCAGTCAACAACGAATAGCTTGTTGATTGGCAGTCGCAATCGGCTGGAGCGGAGGGTTGGCGACAAGCCAGTGCACTGAGAGAAATGGTAAGTACGGCTATGGAAGTTTTCATATTTAAAGGACCCGCGAACTGCGTTCTGGGTTGTATTTAGCCAAGCTTACTCACTAGGATCAACACCTATCAACCAGCACCATGTCTCCTAAAAACGCTGATTTCGCAAAACACGGATTTGGCAAGCTATTTCAACGTAATACTACACATAATTCGTCATTTGACCTTTACAACCGATCTACCCAGCTTTCTTTAACTGATGTTATCGTGAATCGCAGCTATTTACCCATTTGGCCCAACTTTAGTTGATTCGTTTGGCTATTTCTGCAAAGGATAAATCGGCTCCCAAAATCTTCCCTTGAGGAGAAATCAGAAATGTTCTGGGTACTCCAGTGATGTTGTAAGCTTGGGCCACTTGGCTTTTAAAGCCCTGTAGATCGCATAGGTTGAGCCAGTTGATTCCATCTTTTTGAGAGGCTGCCAGCCATTTTTGTTTGCTGGTATCCAATGACACACTTATGAGTTGAAGTTTTCCCGAAAGCTTTGTTGTTATAGTCGCCAGTTTTTTGTTTTTGACCCGACATGGACCACACCAGGAAGCCCAAAAATCCAGCAAAATATACTTTCCTCGTAAATGCTTGAGATTAATCACTTGGCCATTGCTTTTCGGTAGCTGAAACACAGGAGCGATTGAGCCCTGACTTACCTGTTGCTCCAAGTTCAAATACATGCTTGTCTTAGCACCATAGTAAGAGTCTATGACAGGCTCAGCTAATTGAGTATAAAGGTTTTTGATGATTAGGGGCGGTTGCAGCCGATCTGCCACAATCAGATCGTAAAGGGCCGTAACCGCTGCCAGATTAGTGCGATGGCTTACCAATTCCTTTGCGAAGCTGTTGGTATAAGCGGCATATACCCTGGCTCTTTCTCGGTAGAGCGAATCCTGAGTGGCAGGTTGGCTCGTTTCATAGGAAAGTTGGCCAATAGTCTTGATGAACGCTAAATGCTTGTGTCTAAACTGAAGATACCAATAGTTTACGGAATCGGTCGCTAAGGAAATCGTCAGGTCATACTGGGCATCGAACTGGATATGGGCTGCTGGGTAAAGAATGGCCTTTTGGGAATCTTTCCCAACATCTCTAAACCAAATAGTATAAAGAGTAAATGGTTGATAATGAGAAACTGTAAACTGGTGATTAGCAATAAGTGCTGAATCTGTTTTTAGGGCTTGGCCAGTGCCATGAGAAAGATAGACCATGCCACTCTGACTACCTTTTACCGGTATGCTAAGTGGAGGTTGTGCCAAGGCTATAAATGAGAACAAGCAACCAAGAAAGAGAATGAAAGGCGACCGCATTTAATCCGAGTTTAAGTAAATCAAATAGTTTCCTTAGTCATTCTATAAGTAGTCAATTACTTTTCATGTTTATTTATGCAATCGTTAATCGGAACGGTCTGGTAGCAAATTGGCTCATAGATGTAAGTAAGTTATTTAGTCAAGCAAAAGTTACAACACCTGCTATTACTAGAGAAACCATTAAGGTCTTTTAACAGGGGAGACGCTAAGGGCTATACGCGACTGATGGTAATTGTAAAATCATAGTCCCATAAAAAAGCTCCAACTTGAGACAATGAAGTATTCATAAATCTACTTGGGGAATTTGAAAAAATAGCCATAAGTAGAAGCGGATTCATTTATCCTAATATTATTCCGAGCGGGAGCAAGCGGGAAAACTAACTCAGGAAGTTACCGATCAAAGCCGAGAGGATCTCAAAGCGCTAACCCAAATTAAACAGGTCGGAGAGTGTTCAATAAAGTGTGTCAAGTTATGATTTGCTAACTTGACAATCAAATGGATATAAAAGGAGATAAAAATGGCTTCGATTATGAGGCCTTTCGGCAAGAAACTATCGCTAAAATGATGGCGGGCGAGAAGGAACTGACGGGCAAAGATGGCCTGTTGGCTCCCTTATTGAAAGATTTGCTCGATGCTGCTCTGTCAGGGGAGGTGCAGGCTCACGTGGAGCAAAACCGCCCTAACCGACGCAACGGTAGCCAAGTCAAGCGGGTCAAGACGGGACACGGTCCGGTTGAGGTGGAGATGCCGCGTGATCGGGAGGGTACCTTTGAGCCAAAGCTCATTGGTAAACGACAAACGACCTTGGGCGAAGGCTTAGACAACCGCATCCTCTCGCTCTATAGTAAGGGCATGTCTTACCAAGACATTCAGGAGCACCTGGAAGATTTATATGGCCTGGAAATCAGCTCAGGCCAATTATCAGCTATCACGGATAAAATACTTCCCCTGGTTGAACAATGGCGCTCTCGCCCGTTAGAGCCAGTTTATGCCTTCGTCTGGTTAGATGCCGTTCACTTCAAGGTTCGCCAGGACGGAAAAGTCATCAGTAAAGCCGCCTATAACATATTAGCGATTGAGCGCTCCGGCGCCCCGGTTACAGGGTCGTAAGGATTTGTTAGGGATCTACATTGGCGAGGCAGAAAGTGCTCGTTTCTGGTTAAGCACTCTGACTGATTTACAAAATAGGGGCGTAAAGGATCTGTTGATTTGCTCAATTGATAACTTATCGGGCTTTGGTGATGCCATTGAAACGGTGTTTCCTCATACTGATGTACAATTGTATCTGGTTCACCAAGTGCGTACCTCCTTAAGGTATGTAGTCTCCAAGGATCAAAAGGCAGTAGTGGCTGACTTAAAGCCGATTTACCAGTCAGTGAATCTGGTCGGAGCCGAACAAAAGCTGGCTGATTTTACGGACAAATGGGGTCAAAAGTATCCGTTGGTCGTTGAGAGTTGGAAACGAAACTGGTTGCGGCTAACGCGTTTCTTTGAGTACCCGCCTGCCATCCGCAAGGTAGTCTACACGACGAATACCGTGGAAGGATTTCATCGACAGATACGCTGTGTGACTAAATCGAAAGGAGCCTTTTCATCAGAAACGGCATTGCTCAAACTACTCTACTTAACGACCCAACGCATTATTGAAAACTGGAAACTGCCTTTACAAAATTGGGCGGCTACACTTCAGCAATTGACGATCTTGTTTGAAGACCGAGTCCGAAATCACATTACGATCTGAGGAAATGACACACTTCACTGAACATTCCCACAGGTCGTCCTAAACAATCAGTGATTGAGCAATTGGTTGACCAGTATTTATCTAACGGAGCAACATTGAATTCTCTTCAGCACCGACTCCAGGAGTTGGAAAAGCTCAACCATCGGTATCACCAGCAGGAAGCTTTCTACGGTTGGCCACACCAGAATTCAATTCGTTTACAACGCAAGGTGTCCAAGTTGTTATCCCTGTTAAACTTCGATGAGACGACTTCGACCAAAGACATGATGGATGCCCTACGTTATTTTCGTACGCACAATGATTTAACTGGCAGCCCACCAACAAATTTACTTTCACTGCTGCAACAGTGTAAAGTGTTGAACGCAAAAGGTAGCCTTCGGGTATCACTTTACAAAGTATTACTCTTCCATCATGCCACCAATCGCATCAAATCGGGGCGGTTGAACCTGCTTCACAGTTACCGATATCGGTCATTTGAGAGCTATCTAATCCCTAAAGAACAATGGCTAAAAGAGCGAGCGAACTTCCTGGAACTAGCTAACCTTACTGAATTTGCTGACAGTGCCGAGGTGCTGGTGTAATTCTAGGAAAACAATTACACCAGCAGTTGGTGACGACCAACGAACGTATCCTGACAAGCCATAACGTTCATGTAACCCAGAAATAAAGATAGCAAACTTGTGGTAGATACCCCCAAAACGGCCAGCGACTCATTGCATTGCTTGATCCTTATGAACTCTTCCCCTCCAGCAAGGTAATTTCGCTTCAGGAAGTGCTAGCCACGGTCAATTCGATCACTAACTTTACCGATTCATTGACCTACTGGCAACCCAAACATATCCCTAAACGGCCTGCCAATTCACTTTTCCTGACTGGTCTAATGGGGCTGGGGTGTAATGTAGGGATTCGGCAAATGACTCAGATCATCCGCTAGGCATCCGAAAAAGGTTTAGATGAGGTCGTCAAATGGTATTTCTCACTGGAGAATCTGAGGCAAGCAAGTGATGTAATCGTGGACTATACCAAACAACTGAAGTTACGGATTCACCTAAAAGATGATCCAGATCTAACCTATTCCAGTAGCGATGGACAGAAGGCAGAAGTGGCACAAGATTCGTTACTGGCCCGTTCATCATTCAAGTATTTTGGCAATCGAAAAGGTGTATCAGCCTATAACTATGCGGACGATACGCTATTATTATTTGATTCGCTGGTATTTAGTGCCGGTGACCGAGAAGCGACTTATCTGTTGAATGGTCTGATCAATACGCAAGTAGTCGATTCGGATGTTCATTCAACCGATTCCCATGGAGCCACCGAACTCGTATTTGCTGCCACCCATCTATCGGGTATTCGTTTTGAACCTCGTATCAAGAATTTCTTACGTCAACAGCTTTACAGCATTGAACCGATCAGTCACTATAAAGACCAAAACTACGTGCTAATGCCCAATGGACGCATCAATACTGAACGGATCATGGAGCAGTGGGACTCCATTCTACGGCTGATGGCGACGATACGGTTGCATTATAGCAGCCCCTCTGAGTTATTCAATCGACTCAATTCCTATGCTGCCGAGAATCCTTTATATCGATTTGGTCGCTTAATCAAGAGTATTTTTCTGATGCGGTATATCGATAACGTCAGGGTGTGTCAACGTGTTCATCGACAATAGAATCGAAGTAAAAGCCTCCATCAGTTAGTGAAGAGCGTTTGGTTCGGGCGTCATGGTCAGATGGGTTGGGTAAGTCGTCTGGATCAAGAGGTGGCGGAGACAGCGAAACGAGTTATTCTGAATTACATTATTTGTTATAAATTGCATTATTTGTTATAACTATTTACATCTTTCGGATCATCTTAGTCGACCTACAGATCGTGATGAACGTAGGAAGTTTATCCAACGACTCTCGAAGCTTAGCGTTCTAACGCACCATCATATCAATTTTAACGGAATTTATGATTTTGTAGATGGAATTGATTTAGCTGTTTTTCCATTTGGTTTGCCGGGTATTGAGAGCTTAGAGTTATAAATTTTATATTTCGGGTACAAGTGAAAGATTTACCCTGTTTGTTTGGTTATGCCCAAAGGTCTGTATGCAACATCTTTCTTTTCCAGCACGCCCCAACTGCCATCTTCAGAACTCCTGTTCGGCAGTTGGGTTCATTCGATTACCCTACCGACACACCTTTTCTAGCGCCCAATTATGATCCCGGTCAACGACTCTCGGCTGCGTTGGCTTGGGCCTATTGGCCTGTTTCTGTTCGGAAATATATTTTTCCGGCTCGCTTTCTGGTTACAGGCCAGTCCAATCGCTCTCATTCACTCCACGGTAGTTGGATTAGGAGCAGGCTGTTTATTCTGGCAGCTAAACCGCGCTATTTTCCGTTATTTCCAACAACAGCATCCAGGTCTGGAACGTACGGTCAGGCGCCTGCGGATGGTGTTACTATTGATTCCTTTACTCGTAAACGGAGCGGTCTTTTTCCGATTTGGTCTTCACGTTCTCTTAGGTTCGAGGCCAACGCTCTGGCTTGATTGGGTCGACTACGTTACCTCACTTGGTATTCAGTTGTTTTACCAGGTGGTGTACATCAGCATTTACGAAGGCGGATATTTATTAAGTCAATGGAAACGCACTTATCAGGAAAAAGAGGAGCTTATTAAAATTCAGTGGCAAACCCGCTTTAATTCGTTGAAGGGACAGGTCAATTCTCATTTTTTATTCAACTCGCTCAACGCTCTTTCTGCCCTGATTGAGGAGTCGCCAGCGCAGGCCAGCCAATTCGTGGATGAACTCTCCAAGATGTATCGGTATCTGCTTCAGGCAAACGATCAGGAGCTGGTTTCCCTACGCACGGAATTAGCTTTCATTGACTCCTATACGCATTTGCTCCAAACCCGCCACGGCAGCGGAGTGACCGTACAAACAACGGTTCCCGAAGATTATCTGGCTAGCCTACTTCCTCCTCTGACATTACAACTGCTGGTCGAAAACGCCGTAAAACACAACGTTGTTTTGGCTAATCGCCCGTTATTGATTGAAATTGGCACAACAAAATCCGGACAACTGCAGGTGCGAAATAATCTCCAGCGTAAGCACATACGCGCACTGAGTAATGGCGTTGGCCTCGCTAATATCATGGCCAAATACCGGATGTTAACCCCTCGAGAAATTATTGTTCAGACGGAAGGTGATCACTTCACGGTTCTGTTACCCTTGCTTAAATAACGTGAATTATGGGGGATTTACGAATAGAATTCCACTAGTTTTTTGTCATCCCTCCTGACGTCGGGATGACAAAAAATAACACCATAAATAGCTGACAATCAGTTGATCATTTCAGACTCTATCCATTATTCACGTTAAATAGGGAATAGTCTAAGCCTTCCAAACTCAATTACAACTGGCTAGATTTTTTGTCATTTCTCCTGCGTCAAAATGACAAAAAACAGTTTATCTTTTCTATAAAAGGGAAAGTCTAAACAGCTTCCGGGGATATCGCCAGGCAAAGTAAATTTCAACCAAAATCCTGATTTAAAGAAAGTTAACCTATTAAGCATCATTTAACTTTAAGTCTGAGTAAATCCTTAAACGTCAAACAGCCGATTCCCATAAAAACAAGGAATCGGCTGTTTGACGTTTAAAACTATCAGGTATTATCGCTTAGCAACAAAGGCCATTGTCGTCGTTTCGCTCGTAGCCTGATCAGTTTCTGAATAGTTAAAAATAACGGTAGTTCCTTCAGCATCGGCAATTCGGGTGGTGCCAGAAAACAGGCCGTATTCTGTACCTTCCTGCTTGATGTCCAGATCACCAAAGTCCTGATTGTAATCATCCAGGCCTGTGGTTTTCAGCAGAAGTTTCATGTTCACTTTCGTATCCGACACTTTCGTCAGGGTTACAGTACCTGATACCGTTTTCCCGTTACTGGTCGTCGGTAAAGTTGGCAAATCCAGATTTGTTTGCGAATCAGTGTACCGGAATGAGCTCAGTTTGTAGCTTCCCGCGAATTTATCGGCGAGAGCGCCTGCCGGTTGTGGAGCAACGTCGCTCCCTTTTTTACAAGCCGTAAACGCCACAGCAACAAGCAGAAACAAGAGTAATTTTTTCACCGTAATTTGTTGTTTTAGAGATTTATATGTGATTACAGATGCAAACCTAAGCGCATCATTCCTGGCTATTTAAGGCAACTTGTTTGATCTGTTATTTAGGCTATCTGAAGTGTTAAAATCTGGCTACCAATTATATTTTGCGGTGTACACTTCACAAGTTGAGCGCATAAAAAAACCAGACAATATATAGTCTGGCCAAACACCCAAATCTGATTTGATTAGCTACCGTTGCGCTTTAGCTTATAGGTTGCCGCTTGACACATTAGAAGAGGTAGCCGAACGGTAAACTGCTCCGCTGATTTGTCAACACTGGGCGGAGCCAAGTTTAACATCTGATACTTCGCCACAATGTTTGATAAACCTACCCCGTTCGAAAGAACACGAGTGGTTTTTCGCTGCAACGTATTGCCAACGACTAATCGTCCCTGTTCATCTACCGTAATCAGAATACGAAGTGGCCGCTTTGGCGATACCACATTATGTTTGACGGCATTTTCGACCAACAACTGTAATGTTAGCGGAGGCAATTGGCAGAGATGATAACCTTCATCAACGTTAACCGTTAGACTCAGGCCACTTCCGTAACGTGTCTGGAGCAAATGGTAATAGGCATCAATAAAGTGTAACTCAGCCTCCAGGGTCGTTAAATGCTGCTCATTTGCCCGAAGTACGTAGCGATACACACCGCTAAGCTTATCGACAAATTGCTCTGCCTGTTGGGCATCTTCACTGATTAGAGAAGAAAGTGTATTAAGTGAATTAAACAAAAAATGAGGATTCACCTGCTGCTTTAGTACATCGAGCTGGCTTTGCAGGTTGGCTATCCGCAACTGTTCTTTTTCCTGCTCCGATTGTTCCAGTCGCTTTCGGTACACAAATAAGTCCTGTACAGCTAATAAAACACCATAGACCAGATTATAGAACAATGCATTGATGATTCCCCGGAACCAATCGAGACCGTATCCATTCAGACCAAGCTTTACGTGATTGATCGTCAGTGAGACCGTATCTACCCCGGAAGGGAATCCGGCCAGCGATTTATGGATAACCGCAAATTTGGGGACTGCGATAACCCAGGCCAGTATTGTAGAGGCTATCACACAACTACCGAAGGTGATCAGTATTCGGTAAACCCGGCGGAACTGGCCAGGTAAAACAAGCCGACAATAGAGAATAATCGCTCGGTTCAGGTGCCATGTACTGATAATTGTGCTCAGATCAATCAACAACAAAACAAGTACCGTTCCAGTAATTGGTTGGTCGTAGGTATCGTCGCTCAGCAGCAGAAGCGCCATAAGAAAACTAATGCCCACAACCCGCAACCAGATATCATTGACGGTACGCTTCATTTACAGGCCCATTCTGGTGTTGAATTCGTCCAGTAGTGCTATCGGTTTCTTAAATCCAACACCACAACAATACATAAAAGTAGCTCCTCTCCTTTCCTACTATCGTGCCAGAACGGCATCAATTGGCAAATTACATGCGTGAATTGTCGATAAATGTGAATGTATTGTAGATGCACTCGGCATGACTACCGGCACTGCATTACCCGCCCTAATTGATCACATCTTTATGCTATTGGCCATTGTTGCACACCGCCTTTCGATGGCCGTATCTTTGACTAAACAATACAACTAATCTAGATCTATGCGTTTCTGGCGATGGCTGTTGTACTTAACTACACAGCTCCTGATGGTCCCTTTGAGCCTATTAGGTCAACCATCAGGTGTGTCGTTTCAGCACTATACTACGCAGGAAGGCTTATCGAACGATCAGGTTACGGCGATTCTAAAAGATCGACGTGGATTCATGTGGTTTGGTACCGTTAACGGTCTGAATCGCTTCGATGGAGTAAAATTTACAGTCTACAAACGGACTGAGCGGCCAGATGGGCTTCCCGGCAACTACATCGTATCCGACGGGCTGGCTGAAGATCGCGACGGATTTATCTGGGTGTCTACCAACCGAGGGCTATGCCGTTATGATCCGCAAACAGATCGATTTCTGACGATTCCTCTCCCTCAGCAACGCGATCAGGTAGCTGATAACGATTTCGTTTCGCCCGTTCATTTCGATCGAGCAGGAATTGGGTGGTTTGCATCGGTAGATCATGTCTACTGTCTCGAATCACGAACACACCAACTGACACCTTTCCCAATTCCAATGATCCATCCAGGTACGTATGCCATCCCACTTCCTGACCAACAGGGACACATTTGGGTGTGGCACTGGGGTGTTATTTATCGACTCGACCCAAAAACCAAGACCTATACGTATTTCCTGGGAGCTGACGCCAAACATCCGAATGAACACCAGTCAGTAGAACGGTTAACTGAGCAAAACGGGCACGTGTTTGCACTTTTGGAACAGGGGGAAGTACGTCAGTATGATAAAACCACTGATCGTTTCAATAAACTCTTCGAGCATTCAGAAGTTAGTACTGACCTGGTAGAAGATCAGCTACCGGATGGTCAGCTTTTACTCTGGCTGGGTGGCTACAACCGACTAACGGCCTACGTACCTTCAACGAAACGGTTTACAGAATTCACCCATGTTGCCGATGACCCGCTGAGCTATCCGGGTGGCTCGGTCGGCGTTATGTGGATGGATCGGCAGACGGGTATTATGTGGATAGGTACATCAGAAGGTATTGCGAAAATAGATCCGGTAGCGCTTAAATTTAGCCGAACGTGGTTGCCGAAGCGGTCAGCAGGACCGCCCGAGCCAGCGGAGGTTGTACGGCAGGATTATCGAAAAAATGATCAATACTGGATTCTGGGCCATCATACACTTTATCTATGGGATCGGCAATCTGGTTCGCTAAAGCCGGTGCCCAATGAGACAAATCTAACCATTCGTCGATATTACGCTATGTTGCAGGATCGACAGGGTCAGGTGTGGGTTGGCATGCAGGGAGGAGTTGCTATTTATGACCCGACTTCAACACAGTGGCAAATTCGCCATGATCTAGCCGTTAAGGATAAGCAAGCCAAACTCACCGTGCAGACTCTTTGTCAGGGTGCTGACGGGCGCATTTGGCTTGGCACTACCTCCAATGGCTTGTTCTGGTATGATCAAGCGACCAATCAATTTAAACCGTGGCTATCGCCGGGACCTGATCAATTGCCGATGGAAATTGGCCAATTACAAACAGACCTTCGTGGGTGGATTTGGGCAAAAACAAGATCGGGTCTGTTTCGCCTGAATCCGGCAACTGGGCAAACAAAACGGATTCAGTTACGAGGTTCTGAAAAATCGGTTCAGCCATCTGACCAAATTCATAGCACGTTTCTGGTCGACAGACAGGGAAAGCTTTGGGTATCGGGAATTGATTTTCTGGTTCAGGCCGATATAAATGGTCAGATTCAGCAAACCTATACCCTGACAAATGGCTTGCTGGCCGACCATGTATTCGGCATTACCGAAGATCAGCAAGGACACTTATGGCTGGCCAGTGACGAGCAGTTGCATGAGCTGGACCCTAAAACGAAGCGATTTCGGTACTATAATGAATCGAACGGCTTATTTTCCAATACGCAGTTCAAAGTAATCAGCCTAGATCGACAGGGTACGTTGTTCACAGGATTTTTCGGCGCGTTTGCTTATTGGAAACCAGAAAATCTTCGGCAAAATCATGTGCCGCCACCGGTGGTGATTACCCACATTCGGGTCAATAATCGGCCACGGGAAGTAACGTCTACAATTCAGCTTGAACCGGAAGAAACAACGCTGGCTGTCGATTTTGCCGCCCTCAGTTTCAGCCAGCCCGAAAAAAACCGTTATGCCTATCAGCTCGTTGGCTTCGATACTGACTGGATCATAACGAATGACCGTTCAACGACCTACACCAACCTTGAACCGGGAAATTATACCTTCTGGGTAAAGGCAGCCAATAACGATGGTGCCTGGAATGAAACCGGTACTACGCTGGCCATTAAGGTAGTGCCGCCCTATTGGAAAACTGCCTGGTTTCGATCGCTTCTGGTGCTTGTAATCCTGGGGATTCTGTACGCCATTTATCAATACCGCGAAAGGCAGCGGCAACATCTTGAACGTATTCGGGATCGAATCGCAACCGATTTGCATGACGATATGGGTTCAACGCTTAGTAGTATTCGTATTTTTAGTGATGTGGTGCAGCAACAGATTGCGCCCACAACACCTGAAGCGGTACCCATTCTACAGCGAATCAGCAATAGTGCCACGACCTTATCGGAATCGATGCAGGACATTATCTGGACTATTCAGACGAAGAATGACCGACTGGACGATGTTGTTACCCGAATGCGGGAGTTTGGACTAAAAATGGCTGAAGCAAAAGGGATTATGTTTCGAATGGACGTATCGGATCAATTCGAGAAAACCCGGTTGAATGTGGAGCAACGACGAAATCTATACCTGATTTTTAAAGAAAGTATTAATAACGCGGTGAAATACGCTGAACCCTCGCGAATTGATGTGTCTCTGACGATCAATGCAGGAAAGCAGTTGCGCCTGACCATCAAAGACGATGGACGTGGATTCGATCCGGACAGGGTTCAAGCAGGCAATGGTTTACCTAACCTACAGAAACGTGCCCTTGAAATCGGGGGTAGCCTAACCCTGAAGTCTAAACCAGGAGCCGGAACTGCCATAGAATTGCTGACAAAATTATGACTGACGCCATCAAACTAGTCTATTACGAAGACAATCGCGACCTCCGCGAAGGCATCTCTTTTCTGCTACAGGCCACACCGGGGCTGGAGTTACTTGGCGCGTTTGCTAACTGCCGGAATTTGACCGATGAGATGAGGTCGTTGCGTCCCGACGTAGTACTAATGGACATTGACTTACCCGGCATTTCGGGCATTGAAGCCGTGCCTATTGTGAAAGCAACCTCACCCCAAACACAGGTACTGATGCTAACGGTTTTCGACAATGAGGAGAAGATTTTTCAGGCGATTCGTAATGGAGCCAGCGGGTATTTGCTAAAACACACCCCGCCATCGGAAATTATTGCCGCCATTTTCGATGTTCACCGGGGTGGCTCACCCATGACCGCCAATGTTGCCCGCCAGGTACTCCGTTTCTTTCAACAACAAAACGCCCTGCCGACTGATACGCCTTCAACTAATGTAACAACACCCGCATCGCGCCCTACTACAGAAGACTATAAACTCTCGACACGGGAGCTGGATATCGTGAAGGGGTTGGTAGCAGGGTACAGTTACAAGCTCATTGCCGACGAACTTCATATCAGTATCGACACCGTTCGGTCGCACATCCGCCACATCTACGACAAACTACAGGTCAACTCCAAGACCGAAG
The DNA here is from genome assembly GCF_014117325.1 of Spirosoma foliorum. Lineage (NCBI taxonomy): Bacteria > Pseudomonadati > Bacteroidota > Cytophagia > Cytophagales > Cytophagaceae > Spirosoma > Spirosoma foliorum. Next base: position 2,053,534 of record NZ_CP059732.1, on the reverse strand, counting down.
CAATCCTGAAAGCCATGCGGGAAGGATTAGTGTGATAATAAGCCCACAAAATCACATCATTCGGGGCACCTTACAGCTCATTTTCACATGTTTGTGCGATTGATGGGCGTTCGGTAGACGGCCAACTTTGTAGCCACTAATGAACGCTACAAAATGAACCGTCAACTTTCCTCCAACAACCGAATGGCCAGCTTTTTTACCCTTACTGGTGTAGACCTGTTACTGATTGGCCTTATTTATCTGCTCAGCGTTAGCCTCATTGCTTCCGCTACCTATGCGCAACACTTGAGCCGAACCAAAGTCGTTGGCTCGGTTCGTGATGCGACCGGGAAACCGGTTGAATTTGCAACCATCCTTTTACTAAAAGCGGGGGCATCAACGTCAGGTTCGAGCCAATCAGCTTCAGCGGCTCAGCTAGTTAAAGGAGCTGTTGCCGATGTAAACGGACAGTATGTGCTAGACAATATCGGACCGGGAACCTACCAGATTGCAGCCCAACTGGTTGGCTACCAAAAAACAACCTCTGCTCCCTTTACCGTTGTGGCCGATCAATCGGAAGTTAACGTGCCGCCTATTGCATTACAGCAATCGGAACAAACGCTGGGTGAAGTAACGGTGGCTGCCAAGAAGCCCTTCATCGAACAGTTGCCAGACAAAACGGTGATCAATGTGGAGAACAGTATCGTTTCGGCGGGGGGCACGGCGCTGGAAGTGCTGGAAAAGGCACCCGGTGTATTTGTCGATAATCAGAATGATCGCATTACCCTCAAAGGGCGCGAAGGAACCCTGGTTATGATCGACGGCAAACCAACCTATCTATCTGCGCAGGAAGTTGTCAATCTGCTACGGAACACGCCGTCCAACGGTATTGAAAGTATTGAACTCGTGACCAACCCATCGGCCCGGTATGACGCGGCTGGTAATGCAGGGATCATCAATATTAGGCTAAAACGAGGGAGTCGTAAAGATGGAACCAACGGTAGTGCAACGGTTGGTGCAGGCTACGGCCGGTTTTCGAAAGCTTCGGCCGGTTTAACGCTTAACCACCGAGCGGGTGGCTGGAATTTGTTTAGTAACTACAACTACGATTACCGCGAAACATTCGGTTCTGTAGATGCCCTACGGAAATTCGGCACTGGCGACTCGCTAACGACGGTTAATAACCTTGGCTATCGCCCAAATACCGCTCAAAACCATACGTTCAAAATTGGGGCTGATTATGCACTGAGCAAACGAACTACGGTTGGTATCATGGCCAACGGTCTGATCAGCAACAGTCAGGCGATGATCGATAACAAGAATCTCGTTTATAATGCCAAAGGCCAACTGGAACAGACGCTGACCATGATCAATGCCTCCACCCGAAGTACACAACGCGTGGCGATCAATGCAAATGCCAAACACACCTTCGATTCGTTGGGACGCGAGTTAACCGTCGATCTGGACAACTCCCGCGTAAACATTCAGCCACAGGATAACATGCAGACGCGCTATCTGGGTGCGGGTGGTGAGCAAACACAACCTGAACTTATACAGCGGAATCTACCACCATCGACCGTAACGATTCGGGCCGCCAAAGCCGATTATGTGCATCCGTTACGGAGTGGTGGCCGACTGGAAGCGGGTGGCAAAGTTTCATACGTGACCTCCGATAACGACGTTCGCTTCGAGACACTTACCGCTAATGGTTACATTCCGGATCCGCAACGTACTAATCATTTTTTGTACGACGAAACCATCACGGCGGGTTATCTTAATGCGAGCCGGATTTGGGGAAAATGGTCGATACAGGCCGGATTACGCGCCGAGCACACGCGCTCACTGGGAAATTCGGTAACGCTGAGTAAAGTCGTAGATCGCAATTACCTCAATTTGTTTCCGAGCGCCTTTGTCACGTACAAGATTAACGAAGACCATCAATGGCGCGCTTCCTACAGTCGACGTATCGACCGGCCTAACTTCCAGGATTTGAATCCCTTTGTGTACGTTATGGACCCGTATACGTATTATCAGGGAAATCCATTTTTGCGGCCACAATACACGAATGCACTTCAGTTGGGCTATACCTACAAAAATGAAACGAACATCAGTCTGAGTTATAATCACACCACCGATGTTATTACGGGTGTGAACGAGCAACAGGAACGAATCATGCGGGTAACAACCGTAAACCTGGCCGCGCTTGACAATATCAACCTGAGCGTCAGCCTACCCTTAAAACCAACCAAGTGGTGGACGCTCCAGCCTGGTGTCAATGCGTTCTGGAATGCCTACAACGCCGAATTCGCCGGACAACGACTCGATTATCGGCAGCTATCGGCTAATGTAACCTTGAATCAGAATTTCATCCTGCCTCACGGTTTAACGGCAGAGCTGTCAGGTTTTTACAACTCGCCTTTAGTATATGGCATGATGCATTTTCGGGGAATGGGCCAGTTAAGCGTGGGCGTTCAAAAAAGTCTGTGGAACAAAACGGCTACCCTCCGATTAAATATCAGCGACGTCTTACACACGTTACAGTCGGGCGGCACAACGAACTTTGCAACGACAAACCTAAGCTTCGTCAATCAGTGGGAAAGCCGCGTGGCACGAGTAACATTTACCTACAATTTCGGTAATCGTAACCTGAAAACAACCCGCCAGCGCCGGTCAGGTGTCGAAGAAGAACAGAATCGCATTGGTGGGGGCAGCAATTAATTTCAGGTGTTGTCTAAACCCTCAAAATTCCATTAAAACTGACTAGATGGTTTGTCATGGCCGGATACATGACAAACCATCTACCTATTTCTACAGCAGAAGCGCCGTTACGTGGTGCCCTTTTGCTAACGCCTGCTTCACAGCCAATAACCCTATACCAGCCGATGCACCGATGATGGTCATTTTCATTCTCGAAGGGCATTAATGAGAATCCTGGATGCGAATAATAAACACGCCTGCCTTCGCCAACGGCGAAAGTTCGAACTGGCGGATAGTGTGTGGTTTTTTTTTCACTGGTCAAAAATAGAGAATCGAACCGAGTTCTTTTATAATACGCTTGCTCACCTGAATCAATTCAGCCATTAAGAATCGCGGTTGATACCGTTTTTGTGTCAGTTGGATCACCCGCTACTTTAACAGGCCTACTCAACAGCCAATCTTTGTATCACCAGGCCGAAAGCCACCCCAATCAACTTGGCGTTCTGACTCCCTTTTGTCAGAAAATTCTGTCCTGATGAATCTTCTCTTTTTAAACCAAAAACAATAAATACACATGAAATCTCTAAAAAAAATCACTGCACTGGCTTTGGCTACCCTTACATTATCCGGCTCGTTAACCAGTTGTGCAACCGTTTTCGGTGGGCGGATTACGGAGCATCAGAAACGCAAGCCGTTACCCGGTGAAATCCAGCGCGAAGTACGTGTAGGCGCACTGATCGCCGATGTTCTCCTCTTCTGGCCGGGTGCCGTTATTGACTTCGCTACTGGTGCCATTTACAAACCTCAACGGAATGTTGCTGTGCAGACCAAACCTACGGCCGCTAATTCGGTAAAAAGCCGTCAGTAGAGCTACATTCCCTTCGGCAGTCGACAATAATCCATTAACTATTTTTTACGTAAACACATGCTAACTGAACAACTTGTTACAAATCCACAAAACGGCCTCCGTTCCTACCAAGGTGGTATTCTTGACGTAATCGTTTCTCCTGAACAAACAAAAGGTGAACTAGCGATTTTCAAAATGACGACGGCATCTGGCTCGGAGCCCCCTCGTCATGTGCACACCCGTGAAGATGAAACATTTCACGTTATTGAAGGAACCGTACGCTTTCAGATCGGTGAGGAGATTATCGTTGCCGGACCAGGGCAAACCGTTTTCGCTCCCCGGAATATCCCGCATAAGTTCAACATACAAAGCAAACGTGCCAGTATGCTGACGATCCTAACACCAGGCGATTTTATCAATTACTTCCTGGATTGGAGCCACCCAATCGACGAAGAACCTGCTACAATCCAGGCGCCACAGGGTCCACCTCCCGCTGAACTACTGGCACAATGGGTCGAACTTTTGAATAACCGATACGCTGTTTATTTCGTGTAAACAGAGTTCTGCCCTTAACGTATACTCCTCATCGTTAGAAATTTCACTAGCGGTAAGGAGTATTTTTTTGTGGTCGTTGGAAGCAGATTGGCGCTTTACCCACCTTTCAAACCACTTGCACTTTTCCTCAATTGACCCATCGTTTCTACCAATCGATCCTTGTCGTTATTGAAATACGCCCTGCCGAAGGGACATTTTTGTGTCGTAAACAACGACAGACAAATACGATGAAAACGAATCAAACCCTCCGCACAGTAACTGGCACAGCTTTACTTCTATTAGTAAGCCTGTTTGCCCTGACGGCCTGCGACAAAAAACCGATTGACCCCAATGGCCCAATAACGGGCGACCCTGTTACACCCGGTCAGGCGGGTTATTTAGTAGGCAAGGTGACTGATCCGCAAGGCAAACCCCTCGCCAAGGCTACGATCTTCGTTGATCACACCGTGCTAACAGGCGATGGGCCAGAAGTTAAAACAGCCGCCGATGGAACCTATAAAGTTCAAATGACCGATTTCGCGGGCGAATGGATTGCCAAAGGCTATATGCTAAAACAGTATAATGACCGAGTCTATAAGATAGACCTCGACCCTGAAGATGACAGCCCATTTACGAGCAATGAAAAACCCGTTCGCAATTTCCAGTGGAAACTCACCGGTCACATTCCTGACCTTAGCCTGGATCTTTACTACGGAGGCACGATGGAAATGTCTCGCGATTTAAATGCCGATGAGCTTTGGGATAACGAGAACATCGAATTCACACTAACACCAGTTGGGCCGCTGATTGATGGATCGACAGGAAAGGTATTGAAACTACAGGCGAAGAAGCGCTATAATGATGCCATCAAAGATGTGCCAATGGGACGCTACAAAGTCACGGCCATCTATAAACCAACGGGCGAGCAACTGCTGGTTCGTAATGCCTGGGACTTCGACAGTGATATCGTTTACCAACAGTCGGTCACAATGGATTTCTTAGGTACCGAATCAGCCGTGCGTTTCAACAGCATGTGCGTGGGATACACCAATCGGCATTAACAACTCAATCCGAAGCATCCCAGAGAATGCTTCCACTTTCCTCTTAGTCATGAAACTTATTAACTATTTACCCATCCTGCTACTGGGTGTTGTTCTGGCCTGCCAGAAGCCATCGGATGCGGTTAATCCTGACAATCCATCCACAGGACAACCCGATACATCTACCGGAACACCCACAGAGGTAGGCAAGCCAATAGGAACACCTACAACGAAAACAATTGGCAAATCAGGCGGAACGATCTCAACGCCAGATGGCAAGTTAACCTTGACCTTCCCAGCCGGGGCGCTTTCGAAAGAAACAACTATTTCGGTTCAGCCGATCGAAAATAAGGCCATCAACGGTGTTGGAGTCGCGTATCAACTTGGTCCTGATAGCCTAACGCTGGCTCAGCCGGTTACCTTCGTTTATCATTACGAAGAGACTGAGTTAGTTGGTACAACACCCGATGCTATTGGGCTGGCCGGGCAGGATGATCGGCACATCTGGACGGTAAAGCAATCAGTTATCGTTGACAAAACAAACCGGACAATCACCAGCAGAACAAAGCGGTTAGACAGATGGGCCGCTCTCATCACATACTATCAGCTAACTCCTGTTCAGGATACAGTCTACTTGGGACAAGTACGGGAGTTGGCCCTCAATCGATGTACGGATAAAGAACCCTGGGGTTCAACTGAAATCAAGGACGTTAACGTTGAACTCTATAACCGCCCTGCCGAAATTAGAAATGTGCGGGATATTCTGTTAAACGGGAAAAGCTACTCACATCCAGAGCAGGCTAATCCTAAAGACGGGAAAATTGGATTTACCTACGACTCAAAGGCTTTCAAGGTAGTTTACACGGCTCCTAGCGATAAGGTACCAGCCACTAATCCGGTCGTTGTCACGGTTATGCTGGAGGGGCCAAACAACGCGCAACTGTTGCTATCTTCTGCGATAAAGGTGGTTAACGAGACTAATTTCGTCATCAACGGGCACTCATACCCCGATGCAGTTGCTAACGGCAGCCTCGTCTATGGTCACCTGATCGTTACAGCCGCAGGTGCTGATTCAACAGGCAAATCTGGTCAGGTAGCCATATTTGTGAATAGCCTGGCTATTGGAGCGCATCCATTTGTGAATACAATGGATATTGAGTCAAATACCCAGGTCTCGGCCCTCGACGGTGCTGGCAATGAAGATTTTCAGGCTGGCTGGTCATTTTACGAAGTATGTCAGGTGCCTAAAACTGAGTCGGGTGTTGTCCAGATCGTCAATGTTGAGCGCTCAAAAGGAACCGCCAAAATAACCCTTCAGGTAAGCGGAAAGGTAGTGACCCAGCATGGGTATAACCCGGAAAGCTGCGCCGTCACCCTTCATAAAACAATGAGCATAAATGGCCGATTCACGGTAGTCGTCCGAGAATAGAGTCGCCATTTTCACTTATCCATCACTTTACATTCTCTTTTTCAACCATGTATTTCACCCGAATAACCACAATCCTGTTTATTCTTCTTACGTACGGCTTAACCAGTTGTAAAAAAGAAGCCGACGTAACACCCGCTCCACAAACGCTTGTGGCGAATGCCGGTGCTGATCAAAATGTACTACCAACCGATGTCGTCAAACTCGATGGTTCGGCCTCGAAAGGGAACGGTCAACTTTCGTATCAATGGACTGTTGTACGGAAACCAGGCAACAGTACCCTTACGCTGGGAAATACCCAAACCGTTCAACCAACCTTCACGCCCGATATTGTTGGCTATTATGAGTTTGAACTGACCGTACAGGAACCAACGTCAACAACCAGCAACGCCAAAAGTCAGGACCGCGTTTTAATCAAGGCTGAATATCCTACACCCATAACCCTGGACAAAGATATTACGGCAAAAACGCGTCTTTTCGACCGGATCATCGATCCAACCAAACCCGACTATATTGTTGCCAGCAACATTCGCACAAAAGCAGAACTGACTATTGATCGGGATGTAGTGATTGCCTTCCAGCGCGATAAACAGCTCAGTATCGAAACCGATGGGACCATCAATGCCGTGGGCGTGTCTGATCAACCCATTCGGTTTACGGGCGTAGAAGCCCAGAAAAGTTATTGGGCTGGTGTCGTGCTATATTCATCCAGCACAGCCAATACACTCTCGTTTGTAAATGTTGAATACGCAGGTAGCCGAATCGCTTTCACCAGCACAAAAGCCGGACTGGCATTGTATGGTGCTACGAAAGCACAAGTCGCTCTATCCGATTGCCGGTTCAATAACAACGATGGCTATGGCCTGTACGTAGAGGATGGTGCTACCTTACGAACATTTGCCCGCAATAATTTCAAAAACCAAACCGAAGCCCCGATCCTGATCGATGCGTACAATGCCACGCGACTGGATGCAGCCTCAACATTTACGGGTAGCAATGGTCGGGATGTCATCGAAATTAGTTCGTCATCCATCACCGGGGCGCAGGAAGTAAAATGGCCTGCCTTCAGTGATAAAACACCTTATCGATTGCTTGGCAACTTGACCGTAGAAGCGGGGCTTACACTTCAACCCGGCGTCATTGTCGAAGCCGCCCGCGACGGTATGATCAGCGTCAACAAAACAGGGTATCTATCCGCAAAAGGAACCGCCGATCAAAAAGTGACGATCACGGGTGCTGGCCATACTTCTGCTTACTGGCGAGGAATTATTGTTTACTCGATTAGTAATCTAAACGTGCTCGATCAGGTTGAGGTCAGCGGTGGTGGCAGCGCCGTTATCGTTTCAGGACAGCGGTCGGCCTTAACGGTTTATGGCCGGGGCGCCACGCTATCGGTCAAAAACAGTCGCATTAGCAACAGCGGAGGTTATGGTATCATGTATACCTCTGATGCCACGCTCAACGCCGATGCCAATTCGGTCAATACCTTCGCGAGCAACGCGCAAGCTAGTCTTTACAAGCTGTAATCAGTCAAAATCAATCCAGCTCCGATCAGGTGACCGAAGCTGGGTTGATTTTGACTACTGTTGGTTTTGATTATTAATTCTATTTGTACAGGCTGTATTTTTATAATCTCACTCATTATTCTCCTGACAAATGGTCACTCCTACCGGATCAGCTTCTCAAAGCTGATATCACGTAATCACTTTAGGTAAACGTAACAGAGCTGTGGTTTTCTCGGATTTAGGCTTTATTTTCGGTTTTCATCCGATATGATATTGCCCAGTCTACTTCATAGATTCGCTCGTTTCGTTGAACGCTATCGCCCGGCCTTATTCTCCCGCATTGAGTGGTGGTTTCATCTGGCGTCGATGCCGGTCATGCTTCCTATTGGCGCTTACTTCATCATGGGCGAGCGCTACTTTCTGGACCCCATAACGTTCACAGTTGGTACGATCGTGAACGTGTTTGTTTACTGGTATACCGTACTGCTTTTCACGTTGGCCGTGCGTTGGGTCATTCGTCAGTTCCCGCTGATTCAGCATGCAGGCATCCGGTTGGTAAGTATGCTTTTATTGGTAGGGCTCATTATGGCAGCCACTGCCGTGCTCGATCTTTGGTTGTTTAGTCTGGTTCCCGGAACAGGCGTTCGATTCTCATGGGATGCACTAGTGCCGCTTTGGTTATTTGGGAGTGTGGCCAGCCCTATTTTTTGCCTGGCCCTGGGTATGTTTTATGTGTACTCGCAGTGGCATGATCGGCAAACCGAAAACGAACAGTTGAAGCGTGAGGCCATCCAGCAACAGTACGACGCCTTGAAAGATCGGGTCAATCCGCATTTTTTGTTTAACTCCCTAAACTCAGTGTCCTCACTAATCGGCGAGGACACCGCTCAGGCCGAACGCTTTGTCGATCAGTTATCGATGGTATATCGCTACATGCTTCGGGCCAATACGCAGGCTCTGGTTCCGCTAGAAGAGGAACTCAATTTTTTAGAAATCTATGCTGATTTGCTGGGTGTTCGTTACGGCAGTTCATTACGCTTGATGCCATGTATCTCCCCCGACTGTCGGCAAGGTCAACTTCCTCCCTTAACGCTCCAGACCCTTATCGATAATGCGATCAAATACAATAGCATGACACCGGTGCGGCCACTGATCATCGACATAAAAACGCAGGCAGATCGGTTGTTGATCAGTAATACGCTTCAGCGGAAAACGATCCGGGTAGCCAGTGGTTCGGCGGGTTTATCGACGGTAATTCTGAACTACCGTCGATTGAATTTACCCGAACCCATTGCGGAAGAAACTTCGACCCAGTTCATCGTTTCGCTGCCGCTTCTAACCGAATTATAGTCGAATTGGGTGTTTTAGCTCTTTACAATTCATACGTCATTTTTCGCAATTCAAGCATGATCTAATGCAGTTCATTCCGCAATGGCACAGCGAATGTAGCGTAGATAATTAATTTTAAAAATGATCCTGTCAAGCTGATCATATTTTACCGGACTTGCTTACCACTCATGTTCAACGAGTTGCCATCGAAACAACTATTTACCCGTCGCGAACTCTGGTATCATAGTCTCATGATGCCGGTTTTGTTTTCAGCGGGCAATTACCTGTTTCTACGCGAACGCTACTTTTCCGATCCGGTTATATTTGGCTGGGGTACGCTGCTCGTTTTTTTTCTCTATTGGTTATCATTAGTCGTTCTGACGGCAGCTGTCAAGGGTGTCTTTCGCCAATTTCCCGACGCCCGGCAGGTTCGTCAACGGAATCTGGTCGCCTTGCTGGTCGCCACAACGCTTACTATTGGTCTGGCGACTTTCGACGTATGGGCCTATAGTTTGTTCTCGGTATTCAATCGACCTTTTGACTGGAGCACTGTTCAGGCAATTCTACTGTTGGGATTTGTGTTCGACCTGCTGCTTTGCTTCATGTTGGGCATTCAATATACGTACACGCGCTGGCAGGAAAGTCAAACGGAAAAAGAGCAACTCAAAAGTCTGGTTGTTCAGCACCAGCTCGATAGGCTGAAGCAGCAAATCAATCCGCATTTTTTGTTTAACGCGCTCAATTCTATCTCATCATTAATCGCCGAAGACCCTAAACAGGCTGAAGTTTTTGTCGATGAAATGGCTAACGTATATCGTTATATGTTGCAGGCAGCCAATCAACATGCGTTGGTAGCGCTGGCCGATGAAGTGCAGTTTGTGCAATCGTACATCTGGTTATTGAGAATTCGCTATAAAACGGCTTTACAGACAACCATCCACATTGATGCTCGTTGCGAATGCGCCCAACTCCCTCCCCTAACCCTCCAGATTCTACTCGATGACATTATTCAGCATAACACGTTGAAACCCGATAAACCCTTGCATATCCAGATCAGCACTACGCCCGACCGATGGTTGCGCATCAGCCATAATCGCCAGCCACGTACGATTCTGGTCGATACCCGTTTACCCGGATTGGATACGGTTATCAACCGCTATCGGACGGTTAGCCTTGACATGCCCGTTCTGGAAAACCATCCGGAGGAGGCCAGTATATTGTTGCCTCTGGTAACCAGCACTTATTCAACGCAGCTCAATCTGACTATATTCCACTCCAATTCCAACACGAATTCAAACACCCCAGACAATCCAAATAACGGTTGATTCAGTTATGACTGGAAGCTTGAGAGCAACTATCGTAAGTTTCCTCGATTTTCTAAGTTAGGTATGTAGTTGTACGATTTGTATGATGTCAATTAATAGTTCCACCCTGTCTGATAACCAAACGCGACCTGGCGTAGCCCGGCCCTGGTATTGGCCATCGAAACAGCTCGGGTGGCAGATGTTACTATTATTTCCCTGGTTCATTCCATTGGTAACCTACCTGCTGCTGGGACCTCGTTATTTCAGCGACTGGTCTACGTTTGCAGGAGCCACCAGTCTGAATGTAACGCTGGGTGTGATTTGTCAGTGGTTGCTCGATCAGATTACTAAACGGGTTACCGATCGGTATCCGGGGCTGGGGCAAACTGCCACTCGACTCATTCTGTTGCTATTGGCCTTTATGAGTATCTCCTTACTGGTTATACTGAGTGGCTTGTGGCTTTATATTCATTTCAATCTATTTGGTTATATGTATCAGCCGGGAGTGGTGAGTCGAATACTACTTTTTAATGTTGTGGTCAATCTGATTTCGGTGGGGGCTTACGAGAGTATTTACTCCCTGACCAAATGGCGCGAGAATATGCTCGAAAAAGAGCAACTCAAAAAAGTAAATCTGCAAAGTCAGTACGAGAGCTTGAAAAATCAGGTGAACCCACACTTTCTGTTTAATACGCTAAATTCACTTTCTTCCCTGATTGCCGATGAGCCCGAGCGAGCCGAAGAATTTGTAAATGAGATGGCCAAAGTTTATCGCTATTTACTCCAGACGAATCGCGGCATGGAAGCCAACACAGATAGCCTACTACCCAACAGCCCACGATCTGACAGATCACGCTCCGACGTTTCGATTTCAGGGGACGGTGAACTAACGACTTTAGATACAGAACTTACCTTTATTCAGTCGTATTTCCACTTGCTCAAAACGCGCTACGGCCAGGGCATTCAGTTGGATATGGTTATTACTGAGAGCGATAAAACCCGGTTATTGCCTCCGCTTTCGCTGCAGATGCTGCTCGAAAATGCCGTAAAACATAACGTCATACACGCCAGCAAGCCCTTAACGATCGAAATTAAATCGAAGCCGGGTGGTCAGTTGCTGGTGCGAAACAACTTACAGCGAAAACCAACCCGCAGAGTTTTGAGCAATCAAATTGGCCTGAGCAACATTCAGGCCCGATACCGGCTGCTGGCTCAGCGATATACAACCCTACTGGAGATTGGTATCAACGAAACCGATGGCTATTTTACAGTTATCCTTCCCCTTTTAAACGCAACACGATCATGAACGTACTCATTATTGAAGATGAAGATTTAGCGGTTCGTAAACTCCGCAAACTAGTGGCCGAAGTAGATCCCTCGCTAACGGTGCAGGGTGTAACGGCCAGTATTGAAGATTCGGTGAGCTGGCTACAGGAAAATACGCCCCCCGATCTGATCTTTATGGACATCGAACTCGCCGACGGACAGAGTTTTGAAATATTCGAGCAGGTAGACATCCGCAGCCGGGTTATTTTCACAACCTCCTATGATGAATACGCCCTACAGGCCTTTAAAGTCAACAGCATCGATTATCTGCTGAAACCGATACAACGGGAAGATTTACAGCGAAGTCTGAAAAAGCTCCACGATCTGACCAGTGTTGGCGGGCATGCTACGTCATCACTGGAAGTACAGCCGCTGAATATTGAAAAACTCCTGCGCGAACTCCAGGGACAAGGTAACTTATCTTCGAAAGAGTATCGTAAGCGTTTTCTAGTGAAACAGGGGCAAAAACTCATATCAGTTGAGGTAGGCGACATTCTTTATTTTTACACCGATGAACGCTTCAGTTTTTTCCGAACCCGAACCAACCAGAAATTCCTGGTTGATTATACCCTCGATGAACTGGCCGATTCACTTGACCCTGTTCAGTTTTTCCGTCCGAACCGGGGGCTGATTCTGACTCATGGGGCGGTTGAGCAGATTCAACCCTACTTCGGAAATCGGCTTGCCCTAACGCTCAAGCCTGCTTTCGATAAAGAAGCGCTGGTGAGCCGGGAAAAGGTTTCTGATTTCAAAGTATGGATGGGCAAATAAGGCAGGTAGTCATTAGCTGCCAAAACGATTTAATCCAGCATTTTACCGATTCAATCACCAACAAAACCAACTCATAACCAATTACTCATCGGATCCATCATCAGCCATCTTTGTAGTGTACTTTAACAAACAACAAAAAGCTAATGAGAACGAACCTCCTCCACATTAATCGTCCGCCACGACCTAGAGTCATTGAAGTTGGCGGTCCACTTGTTGGACAGTATGGTCGCAGCGTCTACCGGATGCGTACTCGCTGAACCAGTTTATTCCTAGATATAAAAAGCCCCACCAAAAAGTTGGGGCTTTTTTATGCACTAACGCTCAACAGTCCTACTCTGTCCAGAAGTTGCGTTATGGCTCGTAAACCGCACAATTAAGCGTTAAACACAGTCATCTCCTAAAGGCTAAAACAGTTTATCTAGCGAAATAATCAATTCAGGTTTCCTTTCCGCTGCCTGAACCAGAATACCCTGTTTTACAGGCCAGTGCTGGCCTAAATTTGCTTAGGCGTTGACACAAACAGCCTACATTCTTTTACAATCCTCTTACAACAATCACTCATGAACACGTTTTTTACTTCTTCACGTTTTATTGCCATTCTCTTCGCCGTGAACTGTGCAACTACTCCAATCCTGGCCCAACAGGCCAATCACCGTACTGCCACTAAACGAACTACGGTAGCCCCTAAACCACACGTTACAGAGTCGAAACCGACAGTAGCGGCTAAGCAAACAACAGCTAATAACAAGACGGCAGTTAAACCAGCACAAACTGAAACGGCCCAGCCGGAGATAAATCAGCCCAAGCCTCAAGCCACAGTCGCTACGGTATCAACGGCTCAGTCAGCTCCTGTCAGACACACGAGTCAGAGCACGACCAGCCGAACGACACACTCACAAACATCGCCTGGCAGTTTACGTAATAAATACCTTAATGTTGGCGTCGGCGTGGCCGCTTATTATGGTGCCGGATTGCCCCTAGGCGCTTCGTTTGAAGTCGATGTGAAAAATAATTTTTCAGTAGGTGGCTCGTTCGACTACCTGCGCTATAGTGGCGGTTATACCTTTATTTATGTCGGTGGCCGGGCCTCTTATCATCTGGGAGACGTGCTCAATGTACAAGACAAAAAATTTGATCCGTACATCGGGGCTACGCTGGGATTCCGCCATACAGGCTACGACAATTCGTATGGATATTATGACTACGGCTCCTACAATAGTGGCCTGTATTTAGGAATTCATTTAGGTAGCCGCTATTATTTCAGTGACAAAATCGGCGGATTTGCTGAAGTAGGTTATGGTGTTTCGGCGCTGAAATTAGGACTGGCTGCGAAATTTTAACGGTACGCAATATAGGCTTATAGGTGCTTTTTCGTCTGATTCAGGGTGGCAATTTTAAGTGATAATTGCCACCCTGATCAGACGAAAAAGCACGCGTAAATTGAACAATCTATTTCACTCTTCAGCCGTATCTTTCCAAAATTCAGCTTCTTCGTACAATCTGATTAGATATCAACAGCTTTATCACTGAAACAGTGACGTTAAACTGTATCGATTTGTGAGAGAAGTCAATGATCGCTGGGTTCGTGTAGTATGGGTTGGCCTTCTATGGCTGCGGGACTCCTACACCAATAAGATCTTTATTCTGACTCCCAATTTAGTGACGGTTAAACATGCCATTGAACTGCTGATTCTGACGACGCTTACTTGGGAGTCGACCCGCTGTATCGCAGGGGTGCTTCTGCAATAATCGAAGATGAAAAAGGCAACATCTGGACTACTGGTAAAGTAAAACCCAATAAACCGAACATATGCAACGATTGGGTACTGTCTCGTTGTGATCAAAAATCCTTGTACAATAAAAAGCCCATTGTAACAGAAAGTCAAAATAGAAATGAAGTAAAGGAATCCTTTGTAGGATGTTAGAAGCTATTGACGAAAATATTTTACACTGATCTCTTTTTGGCGTGTATCGTTATGATGGAAAAACCGTCACCAACTTTACGAGTAAAGAGGGTCAGAAAAAAGGTGTATAGCTGTTTCTTAAAACGCCCGGGGTTGTTGCATAACGCAAATCGCTTCCATAGTCCCAAATTGAAATAAACAAAAAGATTCTCTGGCTTTAGAGCCAGTACCTGGGTAACGGCTTTGGGACAATCTTTCTTCACCAACCATTTCTTTAGGTTGTACGCCATAGCTACCATTAACATCCGTTTGTTGGCTTCCGATTGCCCACGGGCATTGCAGCGTCGCATTCAAAAATAGTTCAATAAACTCCCAACGCGACGGCGGACCGTTACTGGCTCAACCATCGAACTGCGCAACTTCTTCGGAACTACTCAATCGCTTCTGCATACGTTCGTAGCCTCGTAAACACCAACCTTTTGCGCGTCTTCTTGCCACAGCATTTTACTTTGATGGGACAGTCTTTGCACTCACTTTGGAGAAATAATAGTAATTTCCATAACCACCCATCATCCGAAGCCCATAGTTTTTTAAGACCGCTCCATACGAACACCGATACACATCCTCTTTTTGAGCATAAGTGAAGGATTCCCGAATGGGGTGTATTGCCCAAATAGGGACACAACACCCTCAATATTCCAGCTTTTCACTTCCTATCGTTTAATTGGGAGCGATTCGTAAGAATAGTTAGCTCACGATTACAATACCATTTTGAAGATGATAAGCGATCAAGCTGGTCAAGGCAAAATGAATTCGTTTAACATACTTTAACCAGCCTTATATAGCATCAATGTATCACTGTTCATAAGTTTGGACCTATAGCCAAACCCCTACCCATGCGGTATCTTTTCGCCCTACTTCTGCTATCATCAACAGCATTTGCTCAGCCCATCACCCAGACCCAGACGTTAGTGACTATCGGGAGGGTATGGGGGTTTCTTAAATACTATCATCCCCAGGTTGCTACAGGAAAACTCGATTGGGATGGCCAGCTCCTTCAACTCATTGAAGAATCACCTACCATCCGCTCTAAGGCTGACTTGTCCGCCCGACTGCTGAGCTGGGTTAACCAGCTTGGGCCGGTTAAACCTTGTTCAACTTGTTCACCACCCGACTCGGCTCGCTTTACCCGAAATTTGGACTTAAGTTGGCTGGCCGATTCGTCCCTGTTTAGCCCAGTCCTCTGCCAAAAGTTGGCCTACATTGCCGCCAATCGAAACCAGCGGACTAATCACTATGTACGCTGGGACCCTTTCCATAACCGATTAGCCTTCTCGGAAGCCGAATTTGCCGTTATGACCTTGCCTAGCTTACCGTACCGGCTGTTGGGTCTGTTTCGCTATTGGAACATCATTGACTATTTCCATCCCACCAAATACGCCATGACTCAACCCTGGCATCAGGTCTTGACCCAGTTTGTACCCCGCTTCCAACAAGCTACCGATACGCTGAGCTATCAGCAGGTGTTGCAGCAGCTAATTAGTGCCACTCACGACGGTCATGCCGAGCTGGTCATCCCCCCAGCGTATCGGCTTCCCTGTACCAAACCGTTTCTTCTTCCTCCCTTTGATTACCGGCTGCTGACTGACACGCTGCTGGTGACGGGCTTCCTAAATGACTCGCTCAGCCAACTCGATGATATTCGCCGGGGAGGCCGCCTGATCCGAATTGGTGACCGCTCGATTACTGAACTCATCGATCAGCGAGCGCCGGATTTTTCGGGTTCGAATCGGTCGGCATTGATTCGGCAGATCTTGCCGGTCCTGCTCACCGGCTCCCAGCCGGTGGTTGACATTGAGCTTATCCGGGATGGCCAACGCGTTCGAAAAACGATACATCGATATAAGTTCGAGCGTTTTGGCTTTCGCCCTTCGTTGCCCATCCAAACCCCAGCCGTTCCCCCAACCATGGGCTATGTGGACTTAGGTAAGCTCCAGGTGGGCGAGGTAAAGCAGGTCATGGAGCAATACCGAAACCGGCAAGGGATTATTTTCGATGTGCGGTCCTACCCGAAAAGAACCTTTCATCAAATTTGTGCCTATCTCAATCCAGCCCCCAAGGGGTTTGCGCGTTATACCAAACCTGATCTATCTTCTCCAGGACTGTTTAGCTGGAGTAAAGTGCAGTATGTTGGGCGAAAAAACGCGGATTACTACCGGGGCAAAGTCGCTATTCTCTGTAACAGCCGTACCCAAAGCGCAGCGGAATCGACGTGTATGGCCCTGCGTACGGCTCCCCGGGCCAAGATTATTGGCACGCCCTCGGCTGGTGCCAATGGCGATGTGAGCTATGTGACGTTTCCAGGTGGTTATCAAACTCGCTTTAGTGGCCTGGGTGTTTATACGCTGGAGGGGCAATTAATTCTGGGCCCCGGCGTCCCCATTGACATAGACGCAACACCCAGTGCTACCGACTATTTGACTGGCGTGGATCGGACCTTACAAGCGGCCATCGATTGGATCAGTCAATAGGCCTATGTCTCTAATGGCTGGAATTGATGGAGTAAAGGGTAGTTTCTGGGCGATAATTCGTCAATTGCTAGCCATCTCATTTTAGAGAGCGATTTATAATAATGAAAGATTATTCATTCTTCGCCACTATTTTTTTTATGATCTGGCCAACTTCATTGTCTAACATGGCTGATAATAAACGAGCAGCGACAAAGCCATCGCCAAAGATCCATTCCAGCTCAAAGGGAAGCACCAAAATAGAGGGGCAGATCGGGGCAGTGCATAACCAGGTCAAGCGCCAGTGACTGACTACCAACAGACCCACCAGGAGTACTCTGCGCCAGTTACAGCTATCAAACCGTAGGCAAGGCCCAATAATAGACCCGGTAGCACTTACGAAAACAGGCTGTGTGAGAAAGGATAGTACACGAAGGGAGAGGCAGCCAATAGGCCAGAGTGGCTTTCGACGCGTTCTACACCTACTAATAAAAGTATGGGCCAGCGTAGATCGGCCAGGTATGTAGCCAGAAACAGTGTACCCAGTGATACGCGCGGTTGCAGAGACTTACTCGCCAACCCGACTCCAAAATGACCTGGAAATGTGGTAGTAGTCCTGTGGGCGTTTATATACGGCAAAGTACTGGTCCTCTGGGATTTATTTTACTGACACATCACGAAAAGCAGAGTGACTTTTCGTGCAAACTGTCTAAAGGCATAAAAAAATGACATGCTGTAGGCCAACCTTTCGCCGATGCCAGTCCAAAATCTTATTCATGTTTTCATATAGCCTTTCAATAGATACTCTCCCTTTATTATTGGTTTTGGAAGCCCCCTGGCAGGATTTTGGCGATGTTTGGCTAATCAGAAATATGCTGACATGGGCTACTCTCATAACATATATTTACTGAAAGAATACATTAAGACATTCATCGCAACAGATTTTGTTTTTCCCGGTATTTTGCCCCGACAATGGGGCCATGAATTCACTAGCTCAGAATTGAAGGGTATCTACTTTGGGCTTAATTTTGTTCTTCTAAAGGCCCATCCGCTTCAGGATATCGATATGATTGATGCGTTTAATTATGTCGAAGAGTCAAATTTGGCGACCTTACACTGGTTTCTGTGTGATTATTGGGAAATGATTGTAGTACTACTCAAATTCTATCCAGACTTGGGAGAGGAGTATTTAACTAACCTAAATTAACCGAGAAAAACGCTGAACGCTGATACTTACGTCAGCGGTCTGAGCCTGGGTGATAAATCCCGTTTGCAGTAGCAGCAGACAGATTGGGGTAAACAGAGGCTTCATGCGTAAACATGGATTTAGTTTAGTAGATAAAACTACTCGTTCAGGCAACCCATTTTCCATGCCTGGCGAAAAGTGTTTAAATGGCGCTTTTGGTGAGAAGGCGCCATATTTATAGGTACCCTCATAAGCAATCATACGTTTATCCGATTGATTCACAGGGATTATATAAATACTATTGCGTTGCTTATTCAGGTCAACTAGCGCCTAATCACATCTTGCTTTTAATTCATCACCTATCAGATGCCTACTAGACTAAGATTAGTTGTCTATTCGCTGCTCCTCAGTGCTGCGACCAGTAACAGCTTATCTGCCCAGGATTCGACTCGGCGGTGGAGTCGACCAAACCTAGTAAAAACGAATCTATTCGCTCCCGTTTCCCTATTTTATGAACGCGCCCTCTCCGAGCGATTTGCCCTTCAGGGAAGCGTCCGCTGGTTGAGTTATTATGAGAGGCACAATGTGAATTTTGTCAATGTTGCTCTAGAAGCCCGATTTTATTTAAACGATAGCTACTGGCTTCAGCATAAAGACCATCCTGCCGGTCTTTACCTAAGCCCTTATCTAAAAGCCCGTTCATTGACTTATATTAATGAAATTGGGTATGGCTTCAACAAAGTTGGCGATCTGGATGAAGTAATCATCAAGTCCATTGGGTTTGGCGGCACGATAGGCTATCAATGGGTAAGCCGAAACGGCTTTACAGTTGATGCCTTTCTAGGAATTGGTGCTATGCCGGCTGGTTTAAGTAGCTATGAGCACACGATGCGTTACAGTACGGTCATCTCAACCAACGGGTTTACTTTTCACAGTTTGGATTCTCGGGCAGGAATTAGCCTGGGCTATTCGTTTTGATCGTATGACTAACTATATAAAAGCTCTCTGTTCAGTCTTAGTGCCAATATGCCTGGGGCTTTACTTTATTGATCCACGGCAGTTGAAGGTCGATAAAGGGTGGTTATTTTTCCTTTATGCCCTGCCCGGTCTCGTTTATTTCTGGAAGAAACAGCTCTTTTATCCCTCCTTTAGCGCGGTACTTTTAGGACTAATCCTCTATTATCTGCTTAGATGAGCCTACAAGCTCTTCCTTGCGTTTTCACTTCGTCAATTAATTCTCTCGTTTAACATTCCACTTGGCCATGCGGTTATTTTTTTTTCCTGCTCCTGTTCCTTTGTTTAGTCAACCGGCTACCGGCTCAAACGCTGATAAAAGACATTCAACCGGGTGCGCCTAGCTCCAAACCAAATCAGCTTATTAATGTCAATGGAACGCTTTTCTTTGTTGCCGACGACGGGAAACATGGTGCCGAACTCTGGAAGTCAACCGGTACGACTGCTGGCACAACGCTGGTCAAAGACCTCATACCCGGCCCTGCCGGATCAGATATTAACGAGATGACAGCGGTTAATGGCAAGTTGTTTTTTAGTGCGCTTAGCCCCAGCTCGAAAACCAGGCAACTATGGGTATCGAGTGGCTTTGCGGCCAACACCGTTATTCCTTATGATGGCCATAAAGAAGCCGAGGTACAAGATGCCAGTCAGTTAACGGGATTTGCCGTTGAAGTATACTATGTCAAACGAGGCTCTTTAGGCGGAACAGATCAGTGGCTCATACAACGGTCCGATGGCTCCCCATCAGGCACAAAAGCATTTTTGCAGTTTGGATTCGACCCCGTCAAGGAAGGCAAACAACCTCCAGCCTATTTCACTTATCTAACGGGTGCTACCTATTTCACTTATAAAGGAGACCTTTGGCGTACCAATGGGCAGAGTAACAAAACCAGTTCCCTGGTCGTCAAGGCGGGCATTTACCCCCGGTTTTTAGTCAATTACGGTTCTTCCCTATTATTTGTTGGTGGATCTTCGCAGTCTGAGTTGTGGATTAGTCAGGGGACTGAGGCCAGCACCAAGAAGCTATTGACTCCGGCTGGAGGAGGTGCTAAATTGTACAGCTTAACCCGAGCAGGCAAATATGTCTTTTTCTCATCAGGCCCACTAGGCAAAGAGGTATGGATAACGGATGGGACAAGTCAGGGGACGAAAAAACTAGCGACTATTTCGGGGCCAATTGGAAAGCTAGTCAATCTGTCTTCGCCTAATCCGTTTCAGCTAGGAAATTATAAGACCTATTTTACTACTGCCATTACTAAAGAACTTTATTTCACCGATGGTAAGAGCGTCACTAAAGTAACTGGCCCTTTCACTGGACCCGTTATTAGTCTGGTCAACTTTAAGGAGTCCCTCTACTTTACGACAGCTAGTGGCTTATTTCGGACCAGTAACACCCAGGCGGTACCTATATTTACCTCCAGCGTATCGAGTAGCCATTTAACGGATGTCAATGGACGCTTATTTTTTAGCCATAATGAGCCCGCGAGTGGGATAGAGCTTTATGGACTAGGCCCGTTTCTAAAGCCGAATCCGTTTCTCAAAGGCGCTGGTAAAGCCAGTCAGATACACAACTAGTTCTGCCCCCCGTTTTACAGAAATAACGAATAGTGGCGTCTTGCTGGATTGGTGCAAACATGGCTTAC
The DNA here is from genome assembly GCF_014117325.1 of Spirosoma foliorum. NCBI lineage: Bacteria > Pseudomonadati > Bacteroidota > Cytophagia > Cytophagales > Cytophagaceae > Spirosoma > Spirosoma foliorum. The sequence continues at coordinate 2,032,522 of NZ_CP059732.1, read as the reverse complement.
GTTCAGTAGTAGGCACACCAGGCTCAATAGCCTGAGCCTTTCCTATTCTTGAGGGGTAGTGCGGCCTGAATACTATTCCAGGCTTTAAGCTTTAGTTGATGATGAAGCGCCTTGTCTCGGGGAATAAACTTGGTAATACCCTGTTCAGATTTTGACTCCCAATAGAACGTATCGGAGGTATCGGGGATAGAGGTGTAGGTGGCTTCGCTCATGGCTTATGTCATTTTTTTACTCTCTATAACTACCCTAAAATAAAACTGATTAAAATGACGTAAGACTAATGACAAAAACGCCCTACCAAGGCCAGTAAGTCGTAAAATTATCTAACTCTAAATGGCTATTTACTGAGTGAAATACACTTTCTTGATCTTCCCGTTTTCAATTTTGTAGATGGCAACGGCCTCCCTGGGAGCTTTGTCAGCCACCACGGTAACCCGCTCGTGGTCTACGATGGTGTTGCCCACTACCAGCCGGTTGACTAATTCGCAGTGCAGCGCAGGTGCGTTGGCGAAAAATTTCCCGTAATCTTGCCGCATGGCGTCTTTACCCTTGCTGATCAGCTTGTTAGGTAAGCCATAGAGTTCTATGTCGTCGGCGTAGGGCTCCAGAAAGGCCTCGATGTCGTGCGCATTATAGGCGTTCAGCTGCCGCTGTGCCAAGTCTTCTGGCTTGTCGGCCAGAAGCTGCGCCGGAGTCGCCAAGAACCCCCGGTTTACGACTATTTCAAGGCGGGTCAGAGCGTTAAGGTCGGTCAGTGGATTCTGGGAAAGCACCAGTACGTTACCCCACTTGCCTTCGGTCAACGAGCCAATCTGACCTTCTTTACCTAGAATTTTAGCCGCGTTGATCGTTGACGCCTTTAACAGATCAGCATTGGTCAGGTCCGCCGTTTTCATCTTGCGCAGTTCATCGATATAAGACGTACCATGAAACGTACCGGGATTGCCCGCATCCGTGCCGGTCACTACGTTGATACCCGCCCGCCACACCCGGATCAGATTAGCCCATAGGAAGGAATTTCGGTTAGTCTGTGTGCGCTGATAAGCTGGACTAGTCAGGAAATCACCAAACTGTTTTTGCAGCGCTGCCTCGGGTAGGTGCTTCATGTCGAACAGCGTGCCCAGTACGTAGGGGTTGGCGCGCGTAAACTCGTAAGAAGTCAACTTACGCTTATTCGTGAAAAAACCGGTATAGCCGTCGGCCACGACCATTGTCGGACAATAGCTAACGTTCCGTTGCTTCATCAGTGCAATCAGTTCGTCATCGATCATGCCATCTTCGGGGCTATGAACCAGGTAATCGGCGCCGTATTTTACGCCTAATTTGGCGGCCAGCAATTCCTGCGTATGAATGGCCACTTTTAGTCTATTCTTATGACTTTCATCAATGGCAGCCTGAACCATTGCCTGCGCCTGTTCACCTGCACCAACGCCCCGTACGATGAACCAGATTTTGATAAAATCCGGCTTATAGGGTAACTGCCGGCGTACCTGCTCACGAGCTTCGTCGGGCGTATTGGCTTTAATAATCGGCGAATCCTCCATCTTAAACGCTTCGGGCTGGTAGGTTGAAATTAGCGGCCCCGTCATCAGAATCTGCGGACTGGTGTATCGCTGATTGTATCGGTCGCGATACGCGAATTGATAAAGCGGTCCACCGATGTCAATCACGGTCGTGATGCCGCAGGCCAGATACCGACGTAGTAAATCGCCCATGTTGTCGCGCAGCCATTTACGCTCGGTTTCATAGGGCCGGTATTTGGTCAGATCAACGCCATCAGGCCGGGTATATAATCCACCCGACTGAAACAGATGGATGTGGCTGTCGATCAGGCCCGGCATCAACCATTTTCCTGTTGCGTCGACAACCGTTGTGCCCGCTGTTGTCGACAGGTTTTTACCGATTTTGCGAATAATACCGTTTTCGATGAGTAAACTCATCCCCTGGCGAACCCGCCCCGTTTCTACATCTACCAGGTTGCCGTTGGTAATCAGCACCGGTCCCGGCGGAGCAATCGTTGCCGAATCGTTTGTTAGCGACTGATTTTGAGCTACGGCCGTAGTAGCGAAACATAAACTAAACAAAAAGGACGGTATCCAGCGAAGCATAGTCATAAAGGGGCATTTGGAGAAATCTTGTAGCAGGCAATCACTATATGCTGGGAGCAAATCCAGGGTGGTTACTACGAAATTGAAAACTAATCAGTCAAGTAGTTAGTAGTATATACATCACAGTCTTTATTAGGGCTAGTATACTGATCAAGTTCCAGTTGTTATGAAGCTATATGTCGTTGAAGCCGCCGAAACCCTTGAATTACTCGAATCGCAAGTGGTTGATCGGTTGTCCAGTGGTTATGAGTTAGCCGGTGGAGTATCCTATAATCCCGTGGATGTTGTTTATATGCAGGCCATGTACTTGCCCAAACTTGACAAGCAAGTCGATGCGTTGTTGAAAGACGAGAACGTGTATAGTGAACGGGGCTTGCTGGATGTTTAGGTTTTCGGTTTCATTCTTTTGGCTTTTATGTACGCCATGCGTTCCCTAAAAAGAGTCTTTTAAAGAGACGAACTAGTTTACTGCATTTATTGCAAAGAATGGAATAGTGTTTTGATAGGGTCCTAAAAATTCGGATACTAAACTTTTAACTTCGTATCTGGACTTTTAGGGCTTTATTTCGGGACTGTGTACGGTTAGCTAACAGATTTTTAGGACAAGAGGCATACGGGACGGCCCTTTCATTTATGGCTCACCAGCTCGCCCTGTTTGCTCAATCGGCGATAGATCTTTAGTACTCCCCTCCCCCCTGCTTATGCCGCCGAGCAAACTGCTCGATCCGGCTTGCCATCACTTTATCCTTGTCATTGATGACTGCTGGCTCACTAAGGGCATTGAGGCTAAGGCCCACTCAACGACAAGCTTTGCGTTGACTAATCTGTTTCTGATCAATCAGCCATCTACACCATCTGATCACTAATTCAATCAGCCACCGTTTTCTATAAGAATTACTGGTTTTATCAAACCAAGCCTTCTAATAATTGACCCCATTTCAACCTGTTTGAAATCCCCTCTTTTTACTGGAATACCATCTGTTTGTACCGCGTCTTACAGAGCGTCTCCCCATAGCTTTGTTCCAACAAAAGCAGTAGTGCAATTCAGATAATACGCTGAATTACACTACTGTACACGGATCAACTTAATACTAATTAGCTATGGATTTCTCTGTTAATCTAATACCGCCCTAGTTAGTTCTGATTTACCAAACCTATATCAATATATCCTATCATGCATAATCATCAATAATCATGAAGACAATAAACCGCGTCATTTGGAGCGCACTATTCACTAGTATCATAACGCTTTCATCAACCCAAAACGGTTTGGCTCAGGCATCAGCTGCCGGTGTAAAAAATATAGTACTCGTTCACGGCACGTGGGCCGATGGCTCAAGCTGGAATAAAGTAATTCCGTTGCTTGAGGCTAAAGGACTCAACGTCATAGCGGTACAAAATCCGCTTACCTCACTAGGCGACGATGTAGCAGCTACCAAACGAGCTATTGACTTAATGAATGGTCCGGTTTTACTCGTGGGGCATTCCTGGGGCGGGGTGGTCATTACCGAAGCAGGAAACCATGATAAGGTAACCGGGCTGGTTTATGTAGCCGCAGCTGCGCCGGATGAAGGTCAGTCGTTTTTAGAACTGGTCCAGACGGCAGCATCCACACCCGGCAATGACCAGATCAGACCAGATGCCTATGGCTTCGTCAGCATGTCACCCAAAGGGATCAACGAAGATTTTGCGCAGGATTTACCCGAATCGGAGCGGAAGCTACTGGTGGCGACTCAGGGGCCACAGGCGTTCACGGCATTGAAAGAGAAAATCGCCAAAGCAGCCTGGAAAACCAAACCTTCCTGGTACGTGGTGGCCGCGAATGACCGCATGATTAATCCGGATCTGGAACGGACGCTGGCCAGGAAACTAAAGGCTACTACCCTTGAATTAAAATCCAGCCACGTCGCCATGCTGGCTCAGCCGGAGAAAGTAGCAGCGTTCATTTTGGAAGCTGCCAAAAAAGTAAAGTCGATGTAACAATGTAACAATGGACAAGACTCCCGCTCTTAAAATAGGCAGAGTTTAGTTGGGAGCGGGAGCTTCGGTTTTTGGCAAAAGAACATGATCAGGCAATTAGAATTAGGTAAATCGTTTACGCAGAATCCGCTTATTGATTATTGAAATAGACTAAACAGGTATGGACAACCGAATTTTAGGACTTCATCACATCACGGCAATTGCCAATAACGCTCAACGGAATTATGATTTTTATACCCATGTGCTGGGATTACGGATGGTAAAAAAGACCGTCAATTTTGATGATCCTGGCACCTATCATTTCTACTATGGCAACGAAAACGGAACGCCCGGCACCATCCTTACCTTTTTTCCCTGGGAAGGCATTGGGCCAGGTATAAACGGGGTAGGTATGGCGACCGAAATCGGCTATTCAGTACCACCCGGCAGCCTGGATAACTGGGCAGGACGATTCAGGGAGTTCGGGGTGTCAATGGGGGAACAAGCCGAGCGATTTGGCCAAACCTATCTGCCCTTTACCGATCCGGATGGACTCTCAATTTCGTTGATTCAGCATGCAGATGAGCGAACAGCCTGGGAAACGGAAGATATTAAGCAGGATATGGCAACGCAGGGCTTTCATAGTGTTACACTGAGCCTACAAAAAATTGAAGCGACCGCCCGAGTCTTAACCGATATTTTTGGCTATACTTTACAAGCGCAGGAAGGCAATCGGTATCGGTTCAGTACGGATGCTATTTCCACAGCCTCAATTGTTGATTTACTCGAAGAACCAACTGGGGTTATTGGCCGAAATGCCGCAGGAACCAAGCATCACGTTGCCTTCCGGGTCGCCAATGATACCATCCAGATGGAATTTCGGGAGAAAATTCTAAGCAAGGGGTTGCAGATAACCCCAAAAATTGATCGGGATTATTTCTTCTCCCTTTATTTCCGCGAACCAGGTGGGGTTTTGTTTGAAATCGCTACCGATAACCCTGGCTTTACCGTCGACGAACCGTTGCAGGAACTGGGCAGTCACCTAAAACTCCCGAAGCAGTACGAATCCTCTCGGGAGCGTATTGAAAAGTCTCTTCCTATGTTAACGTGAATTATGGATAAAATCTGGATTTATTAGCTGATTTTTAGCTATTTATAGTATTGTTTTTTGTCATCCCGACGCCAGGAGGGATCTTCGGCAAACGGTTACTTACCGAAGATCCCTCCTGGCGTCGGGATGACAAAAAACGAGTATCATGCTATTTGTAAATCGGTCATAATTCACGTTATGTTAACATCACAATGAGTATGATGTATTCGACGCCTATAAAACGGCAACCAATCCGAACACCATTCCGGCGGAAATAATGAAAACCACCTCTAACGATTAGCAAATCAGTCTCAATTTTCCATTCATTTTAAAACCACCATTCATGAAAACCTCAATAGGTATCTCGGCTGAAAACCGGGAAGTTGTTGCCCATCAATTAGCCAAACTACTGGCTGATGAGTTTGTGCTGTACACCAAAACGTTAAACGCGCACTGGAATCTGGAAGGCATGGACTTCCATTCGGTTCATCTGTATTTCGAAGAACTTTATAATCAGTCGGCCGAGATTGTCGATGACGTAGCCGAACGCATTCGCCAGTTAGGGCACTACGCGCCTGCCACACTGAAAAATTTTCTCCAACTCACCCACCTGACGGAACAGGATGAGGATGGCAATGACAGCCGTAGTTTGATCAAAAAACTGCTGAATGACCATGAAAGTATCATTGACTTCATCCGTGCCAATATTGATGAGTTCGCCGAGGCCCATAAAGATGCAGGCACGAGTGACTACATTACCGGCCTGATGGAGAAGCACGAAAAAATAGCCTGGATGCTACGAGCGCATCTTAAGTAGCGATACAGCGGAACAGTAACTCCAAAGTCTACCTCCAAATAGTATGGACTCTCCAGTTTATTTGGAGGTAGACTTTAAAACTTACAAATAGACAAATATCTGATAATCATTAATTTAACTTAATTTTTACTGGTAGTAGTAAGGCGTTTCCAGATTGGCATTTTATTGGTATAGTAGTTCATAGTGGTTGATTCCATACACCTCCATCCAGAACTACTACCCTTATGAAACGTAACATCCAACATGAACTCCTGACTATTCAACTCCTTGAAACTAGCCAATGGTCTTACCCCATTCATGACCATAATCACTTTGAATTAATCCTGATTCGGAAAGGAAGTGGTCAGCACATAATTAATGGCAATCGATTTTCTTACCAGGCTGGCGATGTGTTTTTACTGGGACCTTTAGACAACCATTATTTAGTAGTCGACCAAAAGACCTGTTTTTGCTGTCTCTCCTTCACGGAGCTGTACATGGGCAGGTTAACCACACTAGGAACTGATTCCTGGTTACAGATAAGGGAAAGAGGCCAAACCACAACTCAGCATCTAGCGGGTAGTCTAATTACCGATCCTACAGAGCAGCAAAATCTGAATGCGCTGGTCGACATAATTTTAGCGGAACAGAACAACCTTCGGCAACTGGTTTCTAATCAAATCGTTGAGACACTGATGAAAACGATTTTGAGTTTAATTGATCGCCAGTTGGTTGAGCACCAGGGAGTCAGATCATCCAGCGTAATGGCGGCTTCACTTATGCAGCGAATTGGTACGTACATCAGCCATCATATAACGATGCCCGATCAGCTACGAATGGACAGGATAGCCGATGCATTCAACTACTCTCAAAGTCATTTGTGTGCGCTGTTTAAGCAACAGGCTGGCGAATCGATCAATCAGTATATTATCCGCTATAAGCTTCAGCTCGTTGAAACCAGGTTACGACTCAGTAGTATGAGTATCTCGCAGATTGCAGATGAATTTGGCTTTACTGATATCTGCCATCTTAATAAACTCTTCAAACGGTATTATCAAACGACGCCCACGGAATATCGACGACGCCTACTCGTACCAAGCCGCGTCAGAAGTAGCTATTTACAATCTTCCTTGAGTTAGTCAATTGCCTTATCCGATCTCTAGGAGTAGGGTTGTTTACAGTAGGTCAGGTGCATTTTCTGAGTTGAAACCAGTATGTCGCTTGGCAGAACGAATTCTCACGAGTTTAACTCATTGCTATCTTTATGGACGCTTCGCTTAACTTAATGGAAACTGGCCCTGTAACAGGTGCAGTTGAACTGGTCGAATTCGGGGATTGCTTATGCTACAGGAGCCAGGAAATTCGAAAGGTTATTGGCTCCATACTGGATCAGTTCAAGGGGGCACCCGATTGTCTATTCCTACCGTCACTTTCCTGATCTGGCAAGTGATCAATCGTTACTAGCTGCCGTGGCCACCGAAGCGGCAAGACGACAAGGAAAATTCTGGCCAATGTATTCAGCTCTATTTACCCAACCGCTCATTAATTGCGCTTCCCTGATAGGATTGGCATCAGCACTAGAATTAGAGCAGATCCAGTTTCTGCACGATTTGTTGGATGATCAACTATACAACCAGATCAAAACTGACTGGCGGCTAGGTCATTTGTCTGGTGTTCGCTCTTCGCCCACATTGTTCATTGGCGGGCAGCAATTTCACGGTAAACTCACGCAGGCTCGTCTTGCTCCTATCATTCAGTTTCACCTGAACCACTTTAGGCCATCCGTTCTAAATGTTGTCGATCAGAAAGGCGGGCTTGTGCATTGGAGTAGGAACGAATTTGGCTGATAGCCATTTCTTTACATGAGCAATGCTTTTATTAGGTACTAGCTAGACCTGTCAATCCAACTTTTTCTTCAGTAAATAGCAGACTAATCTCCACACCTGAATCCTGATTGATCTGAAGCTTTCCGCCAAGTTGTTTACTGAGCCCTCGAATTAGGCTCATGCCTAACGTACGACTTCGGTTGGGGTTTAAATCGGGGGGGAAGCCAATCCCATTATCACTGATCGTGAGTCGATATATCTGATTAGTCAACTTAACAAGCTCAATGCTAATGGTTCCTTTTTGACCGGCAGGGAAGGCGTACTTCAACGAATTGGTAACGACTTCATTGAGGATAAGGCCAAGTGGAACCGCCAGAATAACATCCAGATTGATTGGCACGACGGCTATTTTTTTCAGGACAGAATCCTGCCGGGCAAACGTTACCAGTAAGTAATCAACGATATCCTCGATATACTCAGCCATCGGAATCGTTGCCAGACGATCTGACTGGTAGAGATTTTGATGGATTAAGGCCATCACATGTACCCGGTTCTGACTCTCCTGAATGGCTGAAAGCGCGGCTTTGTCTTTCAAATAAACCCCTTGCGAATGGAGTAAACTCGTAATAATCTGTAGATTGTTTTTAACCCGATGGTGAATCTCTTTCAGCATCCACTCTTTTTCCTCCAGCAGGTCTTCCTTTTCTTTCAGCAGCGTATCTTTCTCGTTCAGGATCGATTGAAGGGATTCATTTTTTTGGTTGATTTCCAGCTGTTTAGCTTCCAGCAGTTTATTACTTTGTTGTTTTAGGCGGTACTGATTATAGCTTATACCCAGTAAGCCTAAAAGTAGCATTGCGCCTGCCAGTATACCATTGCGCATCGTCTCCCCTTTTTCCAGTTCAAGCTGCTGACGCTGAATTTGTTGTTCTTTTTGGGCCGTAGCATTTCGAACTTCCAGCTCCGCAAACTGCCTTGATTTAGTTTCGTTAAAAAGCGAATCATTTAACGCTTTATGCTGGCGAAAATGGCGAATGGCCGATAGGTAATTCCCCTCCGTGGAATCGACTTTAAAGAGCATAAAGTGAATATCCTTTAGCGTGGATGGGGCGTTTTTCTGGGGCGAAAAAGCGAGTGCTTTTCGCAAATAAAATCCCGCTTTTTTATAATCGTTATGATTCAGGTAAAATTCGCCGACCTCTTTGGGGGCTTTCTGTGCCATTTCAAAATCATTCCCCGATTGACTATACCAGCCAATTGCCTCTAGATAGTATTTCTCGGCCTGCTTATACGTACGCAAATCATCATAACAATACGCAAATGTTTGGGCAATACACCCTCGTTGAATGTTTGTAACGGGAGGAATTTCTTTAATAAGGTTTACAATTAAACGAAGGGCTTCCGGTGTTTTGTGGTGCTTGATCAAATCCTGTACAATCAGGCTTGCCGAATAATACAATGAATAGTTTGGTAGCTTTCCCAGTCGCCATTGCTGAAGCGTTTTTTTGAACCAGTAAATGCTTTGTTCCTGTTTTCCCAGCTCCATATAAACTTCAGCAATAGTTCCATAAAAGCTGGCGGCAGCCAATGTATCCTGGGTTCTGTTCATACTTTCCAGGCATTGAAACGAATAAAAAAGGCCTTTCTCAAAATTTCCTTTTAACCGACTAACACTAGCTAACCAACTATAGACGTAATGAAGTTTAGCATAGTTGATCGCTTTATACCGGTGCAAAACAGTCAGAAATTCGCCTTCAGCTACATCCAGCTCTCCCAGATCCGCATGGAGACCGGCAATCTGCTCAACCATCTGAATTTCTTTTTCTGGATTCTTCAGTTCTTTATAGATAGATGCTGCCTGGCGATATTGAGCAATTGCCAGGGGATAATTCCGGGTGATGTACCGCTGAGCAGTGGCGAATCTGTAGTGGGCGTCGGCTTCGGTTTCTTTATCTCCTGTTTGTTGGCAGTCAGTAATTAGTTTAGAAAAAATAGCCCTTGTCATCTTAAAATCTCCCCGCTCTATATAGGCAATGGTCAATAGACATTCTGACTGGTGCTTTTCTTTTACCTGGTGCAACGCATTACTTAACTCTTCTGCCTGCTGTAAATAGCGTATCGCACTGTCTAAATCAGTTTTTACCTCACCCGCTTTGTATATCTGAAATTTACCAAGTTCAAGTAGCGTAGAAAGTCGGGTTGTATCGGCTGTATTTTTTTGCAACCTGGTCATTAGCTGATTAGCCATGTGCCGGGTAATGTTTTGCGCTAAAGCAGGTAAAGGCGCTACCCATTGGCAACCAATCACCAATATGCATAAACAAGCGATTCTTGCCGAATGCTGGCCCATTAACTTATTAATTCGCGGCAAAAGAAATAGCTTGGTAGACATTACATGAGTTCGATAAAATCTGATGGCAACGCACGTAATTTTACGCTGGCTACTAATTCACGGTACACCTAATTAAAAAGTTAAGCGTCAACCAAATCCGGCTGCACGACTTTTTCTGCCGTAAAGGTCAGACTAATTTGAACGCCATTGAGTTGGCTAATTTGCAGCTCCCCGCCAAGTTGTTTGCTAAGCCCTCTTATCAGGCTCATGCCCAGTGTACGACTTCGGGCTGGATTCAAATTCGTTGGTAAGCCAATGCCATCATCGCTGATTAACAGCCAGTAACACTTATAATCCAGTTGTTTAAGTTCCACTTGAATGGCTCCACTCCGATCGGGAGGAAACGCATATTTCAACGAGTTCGTGATGGCTTCATTGATGATCAGGCCCAGCGGAACGGCCAAGGTAACATCCAGATCGACGGGAGTTACGATAATCTGTTTTTTAATGCTGGCATTTTGGTCAAATGTACCCATAAGGTAATCAACGATCTCATTGATATATTCAGCCATCGGAATGCTGGACAATCGATTGGATTGATACAGTTTCTGATGGATCAAGGCCATGGCATGCACCCGGTTCTGACTTTCGCGAATAGCCGCCAACGCTGCCTGATCTTTAAGAAAAGTAGACTGTGAATGTAGCAGGCTGGTAATTATTTGCAGGTTGTTTTTAACCCGGTGATGAATCTCCCGAAGCATCCATTCCCGTTCGCGTAGTAAGTGCTCCTGATCATGGACGGCTTTTTGAAGGGATTCATTTTTTTGGTTGATCTCCAGTTGCTTGGCTTCCAGGAGTTTATTGCTTTGTTGTTTGAGGTGATACCGGTTATAGCTAAGCCCCAACAGTAAAATCAACATGATGGTACCGGCAACAATACCATTTCGAATGGTTCGTGCCTGTTGTAATTGCGTTTGCTGCAATAGGCTTTGCTTCGTCAGGGCTTGAATACTCTGCTGGCTTACTTTTAAATTCTGGTCTTTCTTTTCGCTTTCAAACTCAATTTCTAATTGGGCAATCTGTCGGCTTTTCGTGGTGTTTAATAAGGAGTCCTGTAAAACTTTATAGCGTTCGTAATGCCGAATGGCTGGAAAGTAGTTAGCCTGGGTCGAGTCCAGTTTGAACCATTGTAAATGATTTTTGGCCAGCGCCATAATAGACCCATTTTGCTGGCACCGTGCTTCGTTGATCGCCAAATAGCGACGTGCCTGCTGAAACTGCCTGCTTTGGATAAAAAAGTTGATAACCGCCTGATAAATCCGGGCGCGTCCTAAACTGCCTATCCCCTTGTTGGCCAGTAAATCTAATGTCTTATCGCAGTACGCCTGGGCTTGTTTAAATTGCCCTAACTCGGCATAAATTGCCACCAGTCGAAAGTCGACTAAAAGCTCACTTTCGGCAGTTGTTGGTGGATACTGCTGGGATTTTTGCCGTAAAAAATGGAGGGCCTCTCTGGGTTTATGTTGCTGAAGAAGTAAATCAGATAAGTTACCCACCAGGTGAAGAATATAGGCGTTATTGTTGTGTTTTAAGGCAATTGCCAGCGATTTCTGGAAATAGATTTTTGCCTGTTTATACTGGCCCATTCCGTAATACGTAAGCCCAACCCGGTTGTAGATAGTACAAAGTGTCAGCGAACTATCCTGCGCGGCTTCAGCGGCTCGAACGGCCAGTAGGCCATAAGCCAGGCCTTCTTTGTAATCACCAAGTTTGGCCGATACGAAGCCGAGCAGATCATACACCGTAGCTAAATCGGTGTGGCCAATGGTACGAAATAACGTAAGTGCACTTTGTAATTCGCTCAGGGCTAAGGCATAATGTTCCTGTATTTGGTGGAGATCGGAAAGCTCTTTATACAAGTCAGCCATTTTCACTTTATCATCGGCCTTTGTAAAATAACTTAACGCTTTTTCATAAAATAGAATCTTCTGAGGTAGCTCGTTTCCTTCAAGCGTAAAAAAACGCGCCTGGTTCATGTACACATAGCCTAGCTGGTTCCACTTTTTAGCGCGTAAAAAATACTCAATGGCTAGTTGAGCATATCGCTTAGCCTTAGGGCTGTCTCCTTTTTCCAGCCAGATCAGGAATAAGGTATACGCAGCCTCTCCCTGGCAGGCGGAGTAATGCAGCGATTGAGCTAATCGGCTGCTTTGTAGACTCATTTGTAGCGCTGTATCTAAATCATGCGCTGTTTCTCCAGGTTTAAGGACGTAGCATTGACTCAACGCAAGTAATGCGTTCACGCGATGGGTATCCGCTTTGCTAGCGTTGACTACTCGCCGTAAGCTGTCAATCTGGTAGGTTGCCCATTGGGCTTTAGTCGATATCGCGACTAGCATCCAAATAGCCAGGAAAATGTACTGCTTCATGAGTCCCAGCGCCTTAATTAATCCCAGATGAGGATCCTGGTGGTTGAGCGGAAAGCACTTTTCGAATCCCCAGTTTTTCCATTCGATATTCAAGTGTTGTCGGCTTTAAGTTCATCAATTCAGCGGCTCCACCATTCCCCCGAATTCGACCGTTTGTTTGTTTTAGAATGGCCAGAATGTATTCCCGTTCTGTTTCCTGCTGAATCTGTTTAACGTCCTGTAAATCCTTTGGGGCTGAATTCCCTGGTTTAAAACTGGCATCTGAGTGAATCACAGGACTTGATAAAGTCGTGGAAAATAGGCTGTTGATCAATGGGCGGCCCAAGGTCAGCGGTGATTGGCCATCATTAATAATGACGGCCTGTTCAATCACATTTTCCAACTCCCGAATATTACCTGGCCAACTGTAATTGATTAGCTCATTTAATACCGTTTCACTGATACCGTGAAACGGCCTGCCTAGTTTACGGGCAGATCGCTGGGCAAAAAATTGGGCCAGCAGGGGTATATCACCCGGTCGTTCTCGTAAGGAGGGTAAGGTAATTGGAAACGTAGCTAATCGAAAGTACAGATCCATCCGAAAACGCCCTTCGGCTACTTCTTTTTCCAGATACCGGTTTGTTGCGGCTACGACGCGCACATCCGTTTTTATGGGGATCTTCCCTCCCACTCGTTCGATCTCTTTCTCCTGAAGTACACGCAGTAGTTTGGCCTGTAATTCCAACGGCATCTCGCCAATTTCATCCAGAAAAATAGTTCCTCCCTGCGCCAGTTCAAACTTGCCAATTCGCTTTTCAAAAGCGCCGGTAAACGCGCCTTTCTCATGGCCAAAAAGCTCCGATTCGATCAGGTTAGCTGGTAAAGCCGCACAGTTGATTTTAACCAGAATCTTGTCTTTCCGGGATGACAGGTTATGCAGCGCGCGGGCAATTAACTCCTTTCCAGTCCCACTTTCGCCTAATATAAGCACCGTCGTGTTGGTATTGGCAACCTGGGTAACCTGGTCAAAAACGCGCAACAGTCGTTGGCTACGACCAATGATCTCTTCAAAATTGGCTAATGTTTTTACCTCTTCCTGTAGGTAGTTGTTTTCCCGTTTGAGTTGCTCACTAAGTCGGGCCACTTCCTCGAAAGCAAGAACCCGCTCCAGCATCAAGACAATCGGTTGTTCTAGCCGCTCCAGTAGTCTAAGATGCCCGGATAGGTAAGCATCGGGCTTTCGACTCAGAAACGAGATAAAGAACGTGTCCACTAGTCCCACGTTCAGCGGCATGACCATGGCCGATTCAAGTCGGAAGTTTTTTGCCAGGAATTGGCATAAGCGAGATTGTTCACAGAAGGTAGGAAAGGTTTCTTCAGTATACCGTACAGGACCAGGAATGACAGCTCCCATTTCAACCAGTAGCAGGTGGTCGGGAGTTACATTCGTCAGTTGCTGGATATCAGCCAGGTTAATGATCTGATACTCGTCAAAGCCGACCCGATAGTAATTAAATAGCTTGCTCGTACCTTTCTTTTGGTATTGGATCGATAAGAAATCGAAGGGTACTAGTGACTGAAGTATCATCGCTGCATTCAGCAGTTTTTGCTCCCAACTTCCGGGAGCCGACAGGGCATCGGTCAGGGCAATTTGAAGAGCCTTTTCTTCCCGAAGTTTCATTTCTACGCTGTGCGCGTGACGATAGCGACTGATTTCCAGCGCAGTAAGAATATCTTTTTCCCGGAACGGTTTAACAATGTAGCCAATGGGCTGCGTGGCTTTTACGGCTTCCAGCACACTCTTATTATCGTTGGCCGATATATAAATAAACGGAATGCTGAGTTCCTCCAGCTGCTTGGCCAGATCAATGCCGGTTTCTTTTCCCTTCAGGTAAATGTCCAGTAAGACGATATCTGGTTTTTCCTGATCCATAAGCGCTAAGGCCTCGGCAACGGAGTCAGCAACGCCGATAACGGGGTAGCCTGCCTCACTCAGAATCAGTTCCAGATCATTGGCGATAATGTATTCATCTTCAACAATTAAAATCTTGCAGGATAAGGCCGAGGAAAGAGAAGGGTTACCAAGTGGTTGCATAGTCTGGATTGGTTAGAGGATAGCCTGCATAGACCGCATTTCCATCGGCTTACAAGAATTATTCCCATTCATGCTCGAGTTTGCCTGGGTGGGTATACAAACTCGTTTCTTAATTCTGTTAAGGGCTCAGAATAAGGAGAAACTAGGTGGTAATGGACTATAATTTACTGCGAATGATCCCTTTCTTCACTAGAGACCACCCTTCATCAGTAGATCATTAACTACGGAAAATACTGAAAACTCCAGATTTTTTGGAGTTCTCCAAAATAAAAAATGAGACTTCCCGAATCGACAAAACCGCTTGAGGTTTCCTTTCGGTTGACAATGAGGAAATTGATTCCGGGTCAATTCCTATTTTTTGACTAGTTCGATGGCTGGCACTTGCCTTGATAGATGGTCCTGGCAGGTAGTTTACCTATCTTATTACTATGGCCAATCCCAAGCAACTTATCGACATTGCTTACAGTGTTTTTGCGGACAATAATTTAAGTCGGATACTGCCCGTACTGGATGAAAAAATCGTGCTTTATATTGCTCAATATGGCCCTACTGGACGTGAATATCAGGGGAGAAGTGGCTTTTTAGCCATGATGTCAGAGCTATACACAATCTGTGAAGACCTGCGGGTGCATTCGCTTATCGATTTCACCCCGGATGATGATCAGCATCCAGATTCGATCATCACGACTGGCTTTTTTGAGGGTAAACTATTGATAGACAACGAACCGTTTAGTTTACCTTTTGTGCACACCTGGTACGTGAAGGCTGACCGAGTAGTTGAATTACGGGCTTTTTATTGGGATTCTGCCCAACTCTTCTACCGAATCCAGCAAGGTGTTAATGGACCTGATTTCCCGTCAAATGGACAACATCGTTCCAGTAATGGTACCCACTAAACCCTAGGCCCAGCCCATGCATCCACTTGAAACGGTTCTTCTGCTGCTGATTTTTGTGATTGGACTGGCGCTGATCGCCCGACGGCTCAACCTGGTCTTTCCGATATTGCTAACGGTTGGCGGTCTTATTATTGGTTTCATCCCCGGTTTGCCGAACGTTGGCCTGGACTCATCGGTCGTTCTCCTGGTTTTCTTACCCCCTATCCTATACAGTGCTGCCTGGTACACGAACTGGAGCGACTTTCGCCGAAATTTAGAACCTGTTGTGGTGCTTGCTTTGGGCCTGGTGCTGGCAACCAGTATCGGTATTGCGTATGTAGCCAACTGGCTTATTCCAGGCTTTACGTTGGCGACAGGCTTACTGTTAGGCGCTATCGTTTCGCCTTCCGATGCCGTTGCCGCTACAGCGATCATGAAGACACTGGCGGTTCCCCGAAAAATAGTCGCCATCCTGGAAGGCGAAAGTCTGGTTAATGATGCCACGGCTTTAGTGATCTTTCAGTTGGCACTAGCGACCATGAATTCGGGGAGTTTTTCCTTAACGGACTCCCTGCTGGAATTCATCCGGTTAGCGGGGGGAGGTATTGGGACAGGACTCGTTATTGGTTATCTATCGTTCTGGCTACACAAATACGGAAATCTTGAGGCCGCCCTGGAAACGGTACTGACGTTTGTGACGGCTTACTCGGCCTATATAGCAGCCGAACACCTCCATGTAAGTGGGGTACTAAGTGTAGTTACAGCGGGCCTGTTACTAGGCCATAAGCAATCGATGGTACATAGCCCAACCACGCGGATGCAGGCAGTTGCAGTCTGGGATTTTGTGGTTGTGCTCCTGAATGGCCTGATCTTTATTTTAATAGGCTTGCAGTTGCCGCACGTGGTAGCCTCCATAAAAGGTCAGTCATTAGGGCAGCTTGTTTGGTTTGGGTTACTCATCAGTTTAACGGCCGTCGTAATTCGCTTTCTGGGCATTTTTCTGGCCGATACGGTTTCTACCCGGATAAGAAAGGTATGGCACCTGCCTCCCGTATTTCCTTCGTTCAAACACACAACCTTATTAGCCTATATCAGCATGCGAGGTATTGTCTCACTGGCCGCTGCTTTATCGATCCCAGAGCGGCTGCCTAATGGCCTTCCCTGTCCAGGCCGAAATCTAATCCTATTTATTACGTTTTGTGTGATCCTGTTTACCCTGGTCGGACAGGGAAGTCTACTGCCTGTTGTTATTCGAGCTTTACACTTTGGGCAGCAGTCCACCGATTACCTTTCCCGACGGGAAATTCGCAAAAGGCTTTCTAAAAAAGCGCTGGCCATGATTCATCGCGTAGTCAGTAAAGAAGGACTTGTTGGAGACACAGTTCAGGAAATCATCGACCGGCATCAGGAGCGCGTTGACGAGCTTGACCGGGGCGATTCTGAGAAGACTCTATCTCAGCATCAACTCAGCCAGAAACTGACACTATCCTCCATTCAGGCGCAGCGGTCTGAGTTATTGGCCTTACGGGATGATCAACTAATCGATGTCGACTTGTTTCATGAATTGGAGAACGAGCTGGATCGGGAAGAGATTCAGTTGAAAGTCATCGACTCTTAGAAACCGCGGTTGCAATCCTTTCTTTTTACTGCAAAACCATCTGTTTTTACTGCCTGCCTCAACCGTTCCCCCAGTAGGTTTGTACCGACAAAAAACGAAGAATACTTATCGCTAACTTTCAATTACTCTCAACATTTAATCCAAAAACCATGAGCAAGTTCACTGTAAAAGACGGTACCGAAATTTATTACAAAGATTGGGGAACGGGTCAACCAATCGTTTTTCATCACGGCTGGCCTTTATCCAGCGATGATTGGGACGCACAAATGATGTTTTTTGTAAGCAAAGGATTTCGCGTTATTGCCCACGATCGCCGGGGTCATGGTCGTTCGACCCAAACATCTGAAGGCCATACCATGGAAACGTATGTAGCTGATGTGGCAGAACTTATGGAGTTTCTTGATATCAAAGATTCAATTCATATTGGCCACTCAACGGGTGGTGGTGAAGTGATTCGGTATGTAGCTAAACATGGTCAGGGCCGGGTAGTAAAAGCCGTTTTGATTAGTGCGGTTACACCCCTCATGGTTCAAACAGAAACGAATCCAGATGGTATTCCGATGTCGGTATTCGATGAAATACGGGAGGGTACGGCTACCCATCGGCCTCAATATTTCCAGGATTTTACCTTACCATTTTATGGCTACAATCGGGAAGGAGCCAAGGTGTCACAAGGCATCCGGGATAATTGGTGGCGCCAGGGAATGATGGGTGGCATCAAAGCCCACCACGACGGCATTAAAGCGTTTTCCGAAACGGATTTTACCGAAGACCTGAAGAGCGTAGATATTCCGGTTTTGGTATTGCATGGTGAGGATGACCAGATCGTTCCATTCCCTATTTCAGGTGCAAAGGCTATTAAACTGTTGAAAAATGGGAAGCTGATTTCGTATCCAGGCTTTCCACATGGCATGCCCACCACCGAAGCAGCCACCATTAATGCGGATATCCTGGCTTTTATTAAAGCGTAACTGATCTATAGCTTTAGCTACTACCTCACCAAAAAGCTGCCATTCGAAATAATGACAGCTTTTTGGTGATTGATCATGTTAAAGTTAAAAGTGATATTTGTGTATATTGGCTGGATAAAATGGGGATTGGAGACGTTTAGAGGCATCGTACTCGGTATGTCAGTAAACAAAAAGCCGACCTGAAATCGTCGCTGATCTGATAGTATTACCAATCATTATATCACTAAAAGGTAATCTGTTTCTTCAAAAAAGTAATCCAGTATGCCTCCATTTTTCAATCGGGGATTTGGTCGTAAGCACCCCGCCCCCAACGCCGAACGAATCCCCCCCGGCCAGTATGAAACGGTTGACTGGCCCGTACTTACGGCTGGCCCAACACCACGTCCGGCCCTGTCGTCCTGGACTTTCTCATTAGATGGACTAGTCGAATCCCCCACTAAATGGTTCTTGGGAGCAATTTACCAGTTTACCTCAGCAGTCATTTACGAGTGACATCCACTGCGTGACCAAGTGGACAAAACTGGATACCCACTGGCAAGGCGTTAGTATTGAAACCTTGCTGGAACACGTGACCCTCAAGCCAGAAGCTCGTTACGTCATGGCCTATTCCTATGGCGATTACACCACCAACATTCCGCTGGAAGACCTCCGACACGGGAAAGCATTTATTGGTCTGAATTTCGAGGAAAAGCCACTCGCAGCTGAGCATGGTGGACCTGCTCGATTAGTCGTCCCTCACCTTTATTTCTGGAAAAGTGCCAAATGGATCACCGGATTACGTTTTATGGAACATGACCAGCCTGGTTTCTGGGAGCGGGGTGGGTATAGTATGTATGGAAATCCCTGGACCGAACAGCGTTACCGAAGCGACGATTAGATGGCTCGAATTCAATGGCAGCTAGGGGAAGTAACCGATATTATTCAGGAAACGCCCCGTGTGAAGACCTTTCGCCTTAAATTGCCTCAGTGGATCGCTCATTTGCCAGGGCAACATTATGATCTGCGGCTGACGGCAGAAGATGGTTACCAGGCCGAACGTAGCTACTCAATTGCATCAGCTCCAGAGCAAACGGGGCAAATTGATCTGACCGTCGAATTGATGGATGATGGCGAAGTATCGGGTTATCTACACGAAGGCGTTCTAGTTGGTGATTTTCTTGAAGTGCGCGGCCCCATTGGCGGTTATTTTGTCTGGCATGATGAAATGGCCAATAGACCCCTGCTTTTGGTTGGTGGAGGTTCAGGGGTAGTGCCCTTAATGGCTATCCTGCGTCATCGCTATCTGATTGGAGGAAATTGTCCGACTCGGCTTATTTATAGTATTCGAACTCCGGAAGAAACCATTTATCAGGCCGAATTAGAAAAGCTGGCTAAACAAGATGATACATTCACGCTTGTATTAACCTTCACCAGGCAAACTCCTCACGATTGGACGGGTTACCATCGTCGAGTCGACAGGACGATGCTACAACAAGAAGTTAGCCAATTTACAGAACCACCCGTTTGCTTTATTTGCGGCCCTACACAATTAGTCGAATCAGTTGCTAACGAGTTGGCAGAGCTGGGATTGGTGCCAACTGACATCTACACTGAACGATTTGGTCCTACGGGAAGCTAAATCTGGCTCAACCAAAAAATCAACTGGACCTTTCTGAAAGGGCTAAGAATTTCTTTGATGAAGGTCCTCCAAAGTGTTTACTCTTAGCTGCCACACGTGCGTCAAAAAGCTATTTTCAAGTAGGCCGCCAGCACGACCCGAATTAAGCCACCCAGCGGCTGGGCCGCTCCTTAAATCATTCAACCGAGATCGTGACTCAGTTAGCCGATCAACATGTTGGTTTAGTCAGTCTGAACGATCCTATTGATACAACCACAGCCCAGGGCCGACTTGTTTTTCGATTTTTTGCTAGTCTAGCAGAGTTCGAATGAGAGGTGATACGAGAGCCAACATTGGCCGGACTTGCTTCCACCCGCCGACGGGGTTAAAAATTTGGACGTTCGAAAGGACTAACCAAAGCGGATGAGCAAAAAGCCTGAATTGCCGAAAGCCTATACAAAGAAGCCAAATACTCCGTGGAACAAATCGCACGAGAGCTACACATATTTAAAACAACTTTTTATAAGTACCTCTGCATACGAGGGGTAAAAATTGACTCTGCAGACCCTAATGCAATAGTTATAAATTAGGATCGACTTAGCGGCACAAGTATTTAAGTAGTTAAGCCAGTTTAAATTGGATATTTTCCTGTATTTCTAATGATTAACTTACTAAAATTAATCAAATAGGTTGAGCCATATTGTTTGAAAATTTGCAGGATCGCTTTTTTCAATGTCAACCACGTTTTGTAATGAGTTTTATCCAGCCATTTATACTTGTAAAATCGCCATAAAATTTCAATTGGATTTAGGCTTTATCGATCAGTTGGGTGTGAGTGGTATTCGTGGTACTCAAAATGAGTCACTATTTTCTTAAAACTCTTTCCAGAATGATTTAAGAGTAGACCTTGACATTTTTCACTAAAATCAGTTTAATGATGATGTGTTGCGCCTTCTCGCAAGGTCACCCGCTTACTTTCGGTCAATTCAAGGTACTTTTCTTTTCGGCTCATGAGGCTAAGATAATTAATCTAACCTTATTTTGAGAAATTACTTAGATTGACTCAGATAGGGTGTCAGTTGTTTTAGATTGGTCACCAAAATCAACATATTTTGAGAGTACACAACTTAGAGTCTCAATCTGTTTTTTTAATATAATCAGGTGACAGGCGAACTGGATTGTACTGACTGTCATCCCAGGCTAAGAATCATTAGTGATCTAACATTAATAGACGTCGGTTTTAAAGGCGGGTAAGCCGACATTGTCAACTTGGATCTTTCGAAAAAAGGCACCTTTATATAACCGGCCCAGCGGAAGTGTTTGGGTAACTAGTTTCACCTGATCTGCGTTGTAACTGAGGAGTTTGTCCCAGGCAATAATAAACGATTTGTGCACCCGAATGAACTTGTCGTCAGGGAGTTTTTCCGCCATGTACCCTAATTTTTCTGACACTACGTAGGTCTTTTCGTTCGTGTGCACCTTTATGTAATCAACAAGCCCCTCAATGTAAATAATGTCCTTCAGGAAAATTTTTAGTTGATCCCGGCCAACCTTAAAAAACATATACATCTTCTCATAACGACTGGCAATCTGGGAAGCTAACTCAGGGCTGTTTTGAGAATGCAGGTACTTTGAAATGGCTCGTAGGAATCGGTCCTGGGTGATCGGTTTAACCAGATAATCTAAAACATCCAGGTCAAAAGCCGTAGCCGCATACTCCCGGTAGGCCGTCGTTAGAATAACCTTCGGGCTGATCTTTACCGATCGTACCAAATCAAGACCTGACATTCTTGGCATCTGGATATCAATGAAGGCCAGGTCAACCGGATTTTTCTGCAAAAACGTGAACGCATCGACCGCATTGTCGAAGGAGCCTAAAACATGAAAATCGGTCAGTGTTGACAGGTGATGAATAAGTAGCTCCCTGGCCGGTGCTTCATCGTCAACGAGTAAGCAGTTCGTCATTTGTCAAGAGTTTAATCGTCAAACTAATCAGGTATGAATGCGGCTCGTCAATAAT
This sequence comes from Spirosoma foliorum, assembly GCF_014117325.1. Lineage (NCBI taxonomy): Bacteria > Pseudomonadati > Bacteroidota > Cytophagia > Cytophagales > Cytophagaceae > Spirosoma > Spirosoma foliorum. Next base: position 2,010,827 of record NZ_CP059732.1, on the reverse strand, counting down.
CGTTAGCTCATGCGCATCGGGATAGAGCAATGTCAGTCTTTTTTTTTACATTCGACAAGCCAATTCCCCCTAGTGTGGATACCGGGATTGGGCCTTGTTCGTCCTTACTGTTGGCGATCTTAATCGAGAATTGACCGGGCTGTCTGGACATATCGATCCGAATCCAGCTAAATCCTGGCGAGCAAGCCACGCCATGTTTAAAACTGTTCTCCACCAGAGGCAATAAGAGCAACGGAGCGATCTGGATTTCATCGATGGAGGAATATCTATTAATCGACACGTCCAATTTGGGACCGTATCTGTTTTTTTGTAGTTCGATATAATGTTCGATATAGGAAATCTCCGTTGCTAAAGGCACCATTGCCTGCGTTGATTCATATAAATTATACTCCAGAAAACCCGATAGATGTGCAATCAGCGATGCCGTTTCTGGACTGCTTTTTAAGGCCGTCGAATAAATATTATTTAACGTATTGAACACAAAATGGGGCTGAACCTGCGCTTTAAGCAGCTCCAGTTCGGCCGTTGTTTTCTGCTGCACCAATTGGTGTACGCGAAAGCGTTCCTCATACCACGATCGGATAAAATAATACAAAGCATATAAGCCGGTTATCGTGTACAGGTTAACTACCTCGACCAGCATTTTTCCGGCCGAAAGAAATGGCATATGCTGGGCTTGGGGAAAGTATTTCGGATAAAGAAGATAATAATTGATGTACCGCCTGACCAGGAGCAAGAAAAGCGAGCAGAGAATCAAGTACATCCAGTATTTTGCCTGGCTGGTTTCGGCCAACCGCTTCTTTATCAGAAAATGAACGGTCAGCCACGAAAAGAGGAAGGCGACCGGCAAAGCCATACAGGCGTTGATAAAGTAGTTGTTATAATTGCCATACAGCGACGCCAGGCCTAGCCATTGATAGAGGAAATATAGCCCCCAGAAAACAGCATTAAACGCAACCTCTCTAGTTAATTTCATGAGTTGGCCCTCCCAAACGAAGGTAAGCATTTGGACGGTCGTTGATCGACTGCAGTACCCGATTTTCGATCAACGACCTTTTTTGTCGGTGAACGGTGTATACCGATGAATTGGGTTGTGTACAGACAATAAGCCTGGGCGAAAAGACTTGTTTCTACTTTTGAGCTTCCATCCAGTAACGCCCAGATCACGATGAAACAACTAGTACAGATTGGCAGGTCTTTCTACGCGATCGCACTTTTTGTGTATGGTTGTCAACAAATTTATTTTGGGAACTTCCGGGATGTCTTTTTTTCGGTCTATCAGCAGCACCTTCCGTTCCTGAAGGTGTTCGCTTGGCTCTTCGGACTTTATCTGATCATCACCGGCATTTTACTGGTTCTACCCAGCGTCGGCAAAAAAGCGGCTCTCCTGCTGGGAGCTGTCTGGCTATCACTGCTCTTAGGAACTCATATGACCTACGAGCTTATCTCAGAACCCAATAAACTGTATCACTTAGGCTTGTGGACGGCACCCTTGAAGGAACTGGCTCTGGCTGGAGGGGCCTTTGTGATCGCCTACTCGTTTGAGACGCCACTAACGGGCAGGCTTGCGGTTTTAGAAAAAATCATGCCCTATGGCAATCTGTTTTTCCTCTACACCATAACCAGCTTTGGCATCTCACACATTATTTATGCTGATTTTCTGGCCAATACCGTTCCCGACTGGATGGCCAACCACCTGTTTTGGATCAATCTGACGGGCATCGCCTTAATTGCTTCCGGCATCGCCATTATCCTGGGCATACGAATCCGGATCATCGCCCTGTTACTCTCGCTGATGATCTTTTTGTGGTTTTGGCTGGTCCATGTCCCAGGCGCCCTGTCGAACCCAGTCGCCAATCGGGGAAATCTATTGGCCAGTGCGTTTGATGCGCTGGCATACAGTGGGGTGGCCTTACTGATTGGTCTCACCATGAAACAGCAGAAATGGGTGGAGGACATCGAACGTTGGCGATGATTCACAACCGCGGATTGATCAGAGAACTACCAGTTATCATGAAGAGAAACAACAGTATTGATGTTATGCGCGGTCTGGTCATGATCATTATGGCCCTGGACCACGTTCGGGATCTTTTACATACCACCTCGTTATCGCAGTCGCCTACGGACCTGACGACCACAACACCGGCGTTATTTTTTACCCGATGGGTCACATATTTATGTGCACCGACCTTCGTATTTCTTTCCGGAACTTCTGCTTTTCTGTCCATGAACGCTAAACAGGATCTGGTCGCTACAAGGCGCTTCCTGCTGTCAAGGGGCATCTGGCTGGTGGGGCTAGAGTTCAGTGTGGTCAATTTCGGCATGTGGTTCGACCCCCATTTCGATGTCCTGATCCTTGAGGTAATTGCGACTATTGGAATTGGCTTTCTGATTCTCAGTGTTTTGTTAAAATTACCTCCTCGAACGATCGGGCTGATTGGCGGACTGATAGTCGCTCTTCATGGGTTAATCACCTTGATTCCGGTTCCAGAAAACTTGCTTTTAAAAGTGCTGAGATCTCTTTTCTCACCAATGGTTTTCCCATATGGTACTGGGAAACTCCTTTTTGTCGCCTATCCGCCAGTTCCCTGGCTCGGCATTATGCTGATCGGTTACGGTGCCGGTCGTTTTTTTGAGTCAACTGAACAGAGCCAACGAAGGATTTTTCTGAAGACAGGATTACTATCGCTAGGCTTATTTAGCCTCTTAAGAGGGATGAACCTATATGGAGATCCGGTCAACTGGTCTTCACAAAAGAATAGGCTATACTCGTTTCTATCGTTCATCAACGTGACTAAATATCCTCCCTCGCTGCAGTTCTGTCTCCTTTTTCTGGGGATCATGTTTCTCATTCTTTCCCTGGTACAAGGTATAAATAACCGTTGGACAGGTATTGTGCGTGTGTATGGAAAAACACCCCTGTTTTATTTCCTGGTGCACTGGTATTTGATTCACCCGCTCGTTTTTGTCATGGTCTTCCTGCAAGGATTCAAAAGCTCTGATCTGGTATTCGGCTTTAATTTCGGTCGACCAAAAACTGGCAGCGGCATTGACTTATGGGCTGTTTATTTGATTTGGCTCTTCATTGTCCTGATGATGTACCCGCTTTGTAAATGGTATGGAGCTTATAAAGAGCGGCACAAAGAACAAACGTGGCTCCGCTATCTATGATTGATAATCCGTTCGTTAAACGCAGTTATTTATACCTAACTAACTCATTAACAAATCTGAAACAGACCATGATCCATTGCACCCCTTTTCTCTTATTTGATGGCAGTTGTGCCCAGGCTATGAGCTTTTACCAGCAATGTCTGGGTGGCGAGTTAACCCTGACCAAATTGGGGGATACACCCATGAAGGATCAGTTTCCTGTCGAGAAACACAGCCGTATTATCAATGCGCAGCTAAAAAGCGGTGCTATCGATATTTCGGCTACTGACTGGATGGCTTCCCCTATCCTGGAGCCCAAATCGGGCAATACGGTTAGTCTGTTCCTGATTGGAGACTCTTATCAGGAACTCAAATCGGTTTATGCTAAACTGGCCGAAGGAGCTGATTCAGACAAACGAACGTTTCAGGAACTCCATTCAGTGCCCTTTGGCAGCTATGGTCAGTTTACGGATAAGTTTGGCGTTGGCTGGGTTTTTAAAGCAGACAAGGCCATATGAATCAAGAACAAGCCTATCAATTTGCCGATGAATGGATCAGTGCGTTTAACGCCCATAATCTTGCCGCTATTTTAGACCATTATGCTGACGAGCTGGCATTTTATTCGCCATTCATTCCGCTGCTAAAGTTCAATGAGTCAGGTTGTATTACCAGCAAGCGCGATCTGGAACGTTATTTTCAGCTTGGCCTGGCTACCTATCCCAACCTACATTTTACCCTACACAACGTTTTTGTTGGTATTAACACGCTGTCTATTTACTACACGTCAGTAAATGACCGGCTGGCTTGTGAAGTCTTTCAACTGGATAAGCAGGGAAAAGCCGAGGTCATCTTTTGTCAGTATGCTAAGGCTATATCCCATTGCGGGGATTAGCGTCACTCATTTACGTTACCCTATATTGGGAAGTAAAGCGAGTTAATCACCTTGTTATCAGCGTTCATATATAAAAGTCCCTTCGTCTCACTTGGGAGCGTTTTCAGATATGAACAAACTAGCTTGTTAGACTAGTAAATCTCAGCCTAGTAGACCTTTGGTTCTTATCTCCATTCGGGATTAGATCCGATAATTGGCTTGATGACTAAAGAGTTCTACCAAAGTGTTTGTTTTAGCTTAGGGCTCACCCTGGCAGTTGGTTTGTTTCAAAGCTGGCTCCATTTTCAGCGGGGCGTTGACCTATATAGGCTGGCTTCGTTTCGAAGCTGGTTTCTGGTTGGCGACGTCATTGGACTTATCACGGCCGTTCTACTACTGATCTATTATCATCATAAACAGTATAAGGCGACTTTCTGGGCTGGGATGCTAGCTACCGTAGTCTCTTCTGTCGTACTTGTTTACCTCCTTGTAGCAACACTGTATCCGATTCTGGGTCAATATTACAAGGGAGCTATCTTGCTGGGTATCATAACCTATCTGGTTTACGGTGCTACGCTGGTTTTGTCTCGCGCGAGCAACAGACCCTGGTTAAAAAGAACAGGAATTCTTTTGGTTCTAGTATATGGAGCTCAACTGGTAGTTCTGGTCTGGTTTATGAATGCGCCCCCTTACCCCCCAAATACCAAACTGGATTTAATTCAACAATGGCTATTCCTGCCCGAACGAGTTGTTCCAGTTCTGCTCCTGCTTAATTTTATTGATGAGTTGCGTAGAAGTGCTAGCCTCACAGTGCCCACCAGTTTATCCCCTGGCTTACTTACTGCCAAAGGTATGACTGTTATTCTCGCTATCTGTTCGGTGGTGCTTGGTATCCAACTACTCGGAGATAACTATAACCATACCCATGCGTCGGCCCGAGAAATCGCTTTGGCTCAGCCTTTTGAACAGGGAAAGTATATTAGCCCCCAGGGAGACACGTTGCTATACCGGCTTTTGAAACCGCTTTACTACGACCCCAGTAAACGGTACCCCCTGGTAATTGGCCTGCCTTACTCCTGCCGGTTAGACAATATTCGCCAGATTGATGCCTGTCCGATGGCAAAATGGTTAGCTACCGATGAAAATAGGAAAAAGTATCCTGCTTTTGTTTTGGTCCCCCGTTGTCCGCCCTATTCCGGCTGGGGGAGGGGTGGCGAATACTCCGTCAGTAGCTTCCCTGGCCATTGAAGCCATCCTTTCCCTGGATAAGGTCTACTCGATTGACCCCCAAAGACGCTATGTGTCGGGGGTATCACGGGGAGGATATGGGTCCTGGCATATGATTGGCGAACACCCCGAGTTGTTCGCGGCTGCCATTCCTGTCTGTGGTGAAGGTAATCCCGACCAGGCTCAACGTATGAAATCCGTTTCGGTTTGGGCCTTTCATGGAGCAAAAGACAGGAATGTGCCCGTTAGTGGTTCCCGAGACATGGTTCGTGCGTTGAAAAAAGCGGGCGGAACTCCTCGTTACACAGAGTATCCAGAGGCTGATCATAGTATTTGGGAGGAAGTCATCAAGACACCTGGCTTGCTGGACTGGTTATTCGCCCAAAAACAGGCGAATCAGCCAATAAGAGCTAAAATCTAAGGGGTTTTATAAAACCCCTCTTTCTAATGAGAATAAGTACTGCTAGTTACAAACTATGTTTTTTCACAATCCGCCCCGCGTTGGCCCTAAGAAACCCAATCAATAGCATGAGAAATGGAGTGATTTACAAAGGCCTGCCTTTTTTAGCCAGCGCAATTTTTCTGTTCAGCAGCTTTAACGCAATAAGCCAATCAATGAGCCTGAGTTCAAAGCTTGGATCAAACAAAATCACCTTGTCTTTGACTAAAAGTGGAGAATTGCATTACCAGGTAACACGCCGGGATAAAACCATTATTGCCGATTCTCCACTTGGCCTGACTTGTGACGATCAGGACTTTACATCTGGGCTCTCCCTCGTTAAGGTTTCACCCATTGGAGTCAGAAGGGAGAACTATGATCTGAAAGTGGGTAACGTAAAAACGATAAACCAAGTTTTTGAAACGAAGAGTATAACGTTCAAAAATAAGCTGGGTGCACTCCTGATCATTGATTTGGTGACCGGAAAAGAAGGTGTTGCTTTCCGCTACCGGTTTCCGGACCAGGCTAAAAAAATACGGGTAATCAATACGGAAAGTACAGGATTTCATATTGAAAAAAGTGCGAAGGGCTGGTTACAGCCTTATAATAAAGCGGGAAAGGTTACCCCAGGCTACGAAGATTTTTACTTTAAAGTACATCCCGGCGACTCAATCAGTAATCCCCGTAACCCATCTGTGGGCTGGTGCATGCCTGCCCTTTTTCAGGTCAATGAGGGCAAAAACTGGGTTTTACTGGCCGAGTCCGGAACAGATGGCTCGTATCCAGGTTGTCATTTGCAACCCGATTCGCAGGGTGGGGTGTATAAAATTGCCTTTGCGGAACAAGACGAAAAATATACCCTTCCGTTGGGCAGCAATAATCATCCAACATACAACCTTCCCTGGACGATGCCCTGGCGGGTGATCATCATCGGTGAACAGGCCGGTGACATTCTACTGTCAAGCTTGATTACGGATTTGGCACCTGCTTCTAAACTAGACGATACATCCTGGATTGAACCGGAAAAAGCTACCTGGTCATGGTGGTCACATCCCGAGGATCGTTCAGCTGAAATCTATAACTCATTCACTGATCTTGCTGCTTCATTCGGTTTTGGCTATACGCTGTTTGATGCGGGCTGGGAGAAAGCCAATACAGAAAAAGGGATCATTGCCCAGGCTACTGCTAAGGGGGTCAAACCCATGGTGTGGGCCTATTCGGCTGCGTATTTCGACCCCGAAAAACGAAAAGCGAAGTTCAAAGAATTGGCGGCCATGGGTGTCAAAGGGGTTAAAATAGATTTTTGGTGCTCCGATCGGCAGGAGGTAATGGCCTGCTTCCAGTCACTTCTTGAGGATGCGGCCAAAGAGCATTTACTAGTTAACCTCCATGGCACGACTGTTCCCCGAGGCTGGCATCGAACCTGGCCAAATTTCATGACAGCCGAAGCTGTTTTAGGAACGGAACATTATTTTTATGAAGCTAGGTATCCGGATAAAGCCGCCGAGCAGAATACCGTATTGCCATTTACCAGAAATGTAGCAGGCCCTACGGACTACACTCCGTTTGCCCTAACCATCCGAAAATATCCCCGGTTGAACACGGCGGTTCATGAGCTGGCTACAGCAATGATCTATACGTCAGGAATTATTCATTTTGCAGATTCAAAAGAGATGTTTGAGTCGCTGCCTGTATTGGTTCGGCAATTATTGAAAGACATGCCTGCTACCTGGGATAAAACGGAAAGCCTAGTGGCTGAACCAGGAGAACAGATCATCCTATCTCGTCAGAATGGAAAGCTTTCTTATATTGTGGGCATCAATGGTACAGATAAAGCAATGCCTGTCAACCTAAATCTGACCAAGTATGCAAAGGGCTTTTCTAAATTTAGAGTCATTTCGGAAGGCGAAAATGCATTGATGACGTTTAAAACGGAAACGTATCCAATCACATCTACCTGGCAGCACGCTTTTGCTCCTAAAGGCGGCTTTATTATCCAGTTTATTAATGAGTAAGCCTGGTTGAGTTAGCCATATAGCCCGCCTTCTATAATTATCTCGTTGAACGCCCCATTTTAATAAGAAAGCTTTGCATGTTTATAGAATCGGATGTTTATAATGCGTATTTGCTACGCACAAACTGTGGGTTTAAGCCCACAAAATGGGGCAATAAAGCAACTACTTTTCTAGAACACAATGACTACTATTTAATCTATAGTATTGACTATTAATCATTTATGAGGACTCTATTCAATTGGCATGATTTGAGCTTAGCAAATGGTGAACAGATTTTTGTCTTCAGTTGTTCGCTGCCTCTTGAGCAGCTCTACCATAGATCGATCTCGTTTCACTCAACGTTAGAAAAACAGAAAAACTTGGAAAGCTCGGTATTGAACCGGGCTTTTATTTTACCCTACCCTTGTTTACTAGTAGCATGGAAGAGCACTCTATAATCTTTATTGACGCCGATGAGGATGATCATGACATGTTTAAAAAAGCTTTGTCAGAATTAGCTCTCTCCCATCCCGTAGTCGTTTTTTCTAATGGCCAAACCGCTCTGGATTACCTGAAGACGACATCGGAAGTTCCCTTTTTGATTATTTCCGAAATCAGTATGCCGGGGATGAGTGGCCTGGAGCTTCGCCAGCAAATCGATCAGCAGCCGAGCCTACGCAAAAAGTGTATTCCCTTCGTGTTCATGACCCATCCCGTCGAAGAACCAGTAGTCGAAGAAGCCTATGAGTTAACCATTCAGGGATTATTCGAAAAGAAGACCACGTACGCTGACTGGAAAGCGCAGTTAGCCGCCATTATTGCCTACTGGACGGAGTGCCATCATCCCAAACGCGTACCCGGTAATGAGCATCGATGAACATGCTCTACTGTAATGCTGCCCTATTGGTGATTTCGGAAAAATTGACACCCAATTCCGAAGTTGACTAAACCGTCTGGTGGAGAATAGTGAGTAAAGTCGATCCAGTCATGATTTACTAACTTAATCGACTTTACTCACTATTCCCTTTCACTATAGCCGCTTTGTCAACCTTAGCTCCCAACGATCAGGAAAAGCGATTCATCGAAGACGTTTCCAAACTTCATTCCAGGGATTACCAATCCCTTTTAAGTACATGGTATTCCCTTTTATTCGAACCGAGAATACAGTCGTTGTGCCAATGTAGTTAGCCGTACTGCCATTGGCGTACCCTATTTTTTCACTGTAGATGCTGTCTGCCAGTGTATAGCTGCCCCCATGATGAAATATGGTTACATGACTCATTGTATCCACTTGAGTCATGCTCCAATAGCCATTCATGATGAATTTAAGGCGACTCCCTGCCGAAGCGGTATCCGTGGGCTTGTCCACCAGCGCCCACACGCCAGTAATTTCTTTGGCTAGATTGGTTTTGGTCCGACCGGGTCTGGATTGGCCGAAACTCGATTGGCCCAATCCAAACAGTAGCAGGATAGCCATTACACGTATGCTCATAGTCAGAGGGTTTTAGTTAGTATAAATTTATTCAAGTTTAAGGGAAGTAACATTGTTACAAGCCCTACTACCAAGATTGGCAATACATTTAGAGCATTAACTCTTGAATAGCGGCCGCTACTTTCCCCGAGGAGGGGCGATCCGCATTGGCCTGGACTATGCGGCCTTTTTGATCAATGAGTATATAACGGGGGATGCTTATCAGTAAATAGGGTTTCCACAGCGAACCCGCCTGTTCCACCGAGGCTTGATTAATATGAATACCTGTCAGGTGAGTATCGTCCTGAAGCAATTTTTTCCAGGCTACCTGATTCTGATCGATGGATACATACAAAAATACCACCCCCGGAGTACTCGAAAATTGCTGTTGCAATTGATTAGCCTGGGGAAACTCCGCACGGCAGGGCATACACCAGGTAGCCCACACATCCACGTACACCACTTTCCCTTTTAACGAACTCAGCGCCAGGGTATCCCCCCTGGGCGTCACGCCATAAAAATCCGGAGCTGGTTGACCCGACGCCAGAGCTGACCATTTTTGATAAAGTTGGGCCAGCGTAGAAAGGTAGAACGAATTCGGGAAACTGGCTTTATACTGGGTGATAAGTTGGTCAGTAGCGGGAATAATGCCCGTGATTGTTAACCAATTGTAGCAATTCTTTGCCCTTAAATAGTCTTTTTCAGCCAGAGAATAGGGGCTATTTTGAATGAATCGATCGACGGCTAAAGCTGTTGAATCACTTATCATCTTAGGAGAAGAAAGCAGGCTACGGAGAATGTAACTAACATAGATATGGGCGATATCTGCATATTCAGACATCTTAAACCGCACAAATCGAGAATTAAAGAGAGGGGGTTGAACAACTGCTTTCAGTGGGTCAGGAACTTGGGATAGTTTTTCCCCATAATGAGCGAGCACATAATTCTGTTGTATAAATATTAAACTGACTTGGTTACGAGCGCTCAGTACTTCTTTTAGCGAGTCGGCCAGGTTGGTTTTGGCTAAAACCGTTTGATCAAGCCGCTCATACTGCCCCCTGACTGCGTTCAAATGAGTTGTAAATTCAGTCAGCGATAATTGAGTGTAATGCCTGCCGGCAGACTGCTCGGCCCGCTGGCGAATCGCATGAGCTTTCGCCAAGTACCCATTGGCTATGGCGCTTGGCCCCTCGAATCGAATGGATGTGGGGTCGGTGCTACCCATGTAGAGTTGCAAATCGCGCCTGGGCTCTAAATAAAGCGGCAGGAAAGTCCCATCAATCTCTAGAAAAGCGAATTGAGGGCCAGGAATTACTACCTCCAGAACAACTTGGTTTGTTTCCTGGTGCAGGACATGGCCAATGGAAATTGGTTCCGAGGAAATCATATCGATCGAGGTTAGATTAATTTTCGGCGTGGTCAGAAACGATCGATGGAGCGTTATGGTCAGGGTATCAGCTCCTTGGCTGCTAGTCAAACTAAACACTAAAAAAAAGAAAAGCGAATAAATATAGCACCTTAATGTACTCATGATGAATAGGTTATTGATAATGAAAGCCTCGAAAGTAAATATGCGTCATTACCTTCCGAACCTCTGCTCTTTTTACCAGTCGCGAGAAGATCGATCGAATTGGTCAAGTGCCGCTTGATAAGGCTGGCTATCTAACCCTCGTTTTTTAGCTTCATCCAGCGCCTTTTTCTGAATCAGGCTCGCTTGCCCTGCCTGACCCGTTTTGGCTAACAAACCCGCATAGGTGATTAGAAAATCGGGGTGTGGGGTTAAAGCGACGGCCCTTTTAGACCAATTGATCGCTTCGAGTAAATCATCCCGATTCGTCGCATAGGTTAAATACATGCGGGCCATATCACTTAAATCGAGCGCGATATAATAAACTTGGGTATCCGTTCGATCGGTTAGATAGGCCGCATAGTGCTGTTTTCGAATCGAGTCAGGTAAGGAGGCTATCTCCGATAAGTACCGGGTAAAATTCAGCGAATCCATTTTTCGAGATGACTCGTCGGGTAGGGTAAGGAGGTGCGTTAGATACGGTCTAATCGCCAATTTATACTTTGGGAAATTACTCGTTCGTTTATAAAAGTTGATCGTTTCGTGTCGGATGATTTGGGTTTCCCGTTCTGAGGTAGTTCTTTCCAGTAACTTGTTAAATTGAAGCTTTCGGTGAAGAACAACCCGAAATAAATCCTCATCATTTCGCTCAATAGCCTCCTGTAGGTCATGGTGTAAGGCGGTTGAAAAGCTAACGATGAGTTGGGTGTTTCGGTCTGGATCAATGGGTTGCTTTCCCTGGTTCCGTAAATACGTTTGCAACAAATCATACGTTTGGGAATGGGATGTCGATACCATCTGAGTCATGAGTCTTAACGTGGGTGGAGCATATACTCGATCACAGGGAAGCGTGGCGATATAGGCGTCAATCACATCGGCCCCATCAAGATCCACTTTGCCTAAGGCCTGTAAATAGGCATACAGAAAGGATGCCTGTCGATTGCCCCGGTTATAGCTGGCGGCAAATTGCGTTAAGGAGAGTCCCTGCTGACGCACCAATAGAGCCGCATCGAGTTGACTGGATAACGTAGCGATCGTGGTATAGCCTACCGTTTTCTGACGAAGGGTCCCATCCTCGTTTAGAAATAATAAAGTCGGATAGGCCGTTACGTGATATTTTCTGGTTATTAATTCTCCTTCTCCCTTTTCGGCATCGATTTTATAAGCGATAAAATGGTCGTTTATCTTTTGAGCAATGGATGGCGTATTGAACGCTTCTTTCTCCATTTTTTTACAAGGAACACACCAACTGGTTGATACGTCAATGAAAACAGGCCTATGTCTACCATTGGCTTGCGCCAAAATCTGACGAAAACTTCCTGAAGAAAAGTGAACTTTTGGCTCATCACCTACTTGAATCAAACTTAATAAACCTGTGATTAGTAGGGCAGAAAACATCATCATAACTAAACACTTTACGAATTGAAAAGGAAGACCCAACACTACTTCCATTGGTTGGAATGAATCAGTTTAAGAGAAAGATATGTATACCAGATTCTACTAAGGGTTTTAGGTTGAAACGGGACGCTATGGCATACCACGAAAATTATCGCTGATTCGCCGATGCGATTTTACATCATACGATCGGTCCGTTACACTTAGGAAAACCTGGCTGAAATTTTGGTTCGTAAGCCTTAATAAGTAAGCAATTTGGCTTGTGGTAAAAACGATTTCAGCTGAAGTACTTCCTGCTGGCGTTTAATACATCACTTAATTAATTCAAGTCTTGGGCTATCGATCGTAAGCATGTTGCAGACTCCCCTACTTTGCTGAGTCTAGTTACTGGATTGAGCGTCGAATTGATAAACAGCACGTCTATGTAGTCGGCAATCATCCCACCGATACGATCATTCAGGCAGGTGATGAAATTGTCGCCCTGTATGGGGTCAAGATCAGTCAGTGGCTGACCCGGATTTATTGCTATTTATCGGGAGAGAACGAGTATTACAAAAATATCCTGATTGACTTAGTAGGCTTTCCCCGCCTGTTCTGGATCGTCTTTTATCGATTACTTTCTATTGGGGACGGAACGATTTTTGTTCCGATGATCACTTCCCAGCCTGCCTATTGGACCAGTCCCTTTTTAAACCCGAGCGGGGTGAGGCCAACTTCTTTTTTAAAGACCCTTGAAAAATAAGACGGGCTGTCAAACCCTAGCGTATAGGCGATTTCCGAGATACTCAATTCGTTCTGCTTAAGCCGGTTTTTCGCTTCGTTAACCAGGCCAATGTGAATCAGCTCGATGGCCGTTTTTCCCGTCTCCTGCTTAAGCATATCGCTCAGGTAGCGGGGAGATACATGAAGCTGACTGGCCAACTGGCTTACTGTAGGTAATCCGTTTGTTTGTAGTACGCCATCCCTGAAATAGCCCCACAACGCTTGATTAAACTTAGACACGGTTTTGCTCGACAGCTCAGCGCGATTGATAAACTGGCGCTTGTAAAAGCGCTGGGAATAGGTTAACAGCGAGTCGAGGTGGGATAAGATGATGTGGCGACTATACTCGTCGGGATTACTGTAATACTCGGTTTCGATCTTTGTATACAGTTCCCAGATGATCTGTTCTTCCCGAGGGGAGAGATGCAGCGCTTCGCTCACTTCGTAATCGAAGTACGAGTAGTGTCGGATCTGCTCATGCAGCGGATGACCGTTCAGGTAATCCTCATGCATAAACAAAAGAAAGCTGTCTTCTTCCACGTCCAGATTCCGAAACTCGATCCGTTGCCGGGGTTTCACAAACGATAGCGAACCGTTCGTATGGTCATAGGCCGTGCGCCCATACAGCATGACACCGGACTTGAGTTTTTTGAACATGATCCCGTAACAATCGGTGCTGAAGGCCTCTCCATCCAGCGGACAGCTTGTCAAGCCCCGTTCCAGGGAAAGTAGGGGATGTTCGGCCGGGGGAAGGCCCAGTTCATGGCGCATCGTACCAAGGGTGTTGAAATGGCGCATAAGTCGTTGAACGGATAAATCTACAACCAAACGCGGTGGAGATTTATCCCGTTCCGTTTAATAGGTTAAAGTCGATGAGCCGCCCGGGCAACATCGTCCCAGGCGTCCCACTCGGCAAACCGATTGTTATAGCCTTGTTTCACCAGGGGATAGGCCAGTTCGCCCATCAGCAGTCGCAGCGGTGGCTGTTGGCTTTCGATCAATTGGAGGATCGCAGCGGTGGTGGCTTCGGGCTGGCCCATCGAGAGGTCGGCATATTGGGCCTGCAAACTCGCTTTCAAAGCATCATAAGCGGGTATCGGTTGGGTAATTACAGCTGAGGAGCCTGCATAGTCGGTGGCATAAGGAGCGGGCTCCACCAGGCTGACATGAACACCGAAGATGTTGACTTCCGAGGCCAGCGTTTCACTTAAGCCTTCTACAGCAAACTTGGAGGCATTATAGAGGCCCACATTCGGCCAGGTAATCAGGCCCAGCACGCTCGATACCTGGATAATGTGGCCCGCGCCTTGCTCGCGCATGATCGGCAGGACGGCCTGGGTCAGCCAGAGTAGGCCAAAAAAATTGGTGTCCATCAGCTGGCGCGCCTGTTGCTCACTGGTTTCTTCCACGCTGCCAAAGAGGCCATAGCCTGCGTTGTTGATCAGCACATCAATACGGCCAAACTGCTGGTGGGCTTGCTGTACGGTCCGGATAGCCGCCTGCCGGTCGGTCACATCCAGTTGAAGGGGTAACAGCTGGGCCCCAAACTCGGCTTTCAATTCATCCAGGCTAGTGAGATTTCGGGCGGTAGCCGCCACCTGATAGCCTTGTTGCAGAAAAGCTTTGGTCCACAAATGGCCAAACCCCCTGGAGGCCCCAGTAATCAAAATCGTTTTACTCATGAGATTTCGTTGCGTTAGTTGATGACGCAAAGTTGGGGCCGGGGCGGGGATGCTGACTAAAACAAAAGTGGGGAAAGCTGACACATTTTAACGTACCGTTGTGAACGAGCGGTACCGTCCGCTCAGTTAGTCCATCAAACCGTCTGTATCCATTGGCCAGGTAAGGCCTGACGTGCCTAGTTTTGTTGCTGAACGAATTGCTGATTACATTTTACCATGCACTACCTCGATGCGGTTTATGGACCGGTTTTAATTGACGAGCCCGTCCTACTCGATTTGATCAACTCCAGCGCGGTTCAACGCCTTCACCATATTTTGCAACACGGCATTACGGGCTTTCTGGGCCTGACCCAACCAATCACCCGCTTTCAGCACTCGGTGGGGGTCATGCTGTTGACGCGTCGGCTTGGCGCTAGCCTACCCGAGCAAATTGCGGCTTTACTGCATGACGTCAGTCATACAGCTTTTTCCCACGTCATCGATCATGTGTTTCCAGGCCAGCCTTACCACGAACGGATGAAAGCGGCTTACCTGGCGCAATCCGACATTCCACCCATCTTAGCCAGGTATGACTATACCTGGCAGGATTTCCTGGACGAGGCCGCTTACCCCATTCTGGAGCAACCTGCCCCGGCACTGTGTGCTGACCGGCTGGACTACTTTTTTCGCGATGGGATGGCCCTGGGTTTGCTGACCACCGAGGACGTGGCTCAGGCAATGGCTCATTTGATCATAGCTGATCATCAGATCGGTGTGGATGCGCTCAACACCGCTCAATGGCTGGCCTATACGTATATGAAAACCGATGAACTAAGTTGGTCGAATGTTCAGGCCATTGGTTTGTATGAGTTGATGGCTGAACTGATTCAAACCGGCTTACGGGTATCGGCCATTAATGAATCGGATGTATGGCTGACCGATCAGGCGTTCTGGGACAAGCTGGCGAGTTGCCCGGATCAGTTGTTGCAGGCTCAACTGGCTCAACTCAGGAGCCCCATTTATTTTATCGAATCGAAAACCCATCCCTGGCGCGAATTAAGGCCCAAAATCCGTACGATAAACCCGACGGTATGGGTCAAGGGGAAAGACATTCGGCTATCCGATCTGGATGCTGACTTTGCTCAAGATTTAGCCGCTTACCGAAAGCGAAGGCAAGGCGTTCTATCGCTAACCATAGCGTCTTGATCTCTCGTCGATCCTATAACCAGTTTATAGGCAAGAAAACCGTTTAACTTCCCCTTGCCCGGACAAGTACATCTCGTTTCAAAAACCAGCGATTAATCAGAATTACTATTCAGTGGCCGTCTAGTATTTAATACTTGTCCAACTCAATCCGTAGCATACGCTAAACAACTTACGCGAGCTCAACTAGCTGTAACTAGTCTTACAAACCCACTTTTTGAACTTAAGGATAACTTTAAGTTAGTGAAGCAGCCAAGCGACAGCATCCGCTTCGGCAGAATAGGATGATTCATCTGATTCAACCGACTGACCATAAGGCTTTTGACTACGGTCAGCCATCGTAGATTGTGTTAGCGTTAACTGGGCCCATCCCTGAGCGTAATCCCAATATTAGCGGTCGAAAGCCCACAGGTTGCACTACCAAAACTGCGCGTTTGGCTACGGCCCTTGAAGGCGATGGAAATGGCATTTCCTGAACTAGCCGTTGAACGGTTGGTAAGCACGGCCACTTTGGGATTCACTTGACGAAGTCGGTATGGGCGAGGTACGTTAACGATCGTTATTTGATTAATCAGCGAAGCGCCCTGCTGGCAGGACCAGCTGCTCAGTTTGCCGTCAGGATCGATAAAATACCCCACTATCCCTTCACCCAGATGGGACCAATGCCCGCCAGCATGGACCACATATTGCCCCCCGTATTTCCCCGCAAATCAACCAGCCACCCCCCAATTGAGTCCGAGTCGTCGGCTTTAATTTGATCCTGAATCGCTTGAGTAAACGACGTCTCGGCAGAGCCGGTTCCTGAAAAATCGGGGATCTTTATATAACCAATGGCTGATGAAGTGACAACGGGCCTGGGGACGAGTCACTGCAATTGAGGGAGGAACTCCCCCCATATTGAACTGCCCTGAGCGGATGTGTAAACGCTGTGATGATTCCCCAGTAGGATTAAGGCCAACTGAATTGCTGGATAGTTATTCATATTGGGTCAAAGTTTTTCATTCCCTGGCTGTAACCTTTACCTAAAAGCTGAGTTTCCCGCTCACTAACAAACCCGGGAACCAGATTTCTATAACAGTAGGCAACTTAACTATGAAAAAGACAGGATGGTTGGCCATTGGCTTTTTGCTACTTATCAAAACGGGGTATGCCTGCACAATTGTGTCGGCAGCCATGAAAGGCGAGGTATTTGCGGCCGCCAACGAGGATTATGACAATCCGTTTTCTAAAGTGTGGTTCAATCCTCCGGCTAAAGGGCGATATGGCACGATTTGCTTTGGATTCCCAGATTTACAGTCGCAGGCAGCGATCAATGAGTACGGTTTATTTTTTGACTTTACGGCCATCGGCCTCAACCCAGCTCAGTATTCTTTAAAAAAACCGTATTATGGTAGTCTGTTTCTGGATATTCTGGGTCAGTGCCGTAATGTATCAGAAGCACTTGAGTTCCTCCAGACCCATGACTATCCTTTCTCTTCTCAAGCCTTACTGGCTGACGCAGAAGGGAACTCCGTGATCATTAATGCAGGCTCAAAAGTAAAAAGAACGGGTCACTATCAAATTAGCACCAACTTTAATGTTTGTCAGTTGGCCACCAAACAGTATAGCTGCGGTCGCTATGACATAGCCGACCAAATGCTCAACCACGCGAAGTCGCTTTCCATGCCATTTTTTCGCCAGCTATTGAGCCTCACTCATCAGGAAGGGGGCGACCCAACCCAGTACTCAATGATTTGTGATTTAAAACGGGGCATTGTCTCTGTGTACCTGTATCATAATTACGAACAGGCTTACCAGATTGACATCAAGAGAGAATTGCAAAAAGGCTACCGGGTAGAGAACCTAGCGGACCATTTTTCCCCTTCCTTTGCTTATCAATCATGGGCTAAACGACATCCTGAATACGGACGGGAAATGTTGTTGAGCGAAGTCGCTAAACAAGGACTGGATCAGACGCTCACCTACTACCAGGGGTTGACAGCTAACCCAGCCATTAAAGACAGCGTAAACACGATGCTGATGGATGCGGGTATGGTTTTTCTCCGACGGTCTTACGGTCAATATTCGACAGGAAACTGGTGGCTATACCTGTACCAATTCCCTCAGAGCTACGCGATTTGGCATGCAACGGATGCCAATATCCAGGCCGCTTCCCGCTTATTTAGTTCGGTCGTTGAGCAAGGTTGTCCAAAAGGTCTCGAAGCGGTTACCTACGAGCTGTTTGCCTATACCAACCTGGTTCAAAACAAAGTAGCGTTGGCCCGGCAATATTACGAGAAGTCGTTGGCCATAGCCCCCCCCCGATAGTCCAACGTCTAAGCGAGGACGAGTAATGCTAGCCCAGTTCAACGAATAGGATCGAAGTTGATCTATCAGGCTATGGGTATCGAATCAACCCGATTATCATCAGACATACACCTGAGGAGCAAGATAGTATATAAGTTGCTTTCCGGAAAACCTACAGCCTTTTCAACAGATTAAGGTCAGGGCAATGCTACGATAACGTTACAAGGCAGCGTTAAGACTATAAATTTATCCAACTTAGCCAATGGAACGGTTCACGCTGAGAAACTGATTACCCAGAAAGCAGACGTAATTTTCCGCGCAAACGGTAGTGTTCGGGTCAATGCCAAAGATGTAAACTCGGTGAATACCGGTCGGGGCAGCGTCGTTAAGGTCGTGGATTCTGCCCAGAAAAATAACAAGTAAACTTGGTCACTATGATCCTGAATTATAGTAAAGTTGCCCGGCGCAACTGGTTCAATAACAAAGTATATTCGGACAGATAATTGATAATCTCAATAAAGGCTCCTATTTACAGTACGTTCTGCTTCTCATTAGCCAAGTGAGGGATTGCCTACTCGGCATCGCAGTGGCGCTCTCCCCGTCCCGCTCAACTACTTAGCCTTCAGCGATCGGTTCAGGTTGGTACGGGCCTGGTTTATCGTAAAAACTAAAAGCAGACCCATTACAGCTCCCGCCAGGAGAAAGGTTATCGACAGGTTCTTCATCCGTTTCCATTGATTAGTTAAAAAAATAACTCAAAACGGGGTTATTTGTTAGCGGTGCATCTCCTTAAACGCTCGTTTGGGGTGCAATGCAAAAATGAAATCGTCTCAGAAACGAGCGTTGTTTGGACGATCATGTTAATTTCTTTCCCATGCTATTCCTGGCATAAGGAGAGAAGGTCATAGTTTCTCCCGTAACGCAAGAACCCTAAGTTCTGCGCTGGGTCTGAACGGCTTGGACCCATTCCGTTTGCTGACAGCGCGGACACGTATGATGACTTCCTGTTATCTGCTCGATCTGGCCGCAAGTCGTACAGGCATATTGGCCCCTTTGACTTAATGAGTTGCTTTTTTTGTGGTAAAGTTTGGGCAGTACCGGTAAACCCGGCTGGACGTCTTCATCGGCGTAGTAAAAAAAACTCAGATTCCCGTTCGTCTCCAAAATAGCGGTTTTTACCTGCCCCAGGTGCTCAATGTTCTGTTGCCGCATCTCAGCAAAAAACTCGTCCTTGGCAAATGTAGGCTCCCCCGAACCCAAGACAAAGACACCTTCCTCGATGACATAGACCGGATCGCCTTCCAACAAGGTTTCAAACTTTTCGTTTCGGGAGGCCATCCAGGTGATACACCGATAAAACAGTAGAATAGTGGCAAAGACTATCAGGGCGGGCACAATAGCATTATCCGGATTGGCCATCGGATCACCTGCAGCTGAACCCAGCCCAATAATAATAGCGACCTCAAAGATTGATAACTGACTAACCCCTTTTTTGCCTGAGAGCCGTAAGAAAGTTAGAATGACTGAAAACATGATTAAGGTTCGCAGAACAATCTGTAGGGCTAAACTCCAGTCTAAATCAGCCAAGAACACGGTTTTGAAATCAATCATCATAAGGGTCCATAAAGTGCATAAGGTAGCGAATCTATTACAAGAAGAACGCTAGCGGTGTCCGCTACTGTTTAAACCTGTTAACCCCATAGGCGACTAGCTTAGTTTGACAGAAAGCAAAAAATAACCGTCTTCTAAAATCCTCCCCAAAGGGAGACGCGCGAATATTGGTTATGTATAAGCATCCTAAAATGGGGTATTTGTTTTAAATGCGACTCGTCAAGTCGTGACCGCAGCCGCGGACTGTGATTTGTGTCCTTTTTTTATCGCATCCAATGGTCTCTTGTATCGGTTGAGTCAACCCAGTTAGCCCATTTCCATACTGGTGAGTAAAAAATCTTATACGTGGGCTGAGTCTCAGACCTTACACGATCTCATCATCAAAACCGATAGCCCAAGGTCAGCCCAAACCGGGGAGTAAACCCTTTCCGGCTCATCTGTTCGGGCAGGACTGCCTTGAGAGGGGGGCTGCTGGTCGGTAGTTGATAGTGAAATCCCAGAAACAAATCCACCACCACTCGCGGTGTGCTTGTCTGTACGCCAGCCATAGCGCCGGGCATCCAGACGTAAAGCTGCTGGATAGACCTGACTAACTTACCGCTCGGGTCTCGAATAATAGTACCCTGATTGTCGAACTGATAGTCGTCGAGCGTGAGCCCGGAATAGCGACCGTATACCCCGGCGTAAAAGCCAGTGTGGGAAAAAGGACGCCGAGGGAAATAGTGCCGGTATTCCAATGTAACCCGCTTATAGTGAAATAATCTCGG
Source organism: Spirosoma foliorum (assembly GCF_014117325.1). Lineage (NCBI taxonomy): Bacteria > Pseudomonadati > Bacteroidota > Cytophagia > Cytophagales > Cytophagaceae > Spirosoma > Spirosoma foliorum. The sequence goes on along the minus strand of NZ_CP059732.1, from coordinate 1,990,423 downwards.
CGAGGGGGTGTTGGCGTTGTGATATTCATACGTTTCCGAACCGAAGCCCACCCCACCCACCAGCGATGCACGTTTGGTCAGCATCCGTTCATAAAACACAGATACGTCGGCGACAATAAGACTCAGTGGGTTAATTCTCAGACTATTAGTCCGGTTGACGGCCGAGTCTGCCGTTGACTGTGCATAAGCCGTACACAGGCTGATGGCACTAAGTAAAACAAACAGGGATAGTTTCATTGCGAAATTTGGGTGTCCGTTATGGCCTGTCACCAACAAACTGACATCCGCTATTTTTTGCTGCCGTTGCCTGTTCTGCCATTGCCAGCCTGACGGCTTCGTACCAGTTGACAATATTACCAATTTTTGAAAGTTGGGCAACATTAACCTTCTTTAATATCAGCTCTATCCGTTGCGTGTGTTAAACAAGCGCCGACTGCGCCATGATGCGCATTGAACTAGCAGGTATAAGTTTGGGGAAATGTATATTGCTAGCTGTTCGCAGATGAATCCGTCTGGCAATGGGGGGTAGTCTGCCCTGTTGGCCATCTTACAGGGCGGCTTAAAAAGGGAGGTAGCCATTCACTATTTCGGCTTAGGATTCTAACGACTAAGCCCGGTTACTGTAATTGAAAAAAGCGTTTTGTAGGCCTATTCAGGTGGGATCGATACTGTCAGGTATCTAACTAGCAACACTTTACGGGGAAGTCTATTTTTCTGGGCGTACGGGCCGGTCCTTGTTCATGGACCGTACAGCTGGCTTACCAGGCATTAATCAATGCCGGCCACAGTTGACAAAAAATACAACTATAAGCCTTCATGTGCTAGATACCTCTTTAAAGGCCCTATTCGTGCGATAGCTATTTACTCCGCTTTCAGTAAATGACGACGAGGGCCGACCGTGAATTATCCGCTCGGGCGACCCCCTCCCATTTCGCAGGACTACCCTAGAGTAAAGCTTCCTAACCAGGGTAGGTTGGCGGGCCTTTACTCGCAGTTGCCGGGCTTGGCTTCTCCGCAAAACCAGAGAAGCTAAAAAGCGCTGATCAAGCAGCAGTAAGCCTAATTCGCTTTGTGCCAGTTGGTAACCAGGTATCCCCATTGCTCAAGTCAACAGTAATCGGTACACGGACTCAGCGCTACCGTCCGTGCGATTTTACCCGCCGATTCATCCCCGAGCTCGGCTAAGCTCGACCCTGATCGGCCCCTTAGCCGCTGCCTGATCTGGTTAGCCACTGAGGGTCAAGAAATTTTCCCAAAGCACAGCATACATCAACACCTGGAAAAGCAGAGCATCAATTGGCAGAAAAATATAGATCACATGCTGAGCAACTTGAGGAATACAGCTTTTATCGTTTTGCAACTACCTTAAGCCTCTTATGAGAGGGATGTAGAGCGGGAAGCTGCCAATGACTTAGATGATGCGTGGCGCTCTTAACTCTTAAATGGTTGAACTACTTCAGAATCGTCATAAACTGGATGTATTAACCATTAATTCGTCCAGAAAAAGCTCAGAACGTGTCAAACTTGCGGACTACTAAACTGAACGGATTTATTGAACGCAAAAAGTGCCGTTTCTAGCCCCTTCCCTCCTACCTGTCTTACACTGAAATAGGTTGTCAGATTTTCACCCAAAATCGACAACCATGCAAGACCACATTCGCGACCTGCTGAGTCGCTTTCAGTACAGCGAACAACTCCGAGAGACCGCCGTTTTTCGTATCCTCTTTGGCGGGGAAGAAGTAAGCCAGGTGATGGAAGATTTAGGTATTCACAGTGGCCATACTCTGCGCAGCGGGGTCCAACTCTATCGCCAGAAGTTGAAGACGGGCCTGCTAACTTTACCCGCCATGAAGCAAGCACAAAAGCGCGACATGGCCGCCTTAAAACAGCGAAATGAGGAGTTGGAACAGACTCTACAGCAAGCCAACTTGTTGATCCTGGCACTCAACACCATGATTGAGACCGCTGAAAAAGAATTAAACGTGCCGATCAGAAAAAAGTCTGGCACCAAACGGTCCTAAATCTTCGTGAAAACGAGATAGCAAAGGTGAGTGTCGGAAGCCTTTGCCGACTGTTTGGTGTGAGCCGACAAGCGTTTCATGCTAGAAAACAACGCGCTCAGCGATCGGTGAGCCATTCGATGTTAGTACTGGACTTAGTGACTGCGCTCAGACGAGATGTGTCTGGCTTGGGCACCCGGAAATTACATCTTCTGCTGGCAGAGCCATTAGCTAAAAGTGGTATCAAATTAGGGCGTGACAAGCTGCGCAAGATCTTGTACAATCATGCTATGGTTATCCGTCAGGGTCGACAGGTACCCCAGACAACTAATTCCAATCACCGTTTACAGCGATATCCTAATCTGCTTATTGATAGGGTGATAACAGCTCCCAGGCAGGTTTGGGTTAGTGATATAACTTACTTGTATATTGGGTTGGGATTTGGCTACCTATCGTTAATAACGGACGCTTATTCAAAGCTGATTGTGGGTTACTGTCTTCACCCATTCTTGACGGCGGAAGGCAGTCTAAAGGCCCTGGATATGGCCTTATCAACCCATTTGGAAAGGGAAGAAGAACTGATCCATCATTCTGATCGAGGCAGCCAATATTGTAGTTTTGACTACGTCCGCAAGTTGAAAGGGGCCAACATTTTGATTAGTATGACGCAGCAAGGCGACCCTTATGAAAACGCTATCGCTGAACGGGTGAATGGAATTCTAAAGACGGATTTCCGGCTGAACCGAGTGTTCGTTACTTTTGAGGAGGCAGAGAAAGCGGTTCATAAAAGTATTTATAATTACAACCATCTGCGGCCCCACATGAGCTGTGGATACCTGACTCCAGTGATGGCTCATCAGAGCGAGCACCCGCTGAAAAAGCATTGGAAACCGAAGGTATATAAACGGTCAAAAGTTGTCCGGGACCAAGGCCAATTGGGGTAAGTCCATCCGTTTTATCTACTTTGACAACCCTATATCAGGATTAAGATTAGCCAATATTTTCTGACCCAATAACTGACAACTTATTTTCAGGATCGGACAAACGGTCAACACTTTCCAGGACGGGTCAACCCGACCACCGTTCAATTAAACGTCCAAATAAATTATGTACAAGACAGTTGACTTAAACAGTTTTCGAGTTGATCACTGTAGTGGTAATCGCCCAGGTAAGAAGCAATTGCTGGATTCTGTTTTAAATAATCTTCGTAATAGGACGTCAACATAGGTTGAAAGCCGGCCGATGAGGGGGCAGCTGTTTGCCCAAAGGCCAGTGGAGATCAGGTGACTAAAAATTAATTTTTTGTATAGGTCGTGTCATTTGCCGGTGACGCCACGACCGTTCCTTCATACGCGTTGCCGCAGAGGTTTTGCAGCTCCTGCTAGAAAATCTGCTGATTCTTGGGCAATTCAACCGGCGACTGTACCAATCGCGTCGATGGTGTATAGGCTAGTAAAGACCCTAAAGCTAGACCGGTAAAAATCGCTTCTATCATATTGAACCTGGTTTCTACTTACCCTAGCTACCGCATTTATTGTGGCGTTTGGCCTGTACAGGATTTTCTTGTAAAATGGAGTTGAGTGGTATCGGATTCTTAGAATCCCACACCACAAATACAGAAATCTGAAGTTTACTGCATCATCCGCTCCCGTATGTATTTAACGGGTGAGCTGCCAAAACTCAGAAACATTTCATGAAAGTCTTTTAAATTATATCGATTACCCAATTTTCTTTTGTAATCATCACGAAGTATATGAATGGCCGAAGCACCGGTATAATATGAACAAAGCTGTACTTGGGAGACGGTTGCTCTGCGGTATTTTTCTTCTGCCTGTGCATTCGACTGAAAGCACTCTTTTGTTAAAAAATTCACAATGGACTCCTTTGATGCATTTAGACATTGAATTTCGTAGTCAATTAAAACATTGGAAAGTACTTTAAGCTTCCATTTATAGAAGGCTAATTCCAGTTCTGGCGCACCGCCACCCCATCCATTTTCCAGCATCATATCTTCTGCATACACAGCCCATCCTTCTATCATAGCGCCATTTTGAAAAACTGACCGGACAACATCCGGTGAATTCTTCTTATTATAAATGCCCTGAACACAGTGTCCGGGTACGGCTTCGTGTATAGACAATATCTGAGAACCATAATTGTTAAGTTCTCTTAACAAGCCATCTGCTTTTTCAGGTGAATACCTGGTGAGATCATCAATGTTGAAATAAGTAGCCCCCTGTTTTTGATAAGGGGGAACAAACTCCGCGCTGGCAGCAACACGACCCCGAGCATATTCCGGCATGAGTCTTACTATTATTGGCGTTGCTGCTGTATCGAGATCGAATAACTTTTTTTCAAGAATAAATTTTTTCAGTTTGTAAACTTGATTCGTAAGCGAGTCAAAAAAAACGCTGGGAGCCGCATGTTGTACCTCTACTTTATCCAATACCAGTTTCATTAACTGCTTGTCTTCAGCGGGCTTCGGCCGGCTGCCGTAATATTTTTGCCACAAACCATTAGCGAGAATAGTCATTTTTTGCTGATACATTTTTTTGTCTGTCAACGCCTTCTCATATATTTCTACAGGCGTAAAATTTGTAGTAAGGTCAAACTTAAATTTTGTCGCATATAAATCTTTACCAATTCTAAAACTTCTAAAGACGTAGTTTCTGTCCGCAACTATAGCTTTCAAACCGACTACATATGTATTGATTGCCTTAATTGTTTTTTCTACATTTTTCTGTAAACGAACTTTATCCGCTGCTCCTAAATGGGAAATGCTTATGGAGTCGCTTAACGCAGCTCCAAAAAGAGTGAGCCCCCCCCTGATTTTGCCTAATTGTCAGTTCAATATGTTCTTTTGTTGGCTTATGAAGCATATGAGTAGCCGCTTTGTAATAGTCATCCACATGTTGTAAATGATTAGTAAGAATGGCAAGCCTTTTTTCTAGCGGGGCATAGGGCTGATTAAGAATGTAGTCGCACTCAGCACTGATATTGTACAAGGATGCATCCCATTCCTGCCGCCTGAAAACAGACAGGTACCAGATATCACTTTGTAATTGATTTTTAATAATATTCAGGCTTATCTTATTGTTGTTACTAAGTCTCGAAACATTTACTTTATTTAAGGAATCAAGCCAACGTTTAGCGAATACAATGTCGCTGGCAACTGACGCGTTGCCGGGTATGATTAATTTATCATAATATTTGCCATAGCCGACAAATATGCCATCTGAAGGATGTTGTTTCCAGTAAGCATCTAAAAGACGATCTTCTAAACCTGCAAATGCTTTATTCGTGGTTGCAGTAGTTTTCTGTTTTGGTGGTTTAAAACCAAATGCAACTACAGATAGGGATATAAATAGATAGGTAAAATAGTTAATGATCATGTTTTTTTTAGTAAATGAATGAGCGGCTCAGGCTGGATTTACAACCCTACCTACCCTATTGAATATGGTTACGAACTCAATCGGATTAAGCTCATTTGACCCATACGTTCGTTCAGGAAAACACCCGGATGGTGACCTAAGCGAATGAGCAGTGCACATCGACGCTATTGATTGGGCTTAACAACCCAATGCCCCAGGCCGGGCGTATTCCGATCTCCATTCTTGACAATGAACACCCATCGGTAGCTCGAGGGCATTGGGGGTGGAAAACCGTAGGTTGCTTCAGCACCGAGTTGCTGGCTCTCCTCCATAAATGATACCGGTTCGGGTCCGGCTTCAGGGGATACATCGGCCACGATTTCGGCTGGTTGTTGACGTGATAGTTTACTTAGGCGGATGGACTGTAAAACGGGTGAACAGGCGACAAGACTGCTGAACGAAGCAGCCAATAAAAAACGAACCAATAAACCTGATGCGAAGGAAATTTTCATGATTGAAGGGGGTAAAAGAGGTTTGGATAGGTATTGATGGGCTAAAATGGTGTGGATAGATGACTATTTTTCTGCTCTTACCAGACCTTGATCCGCTGGCCAGGCGCCTTGTACATTTTCTCAGCCGGTTGCACATTGAACGCTTTGTACCAAGCATCAAAGTTGGTAAGTGGTCCATTGCAGCGAAACTGATCGGGTGCGTGCGGATCGGTTAATAGCCGTTGAGCCTGCGATTCGGTCAGCACGTTAGCCCGCCAAACCTGCGCCCACGACAGGAAGAACCGCTGGTCGGGCGTGAACCTGTCGATTTTGGTTTCACCCTGGCCTTGGTTGGTTTTCTTAAACGCGTCGAAGGCAATGGCCAGCCCACCGAGGTCGGCCAGATTTTCGCCCAGCGTTAGTTGGCCGTTTACCTTGAGTGAATCAAGTACCCTGAAGCCAGCGAACTGCTCTTTTACTTTATCGGCGCGTTTGGTAAAATTGGCGGCATCCTCTTTGGTCCACCAGTCGCGCAGGGTTCCATCAGCATCATATTGGCGGCCCTGGTCGTCGAAGCCGTGTGTCATTTCGTGACCGATCACCGTGCCAATACCCCCGTAATTGATCGCGTCGTCGGCCTCCGCATCGAAGAACGGAAACTGCAAAATAGCCGCCGGAAACGCGATTTCATTGTTTACGGGCATATAATAAGCGTTTACCGTTTGCGGGGTCATTAACCATTCTGTTTTATCAACGGGTTTGCCTAATCGGCTAATATTGTCGGTGTACCACCACTTACTGGTCGCTCGCACATTGGCGTAGAAATCGTCGCGCCGGATGGTTACGCCCTCGTAATTTTTCCACTTATCGGGGTAGCCAATCTTGCGCTTAAACGAGGCTAACTTGGTCAGAGCCCGTTTTTTGGTGTCGGCAGTCATCCAATCGACCGCGTTGATGTGGTCTTTGAACGAGGCCTCAAGATTATCAATCAGCACCAGCATCCGTTGCTTGGCTTCCGGCTTAAAGTATTTTTGCACATAAAGTTGCCCCAATAGCTCCCCCAGCGATCCGTCGATCAGGTTGCTCCTGCGCTGCCAGAGAGGTGTCAGTTGTTTCTGACCCGACAGCACCTTGTTGAACGCAAAATTCTGATTCACAAACGGAGTGCTCAGGAATGGAGCTGCGTTTTTAAGCAGGTTCCACTGCATATACGCTTTGAGGGCCTCTACCGGGGTTGCTGTCAGCAAACTATCCACAGCATGGTAGAACGGCAGGCTTTGCACCAGCACGGTGTCTTGTTCAGGAATACCCAGTTTAGGCATCCATTCGCGCCAGTTGATGCCGGGCGTTTGCTTCGAGAAATCAGCCACAGTCAGTTTGTTGTACGTTTTGATGGGGTCACGGGAGTCTACGCGGGTCATTTGTGCGTTGGCCAGGGCTAGCTCCAGCTTCAGGACTGCGTCAGCGTTGGTGGCAGCTCGGCTGGACTCTTCGCCAATCAGGCCAAACATTTTGGCCAGGTTATCCCGATAGGCATCCCGGATTTTCTGGCTGCGGGCATCGTTTTTAAGGTAATAATCACGGTCGGGCAGCGTGGTGCCTCCCTGCACAAACCGAACTATATACTTACTGACGATTCGGCTATCCTGCGTCACATACAGCGAGAAAAACATCGTGCTTCCCTGGGAACGTTGATACGCAATTTCGTTCATCAGTTCGGCTTTGGTTTTCACCTGCTCAACACGGGCAAGGTCGGCCTTGATGGGATCAAATCCTTTCTGCTCAATCGCTATACTATCCATGCCACTGGCGTAGAAATCGCCCACCATCTGGTGTAATCGTCCTTTGCCGGAGCTTTTGGCAGCCTCTTCGAGCAGTGATTTCATAGCATCGAGGCTTTTCTCGTACAGGATGCTCCCACTTCCCCAACTGGTTTTTGACGCCGGTACGGGGTTTTTCTTTAGCCATTCGCCGTTGGCATACTGGTAAAAATCGTCGCCGGGTTTTACGGTGAGGTTCATGTTCTGCCGATCGATGAAGGGCTTTTTCGGAGCTGCCGGTTTCGGAATAGGTCGGGTCGGGCTGCGATCAGTTGCGGTGAGTCGGGGCAGCCGCTTACCCGGCTTGCCGGTTGGGGGCGTAGCGGCCATCAGGCAAGCCATCAGCATCACTGCCGAAAGAAATGTAAGTTGTTTGCTCATTGGAGAATTGGAATTGAGTTGGTATGCTTTGTTCTATCTATTAGTTCTTTTTGGCGATGGTCTGCTGACTCTTGATCCAGCTATCCAGCTTGTTCTCAAAATTGGCCAGGGGCATCGGCCCGTCTTTCAGCACCTGATCGTGAAAGGCCCGGATGTCGAACCGAGTACCCAGGGCTTTCTCCGCCTTCTGGCGAATGGTCCTAATTTTCAACTCGCCAATCTTGTAGGAAACCACCAAAGAGGAATGACTAATACCTGTATCCGTACAGTTTGGTGATTTTCTTTTTCTTCATCCACTGGCCCGACATGGCCAATCGGCGGTCGGTCAGGGGGCGGTCGGCGGGGTTGCGGGTTTGTTTGGCAATGCTGTCGATGACGGCCAGATTGTCGATGAGTTCGCCGAAGACCGTAAAGGCTCCATCTAAATATGGAGTTCCGCCGATGGTTTTATACACTTGCCGCTGGGCTTGGGTAGGTGCCCGCCCCCCCCGGTATCCGACCCTCGCCCCATTTTAGCCCGTGTTCAAGCTGGTCGTTCAGCGACGAATCGGTCCAGACAATGCCCTGAACCAGGTAAAACTGGCTGTCACTCGAGGCTTTGTCGGGCCGTTTGGCGCGCGCGGCTCCGATGGCCCCCCGGTAGTGATACCGTTCGGGCCGAATCTCTGCCGGGATCAGCGTCCCGTTGTCGGCCTCGCCCAGGGCTTGCCCCGCTACGGCGGTACGTGAGGTAGGGTCGCCGGACTGAATCATAAACTGTGGGATGACCCTATGAAACAGCAGCCCGTCGAAATAATGCCGGTCGATGAGCTTGATATAGTTGGCCCGGTGCAGGGGCGTATCCTGAAAAAAGACCAGATGCACCGTGCCGAAATCGGTAGTCAGCGTGACCAGATAATCTTTCTTTTTCGGGTTCTGAGCCACTACCAGCGTTGGTAGTAACAAACTGAATACTAAAATTTTACAAGTTTTATTCATGGATAACCAGTAGTTAAACGATTGAGAGAATACACCCAGCCCGCCGACGGCTTGTCAGCGTCAACATAATTTTTGTTCCTGTGTGAGCGGCCATTTTATGGACCCATACGAACAGAACACGCAGCAATTACCCGACAGGGATCGTATTAATGACCCGCATCCGGCACAGTCATAGAAAAACTGACACGCATCGACTGGCATCATTTCCGTTTGTTGGTAGTCGCAGAACGGGCAGATAGACGGGTTTCATCTTCCGAAACAGGTTGCGAGACAGATGTATCGGCAATGGATGTGGTAGTCGATAACGTGTTAATGAGTTTGGAAGGTTTATTGGTTAGTTTTTCTTTTGGCTACGTAGGTTTGTTTCAGTACTTTGACTGGTTGGCAGATGGATAATCTGAGTGAGCCGATTGGGGCCAGAACAGAAGCTTAAACCTGCCAATACAGGAAACTCAGCTTATCGGTCAGGAATCGAAAAGGGAAGCGGTACATTGGTGAAATCGAGTTGCGAGATTGACTGCCGTTCACCCGGATAGAATGACGACTGTTAGTTCTTTTTGACGATTGCCTGCTGGCTCTTGATCCAGCTATCCAGCTTAGTCTCAAAAATGGCCAGAGGCATCGACCCGTCTTTCAGCACCTGATCGTAGAAGGCCCGGATGTTGAAAGCTACCCGTAAGCAGTACCAGGCACATCCATACTGTCTCGACCATATTTTTTGTCGTAAATTGAGTTAGTTGGTGGCCGGTTTTACGTCAAGCAATTCCACCTCAAAAGCAAGGGTACTATTGGGGTAAAACAAAGGACTATTCGTCGCTATATTGTAAGCATACAAAGACGGAATAACCAGCTTGATTTTGCTCCCAACTCGACAAAAAGGTAGGCCAATCTGGAACCCCTTGATTAATCTGGTCAATGGAAACGTGATTGGCTTGTCGAGTTGCTGCCAAAACACAGCCTTAGTATGAAACTGATACCCATTAACCAGCACGACAATAGAATCTGTCAGACTGACCTGTTTGCCCGTGCCTTCCCGCATCATGGCGTAATATATACCGTCTTTATAGGTAAGCTTTTCTGATTTACCCTCGGCAATGGCGTTCTCTATCTGCTTCGTTTCCCGCTTGTACTGCTCATCGCTATCAACGTAAGCACCCTTGAAGGTAATTACGGGTGCTGGCATAGCGGTACTCAACAGATTTTTCCAACTACGATTGGTTCGCCGGAGCCATACGGCTGTGAATCGGGCCGCTGAATCCGCTTCGGCGTTACCTGAAGCAAAGGTGGCTAGGTTTTTAAGTGGAGTTCGTTGTCCGTTAATCAGGCAACTACCAATTAGTTTCCACTTGTTCTCATCTGGCAGGAACAGATAGCCCGAGTAGAGCATTTTTTTGTCAGTCGTATCAGAGAGGGCTACGATCTGCATGAGTTGATAGGTGGTATTGGGCTTCCAGGCAAAATTCCAGGATAATTCTCCCCGACCTGATTCCTGTACACCGATTCCTTTGGCAACAACCTGTGCGCCAGCCGGAAAGCTAAAGGCGACGTTTTTCTGTTGGCCTCTGCCCTTTAAGGAGATTGTGCCCAAGCTGGATCGCAGACCAACTTCAAGAGGTTTGCGGCTCTGAAAATCGCCAACTGATACGTTTGCCAGTAAATGACTGATCTCAACACTGTCTGCCTGGGGATACTCGGTCACTACCGGGTTGGCTTGCGGTTGGGCCACCAGTTCTGTAGACAGGCAAATGAACAGACATTGGATAGCGAGTGTGACTGATCTCACTGGGTTTGTGGCGACATTGGTCAGCCCTAAACCGGCCTTCCTGATGAATCGGGAAATGAACATGGTGAATGGGGAGTACATAGTGAGTTGAGGGGAAGTCGGGCACGAAATGAGCGCCGACGCTATTGATTGGGGGTAACGACTCAATTTTCGATGGTACGACTCTTTACAGGATCAAACCGCTACGTCGCAGCATGGCTTTGGGCGATGGTTCGCGACCCCGGAATTTCTTATAGAGTTCCATCGGCTTTTCACTACCGCCTTTCTCCAGTACATTTTTACGGAAACTATCGGCGGCAGCTTTGTTGTCCAGGCCACCTTTTTCCTTGAAAAACTCGAAAGCATCGGCGTCCAGCACTTCGCTCCATTTGTAGCTGTAATAACCAGCCGAATAGCCTCCGTTGAAAATGTGCGTGAAAGACGGACTACTGGCTATCCCATCGACATGTGGAAACAGATTCGCCACCGAATCCACTTTATTTTCGACCACTCCAATGGACTCACCCGTTGGCTTCTGCCCGTGATAATATAGATCAATCAGGCCAAAACGAAGCTGCCTGAGGTTAGCCAGGCCCGCCAAAAAGTTCTGACTCGCCCGAATTTTCTCAATCAGTTCATTGGGGATTACTTCGCCGGTCTGGTAGTGTTTGGCAAACAGCTTGAGTGCTTCGGGATCGTAGCACCAGTTCTCCATCACCTGCGAGGGTAGTTCAACAAAATCCCAGGGTACATTCACACCAGATAAACTTTCATACGTACCATTCGCCAGCATACCGTGCAGGCCGTGGCCAAATTCATGAAACAAGGTAATGACTTCCCTGAATGTCAGCAGCGATGGTTTGGTATCTGTGGCACGGGTGAAATTACAGACGTTGATAATATGCGGACGAACATTTTCGCCGTTCTCAATTTTCTGACCCTGAATGTCATTCATCCAGGCTCCACTCCGCTTGCCAGCCCGAGGAAAATAATCGCCATAAAAAACAGCCAGGAACTTCCCATCCTTATCAAAAACGTCGAAGGTCTTCACTTCAGAATTATAGACCGGTATATCGGTACGTTCTTTGAACGTGATGCCGTAGAGTTTGTTGGCCACCGTGATGACACCATTCAAGACGTTTTCAAGCTTAAAATAAGGCTTCAGTACCTCATCATCGAGGTCATATTTTTCCTTTTTCAGTTTATCTGAATAGTAGCTATTATCCCAGTTTTGCAACTTATCGTCTGTAAATCCGTGGGCTCTGGCATAGGTCGTCAGTTCAGCCAGTTGGCGCTCGGCGGCCGGACGGGCATACGTAACCAATTCATCCAGAAAGCTTTGCACCTTTTCACGCGAACCAGCCATTCGTTCTTCCAGCACAAAATCAGCGTGAGTTTTGTAGCCCATCAGGTTGGCCCGTTCATAGCGCAGATTGACCATCTTGTCTATGATGGCCGAATTGTCGTTTTTATTGCCGTGGTAACCCCGTGCGTTAAAGGCCATGAATAGCTTCTGGCGGAGGGCGCGGTTGTCGGCATATTGCATGAACGGCCCGTAGCTGGGTGCCTGTAAAGTGAATAGGTATCCTTCCTGGCCCATCTTTTTAGCGGTTGCTTTGGCCGCATCACGGACGAAATTGGGCAAACCAGCCAGGTCTTTCTCATCCGATACGATCAGTTTAAATTCGTTGGTTTCGTTCAGCACATTTTCGCCAAACTGAAGCGACAACTGGGCTACTTCCTTATCAATAGCGCGAAGCCGTTCTTTCCCTGCTACGTCTAGATTAGCCCCATTTCGGGCAAACAGCTTGTATGACTTTTCGAGCAACATACTGCTTTCTTGATCCAGTTTCAGCCGGGCACGCTGCTCATAAACCGATTTAACCCGCGCATAGAGTATTGGATTGAGGGTAATGTCATTGGTATAGTCGGTTATCATTGGCGATGCCTGTTTAACAATCTTCTGGAGTTCAGGCGTTGTCTCGGCACTACTCAGGTTATACATGACCTGGGTAACGCGTCTCATCAAACTGCCGGAGCGGTCGAGGGCAACGATTGTATTGGCAAAGGTGGGCTTGTCGGGATTTTTAACAATGGCCTCAACCTCTTTCCGACCCTGAGCCAGTGCTTCACGAAGGGCAGGCATGTAATCGGCATTGGTTATCTTGTCGAACGGCACCGCTTGGTGGGGTGTCAGATAAGGAGACAAAAATGGATTCTGGCGTTGCTGGGTAACGGCTAATTGGGCGAATGACGTAGCGGCCATTAAGGAAACCAACAGCGTAATTGATGCAAGGAAGGTAAGTTGTTTGTTCATTGGAGAATTGGAATTGGTTGGTACGTTTTCTTCTGCTGTTAGTTCTTACCGGCGATGGCCTGCTGACTCTTGATCCAGCGATCCATTTTAGCCTCAAAAATGGCCAGGGGCATCGGCCCGTCTTTCAGCACCTGATCGTGAAAGGCCCGGATGTCGAACCGAGTACCCAGGGCTTTCTCCGCCTTCTGGCGAATGTCCATGATTTTCAACTCGCCAATCTTATAGGAAACCGCCTGTCCCGGCCAGGCAATGTAGCGCTCGACCTCCTGAATAGCCTCAGCCTCCCCGATGGGTTCATTAGCCAGGCTGTACTGAATGGCTTGCTCACGCGTCCAGCCTTTGTGGTGAATTCCCGTATCGACCACAAGCCGAATAGCCCGGTGAATTTCGCCCTGGTAGCGACCCAATGTCTGGAAAGGATCGGTGTAAAGACCCAGTGCCTTACCCAGACTCTCGGCATATAACCCCCAGCCTTCCGTGTAAGCGCCGTAATTACCAATTTTCTGAAAGGAAGGGAGAGCGGTGTTTTCGTTTTGAAGTGATATCTGGTAGTGGTGGCCTGGAATGGCCTCATGCAGAAACAAGTCTTCCATACCCCAGTAACTGAACTTGGCCGCATCGAGCACGGGGAAATAAAAAACGCCGGGGCGCGACCCGTCGGGTGTGCCAGGCCAATACTGAGCAGGTGACGAAGCAGCCCGGTACTTCTCGATCGGACGAATCTCGAAGGCTGTTTTCGGGACCATGTTGAACAGACTCGGTAACTGGGGCTTCAGGGTCTGGTAGATCGTTTGAAACCCATTTAATACGTCTTCGTCCGTTTTATACGGAAAGAATTTAGGGTCCGTATCGACGTAGGCATAGAACGCTTTCAGGTCGTCGGCAAAACCCACCTGCTGCCTGATGCTTTCTATCGACTGCCGAATCCGTTTCACCTCGCTCAACCCCAAGGCATGCACCTCATCGGGCGTCATGTCCGTGGTTGTCGACGATTTAACTAAGTACGCGTACTAGGCCTTGCCGTTAGAAACGGCTTCGATGCCAACCGTTTCGCGGCACCGGGGCAGATACTCGTTCTGGAGGAACGTATAGAGCCGACTATAAGCGGGCATAATCTGCTGCGTAATAGCAGTGGTATAGGCCGTCGTCAGTCGTTGTTTGTCCTCGGTCGAGAGGGTGGCGGGCATGTTTTGTACCGGCTTATAAAAGAGACTTTTCGTGACATCGTCAACGAGCATCGCTTTTATCTGGGGTAATACCTTCCCGATGACTACCTTCGGCTGCACATAATTCTGCGCCATACCGGTTCGCATGTTGGCAATGGCGGTATCGGTCTGAGCGACAAAGCCATTAATTCGCTTCAGAAAATCATCGTAGTCTTTCGCCGACTTAAACGGGTGAGCACCGGCCCCTGATCCTAACAGCGAAAAAAGTACATGAAAACCAAACATCTGACTCATTGGTGTCAGATAGTCTGTAAACTCCATGGATGCCAGATTGGTGGTTAGGTCGTAGCGCAGAATCTGGTAGTTGAGCTGATCCCGGTCACCCAGTTGCTGCTCATTGTAGGCTTTCAGCCCATCCAGGTACCGCGTGTACAAACGCTTCATTTGATCGCGGTAGAGCTGACTGAACGTGTTCTCGAGTTGATCATTGTAGCGGTAATCGCCCAGGTACGAAGCCTTCGTTGGATTCAAGATCAAAAAATCCTCGTAATAGGCTGTCAACAGGGAATGAAAGCCGGGGGACGCAGGGGCGGGTGTTTGCCCGAAGGCCAGTGTAGAGCAGGTAACAAATAACAGGAGCAGGCAGGTACGCATGGATGAACAGAGTTTTAAGTGAGGAGCGAGGGGTTCCTGTGTGCCGGTCAGAAAATAGGCGTAACAGCAATCTGGGGTGGCTTCAGGTTCGTGAGCATAAAGAGGGCAGCCGTAATCAGGGCGAGGCTAACCGCCAGTGCCAGCGCGGTACAGGCCAGAACCACCGTTGCAGTAAGCGGGGCGGAATGTTGTTGGTAAGGTTGCATGGTGTGGATAGAGTTAAGTAGGTGTAAAACGCATCGAAATTGGACAACGGACCGTTGACCCGGAATTGGACGGGCGAGTGCGGATTGGTGAGTACCTGCATGCGCAGTGCCTCCTGTCGTTGCCTGGTCCGTCAGATAGCCGCATAAACTAAAAAGAAACGCTGATCGGGTGTAAGGCCGTCGATTAGCTGGTTGCCGTCCGTTGAGCATTCATCAACAGGGTAACCATCAACAGGACTACAGGAAAGAGGATAAAGAATTTTACCATAAGGAGTGATTTAATTTCTGCAAAGCTCCGCCTTCGCCCACCGATGTTTTGTCAGATTCGGGGCAGATGTCGTCAGATTAGGGGCATTTTACCCGAAAAAGGGCTAATTAGCCCGGTTTAATACGAATGTCTACGTACTCAGTTGGCGTTTGCTGGTAAAACTCTTTGAACACCATTGTGAATTGAGAGGGTGTGTTGAAACCAACCAGGTAGGACGTTTCGGCCAAAGTGTAATCTACGCTCAACAACCTGACCGCTCTCTGCAAACGAAACTGATGGATCAGATCGGTTGGCGAGCGTTGAATCAGGTGCTTCAACTGTCGATACAGCGTTTTCCGATTTATACCTAATTGGTTAGCCAGCCAGTCGACATTGACCGATGGATCTTCCAGGTTTCGCTCCAACAGACTATAAATCCGCTTTAGAAAAGTATTGGGGCTTCGGATTGGTTGCATACAGCCAGCGGGCACCACCAAAGAGGGTTGATCGTAATCGCCAGTTTTATGTCGACTAATCATTAGGGGTGTAATTGAAGTGGAAAGACTGATATTCAAAACGGGTGTGGATAGAAACCAAAAAAGGTTTAGAGTGCTACACTTTTGATACATCAAAGGTCTCTTACTGTCCACCGATGCCCTGTCAGATTCGGGGCAGATGTCGTCGGGTTTGGGGCATTTTGCTTGTAGGAAGGAAAAAAAGCAGGAATTAGGGGTTTTTCACACGGCTGGCAATGTATTCAGTAGGCGTTTGTTGGTAGAAATCCTTGAATACTATCGTGAAATGAGAAGGTGAATTGAAGCCAACCAAATCGGCGGTTTCCGCTACATTATTCCCCGATCCCAGCAATTCAGCCGCTTTCCGAAGTCGATACTGACGAATCAGATCGGCCGGGGACAATTGAATCAGGCTTTGTATTTTTCGGTAAAGCGTCTTGCGGTTCATGGCCAACTGATCGGCCAGCCAGTCCACCCCAATCGTGGAGTCATCCAGATGTTGGTCTAGCAACCCATAAATCCGGATCAGAAAGGGGTCCTGAATCCGTTCAGGCACTACCTTCACCAGTTCCTGCGACTCCTGAACCGTCAGGGCAAACTGCTGCTGATAATATTCGCCCAGCTTCTGCTGGCGGGTAATCAAGTTAGCCACCCGCAGTTGCAACTCAGCCACACTAAAGGGTTTGGCTAAGTAATCGTCGGCGCCTTGCTGAAGTCCCTCCAGACGACTCTGCTGAGCCGTTTTGGCCGTCAGCATCACCACCGCAATATGGTTTGTGTCGGCATTGGCTTTGATAAGCCGGGTAAGTTCAAAGCCATCCATCCGAGGCATCATCACGTCTGTGATGACAATGTCAGGTAGTTCGGTCTGGATAATCTCCCAGCCTGCCTGGCCATCCTCAGCCTGAAATGCCTCATACAAGCCGGCCAGCTCACCTACCAGAAACGCCCGCAGTTCGGCATTGTCTTCAACGATCAGAATGCTGGGCATGGCCACTCCATCACCCAATCGGGTACTGAGTAGACTCCTCACGGGTGAAGTAAGGAGTTGGCCGACAATTGGTTCAGGAACCGACCAGCTATTTTCAGGTAGATTCGCTGTGGCCGAGACCGCTTCAACGGGCAGCATCAAGTGGAACGTAGTACCCACCCCAACTTCACTCGCTACCCGAATGGTTCCCCCCAGTAAGCCAACCAGTTCGTTGACCAGTGCGAGGCCAATTCCCGTCCCTTCGAAGGATCGGGTGCTGGAACCGTCTACTTGATAAAAGCGGTCGAAAACATGTGGTAACTGGTCGGCAGCCATACCGATGCCTGTATCGACCAGCTTAACCTGTACACCCACCATTTCGCCTGTCGCCCAGACAGGCGAGAGCGTCAGGGTTACCTGCCCGCCCGATGGGGTAAATTTGATGGCGTTGGCCACCAGATTAATTAAAATCTTTTCCCATTTATCGGCGTCGAAGATATATGCTCGCTGGGGTAGATCGTCTATATTAAACCGGAGAATGATGCCTTTCTGTTCAGCCGAACGCTGAAAGATAGCCACCATCTGTTGGGCAAATTCGGCAACGTCTCCCTGCATCAGGGAAACGGGCATGAAATTACCCTCCAGTTTGGCTAAGTCCAGGAGCTGGTTGATAAGTCGCAGGAGTCGATCAGCGTTGTGATGAACCAGTGTCAATAGTGTCCCATCGTAGCGTTTTTCTTCCAGCAGTTTAGCGACCGGGGATAGAATAAGCGAGAGCGGTGTACGAAACTCGTGGGTCAGGTTATTGACAAAGCGAGACTTGACCTGATCGAGTTGCCGAAGCTGATTGGCTTGCTGGTGTAATTCCTGAGTGCGCTCCGTAACCTGGAGTTCCAACTGTTCATTTTGCCGGGCAAGGAGTTGCTGTCGCTCAACCTGTTGAGCCAGATTCTGGGTTGATAGCGTTTCGACCTCCCGGAGCCGGTCAACCAGTTGTCCATTAATCCAGCCATGTTCCAACGCCAGCAGAATCGATAGCGTAAGGGGGAAGCACAGAAAACTAGCTAAATAAAAACCATGAAACAGCCATTCATGGCTATAACCTGGGAGATGCAGGTAAAATAAGATGGATGATAGAATCCATAAGCCCAGATTACAGAATGCGCAAATGGCAACGATGTTAGCTCCCCTTAACTCACGCTTGACCGCCACCAGAGAAAGGCGGATCAATTCAAGGGGCAGGAAATAATTAATAGGATAAGACAGCCACTGAAAGTCGGCCGACAACGGAATAAGCTTAATGCCAATACTGCCCATGGCCAGCCAAAACAGCCACCCACGGCGAAAATTGAATAGACCATAAAACGTCAGGACTACCAGGCCTGGCACCCACTGATCAATGCTAGATCCATAATAAACCAGAATCCGTAGGCCCAGGGAGTGAGTAAAATCGTTGGCAAACCGGGACAAAAGGCCTAGGTTCAGCAGCAGATACATGCCGGCCGCATAGAGATTAGCCCGCTGGCTACGGTGCGTAAAAAACAGGCTCAGATGCAGAATAAAGAGGATGAACGCGATCCCTATTCGGAATGTATTCAGGTAAATCGACTCGACATCAACCGGTTTGATGGCTGGTAGAACATGGGTTGGAAACAACCAGAACTGAACCGTTCCCGCATCCCAGTTGAGGTAGTTGGCGTAGTAAAATTGACTCGGCTGACAGGCAATCCGAAGGGCTAGTATATGATCAGAGTAGGTTGTCAGAGGGAAGCTATACGCAGCCGCAGGATTATACGCCTGTACGCTATCGGGGTTGGCACTGACCTTGCCGAAGCGATACAACAATCGGCCATCCAGATAAATTTCGGATGCAACCGACTGAAACAGCTTGATCATCAGGGGCGGCAAATCGGGTCCGGTATGGATATGCAACCGAAGCCAGCCGATACCCGCCTGCTGTAGCTGAGGCAACTCCCGAATATCTTTGGTTGGATCAATGCTAACCCAGTGTCGGTCATCCAGCTTAGGACTGGCTCCATTTGGGTTATCACCTGGCTGAAGTCGCCACCCTTCTTTGAGCAGAAACCCATCCTCGGGTACTTGGGTTAGGCTAACCGGGGTTGTTGCTGGCTGGGCCAGGGAAATCGTCAATAAGGAAATGGCTACGATGAGACCATGAATCAGCCGCTTCCATACCGGTGATGGTGAGCGGTTGAGCTGTTGTTGGTGAAGCCCTGCTAAAGTGGATTGTTCAGGTTGAAGGATACCCTCAGTTAGAGGCTGTTTCTGCCTGGAACCCATTGGGCGGATCTCCTGCTTTTTTTCAACGAACGGCAAGTCAGTTGGTCTAAAAGTCCAAGCAAGATCGAAAGAGGAATAGGGAAGGTATTTAGGTCCGGCAGCCATCAACCCAGCGCCTACCTGGCTCAAAAAACTTATCTGCCCAACACTCAGTGATTGGAAATGGATTAGTCGCACAGGTAGTCCATGGCAAAGCGGTGGTAGGATTATCTAAAACTAGGCAATTATACTGCTTACTCCTACTGCTTACCCCAAAAATCAATAAAACCTATGGATTATAGTTGATAAGTGCCAGGCTGGTCTAATATATATAGGACTTACGCAAAGGCAACTGAAGGATTCGCCAACTCTTGACGAAGGTAAGCATCTAATAAGCCTTGTTTGAGTTGGTAAACCGTTTTCTTAGTCTGATAAGCCAACTGTTTAAAACGTAACCAAGTCAGAGCCGCTAAGCCAATGTGATTGCGTTGACTACGAGCTAATCGACATTGACAACATTCCAGACCCGTGATCTGCTTATCTTCTCGATGAAACTGCTCAATTGTCCAACGAATACCACTTTTTTCTTCAGCGGCACTCGTCTCATTTTGAGCTAAATCGTTGGTGACGATATAGTCCGTCCGGTGGGTAGACACCAGTACGCGGAACAGTTTAAGATAGGTGTTTTGAGGCATCTTGTGTACTTTAACCAGCTTACCCTGCTGCACCTGTTGAGCTGACCAGCTCAGATAGCTGACAGGTTGATACGGTTCTTTGCCACCTGAATCATCGACCTTACGGTTGCTCTTGATAGGACAGTAAAACAGTTTTTCATTGGTAATGAGCCACTTGAAGAGGTCGGTCACAGCATACCAACTGTCCATTAAGACGATTCGATAACTGATCTGGCGGGGTGCTAGTTGGTTAAGCATGTCCAACACATGATCCAACTTGCTTTTTCCATCCTCATCGGGATTAAAAATACGGTAGTCAATGAGCCAGAACTGATTAATTTTAGGATTGAAGTAGACACAATTAACCACACCGATGCCTTTGATGATTCCATGAGCATTTCCACTGTATTGCCGACGAACCAGTTCAATTTTATGACTATGTTCTTTATTGAGCACGGTATCATCAAAGAGGATATAGCCATCGGTATCCAGTTGAATTTGGTGGCGGACATGTTGCCAGACCTGGCGAGGTGCCACTCGGCTAGCTTTGAGAAAGTACTGCACATTGTCATGGGTGATCCCTTCCAGGTGATCAGCCAAGTAGGTAGCCGTATAGTTGATCTGGCTACTCAGTAGAAACTGTCCGTAAAGTTGTGCGGTGACCTTCAAGCTATTTTTTATTTCAATTTACCACTTTTGCGTAAGTCCTAATATAAATATAGGCGTCATCCATAATAGTAAAGAATGGCCAAGTTGACTTCGAAAAGTCGCTCAACATGATTACGCACACAAGCGTTTTTTTATTGACATCTGTAGCTGATCGAGACAGCTTGGGCAGTTCTCAGGTGTGGCCTCCCTTTATGAAGTTGTACCGATTGTTCAATACGCCCAAATTTATCTTCTGCTTTTAAAGTCTCAATTTTTACGGTATAGAGTTGTCATAGTTATAACTCTTGTTCGCACAATCAGCGGATCCCAAGATCGAGAAAGGGCAACACTTTCCAAGACGGGTCATTCCAAAAATCGTTCACAAAAAAGTCAAGGATTCCTATTCTATGAACAATATAAAAAATTGTTAGACAGGAAATTAACTTCAACTTGAATATACAATAAAATCGTTCAAATAAACCTCCGGATAAATCAGGACTAGGCATTTCGTTGTTCAGCGATCGTTCAATAGACTATTCCTTGGGATAACTCGACCTGTACGTTACTCAGGGGCAAAGCTACTTTCCTTTCGGGCATACCTTTTCGATATAATTTTTCCTACTTGAAATAGATTGTTACACATTCAGGGTAAAAACTTCCCCTTACTTAAGCGGCATGAGACGCTTGTTGAATTGGGTCTCCGAGAGGTGCGGTTAATAGACTCTGCAATGGTGTATATGCGCCAAGGAAGTGAACCTGATTTACCAAAGTTTGATACCAGTCCAACTCAATCGATCGAATACGTTAAAAGAATTTTATTAAAATTTTGACTTGAAAAGGGATAATTCCAGCCCTTTCCTGCACTAGACAGATAAAACAGCTGAATAGGGGATGAAATTCATGTAGGCCTGCATGACTTCCGTTGCCTGAATCGCGCTTCGGACAGCTGTTCAATTCATGTTCTAAATCAAGTCAATATTCATGAAAGAATCGTTCTACAGAGTACTGCAGGCTACTTTTCTGGGTTCAATGCTGCTGCTATGGAGCCTCAATGCTTTCGCTCAGGATCGTCGGGTAACGGGTAAAATTACAGGAAGCGATGGCGCAATCCCAGGGGCCAATATCGTATTAAAAGGAACGCAAACTGGTACATCTTCTGATGCTAATGGCAATTTTGCCTTGACCATTCGGGGAGAAAACCCAGTGTTGATCATATCCTCAATTGGATCTAAAACACAGGAAATAATAATTGGCAACCGCATTTCCATTGAGGTAAAACTTGAAGATGAAGCCAATGCGCTGAGCGAAGTCGTGGTCACAGGTTACTCGACAGAAAACCGCCGGGACGTTACGGGCGCTGTATCGACGGTTAAACCAGCCCAGCTTCAACTAGTTCCCTCGGCTAACGTGGAGCAGCAGTTGCAGGGTCGGGTGGCGGGGGTTACGGTGATCACCAATGGACAACCCGGTACCTCCAGCCAGATTCGGGTACGGGGTTTTGGTTCGTTTGGCGGTAATCAACCGCTCTACGTGGTAGATGGTGTACCTACCCAAAGTATTCAGTTCATTAACCCCAACGACATTGAAACCACAACCGTCCTGAAAGATGCCGCTTCGGCTTCGATCTACGGCGCCAGAGCGGCAGCCGGAGTGATTGTACTGACTACGAAAAAAGGTCAGCGCAAGGCGCAAAAACTCAGTATTAGTTACGATGGGTTATATGGTGTGACTGATCCGGGTAAAGGCCCATCTATCCTGAATCCCCAAGAACAGGCAGACTGGACCTGGCAGGCGCGCAGGAATGATCTTTTTCAGTCGGGAACGGCTATTGGTGCGAATAGCTTCGCTGGTATCGCCAATGGTCAATACGGATCAGGGCAAACACCGGTATTGCCTGATTATCTATTAGTTGGCAAGAACGCAGGCGTTGTTGGTGCTGTCGATTTGACGGCAGAAGCGGCAAAATATAATGTCAATCCGGCCAATGGTGCGATCTACAGTGTGATTGCGGCTAACAAGCGAGGCACCGACTGGTACAAAGCCATTACACGAACTGCCCCTATGACGAGACATACGCTGGGATTTTCGGGCGGGACCGAAAACAGCCGATACTACCTGAGTCTGGGTATGCAACAGCAGGCGGGAATTATTACAAACAATAATTTCTCGCGTTACACCCTGCGGGCCAACACCGAATTTGATATCACAAAAAAACTTCGGTTTGGCGAAAATATCCAGGTGGCCTACGTATCGGCGACAGGGCTGCAGGGGAGTGTCGGGAACTCATTGGGAAATAGCACAAATAACAATGCCAGTGTATCGGGCGACGAAAACGACGTATTGACTGCATTTCGAATGGCGCCCATTATTCCGGTCTATAATGCGTTCGGAGGGTATGCGGGCACAGCCGCTCCGGGGTTCAACAATCCCCGAAATCCAGTGGCGAATCGCGAGAGTGTAGCCAATAATATCAACTACACTGTCTTCGGTTCGGGGAATGCTTACCTGGAATATGATGTGATTCCAGGCCTCATGCTACGTAGCAGCCTGGGCGGAACGTATTTCACGAATTACAACAATTCATACGTTCGATCTACTTACGAAAACTCCGAAAATATCGCGAACTACACCTATTCGGAGGCATCCAATGTAGGGCTGGCCTGGACCTTTACCAACACAGCGCAGTATAAGCAAACGTTCGGCAAACACGATCTGAGTGTGCTGGCGGGGCTGGAAGCACTCAACACGGGTAATGGACGGGGTATCGCAGGTTCGGGTATTAATCCGTTCTCCACCGACCCTAACTACGTAACACTGAACACCACAACGCCCGGTGCAACGCGTCAGGTGTCCAGCACGTACGGAAAAGGCAACAACTTTTACTCGATATTTGGGCAGGCCAAATACACCTATAACGATAAGTATATTGCTACGGCGGTGGTACGTCGGGATGGATCGTCCCAATTCGGCCCCGCCAATCGGTATGGCGTATTTCCAGCTTTCTCGGCTGCGTGGCGTATCTCGTCCGAAGAATTTATGAAGAATCTGCCATGGGTATCAGACCTGAAAATTCGGGGTGGTTATGGCTTGATGGGTAACTCCAACTACCTCAGTTCAACTAACCAGTTCAACCTGTTTGCTACTAATGCGGCCAACGGCTACGACCTTGGTGCAACGAACAACTCGATTGCCACGGGGTACTACCCAAGCCAGATCGGGAATGCCGATGCCAAATGGGAGACGAGCATTACATCCAACATCGGGATAGATGGTTCGTTTTTCAATAATCGCCTGGAAGTAGTTGTTGATTTCTGGCGAAAGGATACCAAAGACCTACTATATCAATTGGCCTTACCAAGCGTGGTGGGCGTTCGAGCCAATGCACCGTTCCTGAATGTAGCGAGTATGCGCAATCAGGGGATTGATTTACTGCTTACCACCCGGGGGAAACTTGTTGGCGATTTGAGTTATGAAGTGACCGGAATCGGCAGCTTCCTAAGCAACCAGATTACGGCCATTGCGCCGTTGGTACCGTATTTCACGGGCGGTGGTACGCGCATTGGTGGGCCGGTGGTACGTAACGAAGCGGGCCATACGTTGTCGTCATTTTATGGTTATCAAGTAGTTGGCCTATTCAACAGCAAGGAAGAAGTGGCATCGGCTGCGACCCAAACGGGCGCTGCTCCTGGCCGTTTTCGCTTCGCCGATTTGAATGGCGACAAAAAGATTGATGACAATGATCGAACGTATCTGGGCAGTCCGATCCCCAAATTTACGGGAAGCATCACGCTGGGCTTGAAATACAAAAGTTTCGATCTGAACACCAATTTATATGCTTCGTTAGGAAGCCAGATTTTCAATAACCAGCGGTGGTTTACAGACTTCTATCCCTCATTTACGGGGGCCGCTGTTAGCTCCAGAGTAAAGGATTCGTGGTTGCCTACCAACATGAACACGAACGTACCGATTTTCGAAAGTGCGGCTAATTTCAGTACCAACACCCAACCTAACTCCTATTACGTTGAAAATGGGTCGTATGGGCGCATGCAGTATCTGAACCTGGGATATACCTTTCCTAATGCACTGCTAAGTCGGGCCAACCTCAGCCGGTTGCGGGTGTCGGTGTCGGCAACGAATTTGTTTACGATCACCAAATACAGCGGTCTGGACCCAGCAGTAGGTGGCGGCTCGGATGCTACGTTCGGGATTGATGTGGGGAACTATCCAGTCACTCGGGGCTACAATGTAGGGGTGAGTTTTGGCTTCTAATCGACTAAACTGCAACATGAAAAATCTTACCAGTAAATTAATCATAGTGACCGCAACGCTGATGTTGTCGACTTCTGCCTGCCAGGATAAGTTTCTGGAGGTGGCGCCCACCGGCCAATTATCCAGCGACCAGTTAACATCCAAGGCGGGTATTGAGGGCATTCTGGTGTCGTCATATGCCCAGTTGAACGGGCGCGGCTTCCGGCGGGTAACCAGTTCCTTTAACTGGCTGCGAGGAAGTATATCGGGAGGAGAAGCCAATAAGGGCTCAAATTCAGGCGATTACGGCGACCTCGTTCCTTGGATGACGTATCAGTTATATCCCAGCCTTTTTGACATTGGCCAGAAATGGAGTGCCATGTTTGAAGGAATCAGCCGGGCAAATGCGGTGCTACGTGCGCTTCCATCGGCTAGTGTCGATGTAACGGCGACCGACAAACAGCGGATATCGGCTGAAGCCCGTTTTCTGCGTGCTCACTATTACTTCGATCTCAAACGGAGTTTCAATCTTGTGCCCTATGTAGATGAATCGGTGGGCTACGGAACGGGTGCCGAAAAAGTGCCGAACAACGTTGAAATATGGCCTAAAATCGAAGCCGATTTCAAATATGCAGTCGATAATCTGCCTGAAACCCAAACGCTGGTCGGTCGGGCGAACAAGTGGGCAGCTATGGCTTATCTGGCGAAAACCTACCTGTATCAAAAGAAATATACAGAGGCCAAAGCGCTTTTCGATCAGGTGATTGCCAACGGCGTTACATCAGGCGGAATGAAATATGGTCTCGTAGCGAACTATACCGATATTTTTAACGCGGCCAAAGAAACCAACGCTGAGTCGATTTTTGCCATTCAGAATGCGGCCAATACAGGTAGTTCGGATAATGCCGCCACTGACCTAGCCAATAATTTCCCATACAACACGGGCTCGAGTGGTCCGGCGGGTTGCTGCGGCTATTTCCCACCCAGCTTTGAATTAGCGAACTCGTTTCGGGTGGATGGCACTGGCCTTCCTTTGTTGGATGGTTCCTACAATTCGGATGCAAACCAGTTGAAAACGGATCAGGGAATTCTCTCAAATCAGCCATTTACGCCTGATGCGGGCCCAGTTGATCCCCGGCTGGATTGGTCGGTTGGTCGTCGGGGTATTCCGTATCTGGATTGGTCGATTCATCCTGGCTTTGCCTGGATTCGCGACCAGAGTTTCGCTGGGCCCTATTCGCCCAAAAAGTTTATCTACTACAAATCGCAGGACAAAATCCTGACTGATGCTAGTACGTCAACCGATGCGTATTCGGCCATCAATTACAACATCATCCGCTTTGCCGACGTACTGCTGATGGCAGCTGAGTGCGAAATTGAAATAGGAAGTCTGGAAACGGCTCGCAAGTACGTCAACATGATTCGGACGCGGGCCGCCAACGCTGATACGTGGGTAAAGATGCCTGATGGTAAGAATGCCGCGAACTACGTAATTGCCAACTACACAACGCCTTGGACTGATAAAGTCGCGGCCCGAACGGCGGTTCAATTTGA
Source organism: Spirosoma foliorum (assembly GCF_014117325.1). NCBI lineage: Bacteria > Pseudomonadati > Bacteroidota > Cytophagia > Cytophagales > Cytophagaceae > Spirosoma > Spirosoma foliorum. The sequence continues at coordinate 1,964,141 of NZ_CP059732.1, read as the reverse complement.
GCGCAAACTTGAACTTTCGGGCGAAGGTCACCGCTTCTTTGATCTGGTTCGTTGGGGAACGGCTTCTACTGTGTTAAATGCATTCCTGGCCTACGAATCAAAGAAGTTACCAGTTGCTTATAGTGGTGGCAAATACACCCCAGGTCGAGACGAATATATCCCAATCCCGCAAACTCAAATTGATTATCAGGGCAAAAGCGTTCTGACGCAAAATCCGGGCTATTGATAAGTAATGTGTGATGTCAGTTTTGAGAAACTGACATCACATCAAACGAATATAACCATGAGTAATAACCGTAGAGAATTCCTTCAAAAGCTTAGCCTTGGTGCTACCACTTTTGGCGTCTCCCCCATTCCGTTAGAAGTCGTTGCCAAGCCCACAGGTTTCAATCGGAAAGACAGCGTTGTCGCTTCGGAATCGAATGCAGTGGTGGAAACAACGGCGGGGAAAGTGCGCGGCTATACGCATAATGGCATTGTCAATTTTAAGGGAATTCCGTACGCAGCAACCACCGCAGAAGAGGCTCGTTTTATGCCGCCCGCCAAACTCGCTCCCTGGACGGGCGTTCGTAACTCACTCATTTACGGGCCGGTCTGTCCCCAGAAACCAAATGGCGGCTGGAGTTCGGAAGAGTACGCATTTCTATATCAGTGGAACGACGGCTTGCAGGGCGAAGACTGCCTACGATTGAATGTCTGGTCGCCGGGCGTTAACGATGGAAAGAAACGGCCGGTTCTATTCTGGATGCACGGGGGGGCTTTTTTCTCCGGCTCCAGTCAGGAACACCCTTCTTACGACGGCGAAAATCTAAGTCGATTCGGTGATGTCGTTGTTGTCTCGATCAACCACCGGCTTAACGTTTTCGGGTTTCTGGATATGTCTGATTACGGCAGCCAGTACGCTCAATCGGGGAACGTGGGTATGCTTGATTTGGTGGCGGCCCTCGAATGGGTACGCGACAACATTGCTCAGTTTGGGGGCGATGCGGGCAATGTAACGATTTTCGGGCAGTCGGGTGGAGCGGCCAAAGTAACGACGCTCATGGCAATGCCGTCAGCAAAAGGTTTGTTTCATAAAGGCATTTCGGAAAGTAGCTCAACGGTTCAGGTGGCAACGCATACCTACGCGGCCCAACTCGCTGAGCATGTGTTGAATGATCTGAAACTCAACCGGTCGAACATTGCTGATATTCATAAACTCCCTTTTGCGCGCATAACGGAAGCGGGAATGGCTGCCGAGAAGAAAATGGGAACCACAATACCGCCAGGCGTTGGTCGGGCGGGGTGGCAACCGGTTGTGGATGGCACTGTGTTGCCTGCCCATCCGTTTGAGCCTGCCGTTCCAGCCTATTCAGCGAATATCCCGATGATCATCGGGACAAACCGCAATGAAGCCTCGGCCAGTATTAACAACCCCGGTATGGAATCAATCGATGATGATGGGGTGAAAAAGAAACTGGCTGAGCGCTTTGGCGACAAGAGCATCCAGATTTATGAGGTGTTACGTAAGGTTCACCCAAAAGCGAAGCCCGTTGAACTGCTTTCCTACGTAGCTCCGTATAATCCAATGGCCTACCTACAAGCCGAACGGAAAGCAGCCCAAAATGCCGCCCCTGTTTATCTCTACCTTTTTTCCTGGCAGACGCCCGTGTTGGACGGCCGCCCCCGCTCATTCCATTGCAGCGAAATCCCGTTTGTATTTGCGAATACCGACCGTTGCGAAACGATGACTGGCGGAGGAGACGAAGCTCGGGAGTTGGCTAACAAAATGAGTCAGGCCTGGATAAATTTCGCCCGAACCGGCAATCCGAATCATAAAGGACTCCCCAATTGGCCCACCTTTACGCCCGACAAAGGCGCGATGATGGTCTTCAACAAAACCAGTGAAGTACGGAACGACCCTGACGGCGAAGCACGGAAAATGCTGGAGCCTCTTTACTATAAAAGAAGCGTTTAGTTCGTGGCAATACCCCCAATCTCCTGAAGGGGGCTAAAACCTCCGGCTGATGAGCCCCCTTCAGGAGATTGGGGGTATTGCCACGAACGGCATACAGATTTGCCTTGTCAATGACCTGAAACGAATAAAATATGAAAAAAATATTGCCCTTTCTTTTGGCCTTTTTACTAGGCATTTCAATGCTGAGTTTCGCCCAATCCGGCAAACCTAAAGTTCTGATTTTCAGCAAAACGCTACGTTACTATCATGAGTCAATTCCCGATGGTATAGCGGCCATTATACAAATGGGACAGCAGCATGGGTTCGCCGTAGACACAACAAAAAATGCAGATTTTTTCACCGACAACACTCTGAAAAAGTACGCAGCCATTATCTGGCTTAGCACAACCGGCGACGTACTGAATCCAGCCCAACAAGCAGCTTTTGAGCGGTATATTCAGGCGGGTGGCGGCTATGTAGGTATTCACTCGGCATCGGCCTCGGAGAAAGATTGGGAGTGGTTTGGCCAGTTGACCGGTGCCGTTTTCGTAAATCACCCGCCTGATCCGGTGGATGGCGTTGTGCAGGTCGCCGATGTGAATGACCCATCAACACGTCAACTACCTAAACGGTGGAAGCGCAAAGATGAATGGTACAATTTCAAAAAACGCATGACCGACGTACATGTACTGCTGACAGCCGATGAAAGTACGTATCAGGGCGGCACCGAAGGCGTGTATCACCCGCTTGCCTGGAAGCACAAATTCGATGGTGGCCGGTCGTTTTATACCGCGCTGGGCCACCTCAGCGAAGCCTACCGTGATCCCTTATTTCAGCAACATATTCTGGCGGGTATACAATACAGTATTGGCAAGAATGAACCCCTGGATTATACGAAAGCTAAAACAGCTCAAGTGCCCTGAGTGAACAATCGGGCTAGATGATTCCAACTTATTTCAAGATGACATTAATAAAGGCAAGACTTTATTTTATAGGGTTGATGGGCGCTACGTTCCTGCTCTATTCGGGAATGACAGTCAGACAGTCTGCTAATGCGCCCCGTATACTGGTATTTTCGAAAACCAAAGGCTGGAAACACACCTCCATTCCATTCGCTATTGCCGCGATTCAGAGGCTGGGAAACGTAAATGGTTTTTCGGTTGATACCACGACAAATGCGGCCTTATTTACCGACGAAAACCTGAAACAATACGCGGCCGTTATCTTCAACAGTACGACAGGCAATGTTTTGAATGGTAAGCAACAAGCGGCATTCGAACGATACATCCAGGCGGGTGGCGGTTATGTCGGTATTCACGCGGCAGCCGATACGGAATACGACTGGCCGTGGTATGGTAAATTAATGGGCGCTCATTTTTCCAGTCATCCGCACAATCCTAATGTACGAAAAGCAACCGTTGATGTGACCCAAAAAAACCATCCGGCAACGAAAATGCTGCCCGATCAATGGGAACGTACCGACGAGTGGTATAACTACCGATCATTCTATTCAGGTATAAACGTGTTGGCCGATCTGGACGAAAGTACTTATGAGGGCGGTACCAATGGCTCGAATCATCACATTAGTTGGTATCACGAGTTCGATGGTGGACGAGCCTTTTACACTGGTGGAGGCCATACCGACGAGAGTTTTAGTGAGCCGTTATTTCTGAGCCATTTGCTGGGCGGCATTAAGTACGCCATTGGTGATGGTAAACCGCTTAACTATAGGAAAGCCTACGCCAAAGTGACGCCCGAACAAAACCGCTTCGTAAAAACAGTGCTGGTCAATGATTTGAATTCACCAATGGAACTGGCGATTGCGCCCGATGGTCGGGTATTTTTTACAGAACTGTTCGGCAACCTGTCGGTCTTTGATCCGCGCACTGGAACGAAAATGTTGATCCACAAATTCCCGATCACGAACATGGGCGGCACGGGTTTGATAGGTCTGGCGCTCGATCCAGAATTCGCCCAAAATCGTAATCTTTATGTGTACTATGCCCCCGCTGGCCTGACTGAGGAGACACTGGCTTTTCAACTTTCACGATTCACCATGAATCCTGACAATACGTTGGATTTGGGATCAGAGAAAGTAATGCTGAAAGTACCGGTACAGAAAACTAGCGGGTCGCACCACGGCGGATCGCTGGCCTGGGATAAAGACGGTAATCTTTTTCTGTCTACCGGCGACAGTTCCGCCCCCTTTCCATCCGATGGATATTCTCCATTGGATGAACGATCAGGCAAGGAATTTTACAGTCTGGATTCGCAACGCTCGGCGGGCAACACAAACGATTTTAAAGGAAAAATACTGCGAATTCATCCCGAGACAGACGGCACTTATACCATTCCTGACGGTAATTTATTCCCGAAAGGAACTGATAAAACTTTACCAGAAATCTACATTATGGGCTGTCGCAACCCGTATCGAATTGCGGTAAACCCGAAAACATCGGTCTTATACTGGGGTGAAATTGGGCCGGATGCAGGTAAAGATGGCCTTCAGGGGCCCCGTGGCTACGATGAGTTTAATCAGGCCAGGAAAGCAGGCAATTTCGGCTGGCCTTACTTCATGGGCAACAACTTTGCGTATGCGAAATGGGATTTTGCAACAAAAACCGCTGGCCCCAAATTCGACCCGGCGGCACCCGTCAACAACTCGCCGAACAACACCGGCCTAAATCAATTGCCACCCGCCATTCCCGCCATGATCTGGTATCCATACGCGGCATCGGAGGAGTTTCCCGAATTGGGTGTGGGCGGACGGAGCGCAATGGCGGGGGCGTTTTACACCTTCAACAAAAATACTACGTCGACGAACAAATTCCCGGATTATTACGACGGCGCTTTATTTGTATTTGACTGGATGCGCAACTGGGTGATGGCGCTGCGATTCGACGAGAAAGAGAATTATGTACGTAGTGAATCGTTTATGGCTACCAACGGCGATTTTCGGCGTCCTATTGATCTGGCGTTTGGACCTGATGGTGTGATGTATATGCTGGAATACGGCTCGATCTATGGCGCTGATAATGAAGATGCTCGACTAGTGAAAATCGAGTACAATACCGGCAATCGGGCACCCGTTGCTCAGGCAAGCATCGCAGATTCTGCGACTGAAGCACGAGTCGATAAAATGGTCTTCCTGACGTCGGAGCGACGTAACTATCCCATTTTACGTGAAGCCGACGGGCAGGCTCCATTACGGGTGACGTTCAAAAGCCAGGGTTCACACGATCTTGACGACGATGATCAGGTGACGTATCAATGGCTGTTCGATGGCAAAACTGTAGGCGCTACAACCCCGACTGCTACATACACCTACAAAAAGCCGGGCGTTTACAAGGTCATTCTAAAGGCAACCGATCATGCTGGATTAGTTGGTGCTGATACGGTAACGGTGAAAGTAGGAAACACCCGGCCAACGGTGGCCATTACGAGCGCGGGCAACAAATCCTTTTTCTGGGAGAACAAGCCGTTTACATATGCTGTAAAAGTGAAAGACAAAGAGGATGTAGCAGTAGATCCCAAACGAGTTAAAGTCGTTTACGCCTACAATCCCCAGCCGAGCGCACCGGGCATTACGTCTCCTAACACGCCAATGCTCGCTGCTGAAACGAATTCGCTGGGCAAAACGCTGATAGCGGGTAGCGATTGTAAGGCTTGTCATACAGTCGATAAGGTGTCAGTGGGGCCGTCGTTTCTGGCGATTGCGCATAAGTACAAAGAGCAGGTTGGAACTGTTGAACAATTAGGCACCAAGATTATAAATGGTGGTGGTGGTGCGTGGGGAACCGAGCATGTGATGAGTGCGCACCCGCAGCTTTCGGTGCAGGATGCACAGGAAATGGTGCGCTATATTTTCTCCCTGACCGACAAGCAAAAAAGCCAGACACTCTTGCCAATCCAAGGTTCCTTATCGCTAAAAGATCATTCGAAAGATGACGTAAAAGGGCAGTACACAATCATAGCTTCCTACGCGGATAAGGGCGGTAAAGTAGTTGGGCCACTCACCGGTACAGACGTAGTAACGCTACGAAATGCGAACGTGAAACCCGCCTACGCAGACGCCCACGTTGGTTTTCCCCGCTTCCGGGATAACCTGTCGCCAGGTGGGCATAAGTCTTATATCTTGTTAAAAAGCATTGACTTATCCGGGATTAAAGCCTTTCTGTATGAGTACGCATCGGCTAATCAGACGGGAGAAATTGAGGTACGTATTGATTCGCAGGCGGGCCCAATTATTAGTACAACAGGCTATGGACCGACGAGGGGCTGGGATACGTTAAAAACGGTAAGGGGGCAGCTCAACAAACCGGTTTCTGGTCGTCATGACGTGTATTTTTTCGCCATCAAACCAACCAAACCAAACGACGAAATTCTCAAATTAACCAATATCCGGTTTGAGGAATGAGGTCTCTCTAGCTACACTCAAAGCAAGTTTACTGAGTCTGACAATTCAGTAAAGTTTCAGGATAAAGGGGTAATTTCTGGACGGCTCTGTACTTTAAGACTAGATATAACTACTACAGTATATGCGCTCGTACGAGCTATTTTCCACACAAGACTTTATTACCGACGATGCCTTTATCGCCTGGGTAACCAATCCTACACAAGCCTCTAATTCATTCTGGCTCGAGTGGGTGCAGAAACATCCCTACAAACAGGCAGAGATAGAAGAAGCCGCTCAGATTATCAGGCAGTTATCAGCTCAACCTGACGTATTTTCTGACGATGAGTTACAGCAGAACTGGAAGCTTATTCAGCAGCGGATCGCCCCCGACGTTCTGGAGCATCCGATGGGCATTGTGATTCCCCTCTGGCGACGCTGGTATGCCATTGCCGCATCGGTAGCGGTCTTAATTATGGTAGGTGCAGGCTTCTGGTGGTATCAGCAACCCGTTTTTTATTCAACTGCATTCGGCAAGATGCATACGGTGGTCCTGCCAGATAGCTCACTGGTCACGTTGAACGGCAATTCATGCATGGAATACAAACGGAGTTGGTCGAATCGGGAGGTAAAGCTAACGGGCGAAGCTTTTTTTCAAGTCAGGAAACAACGGCAACAAAATGAGCTGGTGAAGTTTACAGTCAAAACAGCCCGTCTGGACATAAACGTAGTGGGAACCGTTTTTAACGTGAACGACCGGCGGGGTAAAACGGAAGTGATGCTGGCGGAAGGCAAAGTGCAGTTGAATGAACGCAGCCGTACCGATCAGCATATGATTTTGGTGCCCGGCGAAAAAGCTACTTTATTACCCAAGACCAATTATCTGACGAAAGAAAAGGCAGACCCACGTATCTACACGGCCTGGCTGAACAATACGTTGATTTTTAACGGAGAAACACTAAATAACGTCTTTCAGAAATTAGAGGATAGTTACGGTATTCGCACCACGGTTAGTCGGCCGGAACTGCTTCGGAAACGATTTACAGGCTCGGTTGGCACAGACTCCATTCAGACCTTCTATAATCAGCTTCAAACAATCTACAATGTGCGTGCAAGAGCAACAAAAGGAGGCTATCTGATAGATTAACGACTTGTTTTTTATCCGTTTGCTGAACTTGAGCATGAGCCCATTTACCCTCAGAAAAATTAGATTGAGAACGCTTTTTTTTGCGGGACTTCTATTGCTTGGGCTTATAGGTAACGGCCAAACTGATACATATGGCCAGCAACTGCCTTCAAAAAAAAGAGGCTCACTTCCACCGTCTGTGATGACCGCATCGGCAAAAGCAAATTTGGGTCAGATCCTAAATGAATTAGCGCTTCGCCATCACGTTATTTTCAACTACGATACCGATTTGCTGGCGAATAAATTTATCTCGTCGGACGTATTGACCAACTTGCCAAGAAATTTAGACCGGATTCTAACCCGATTGCTATCACCGTTCAACATAAAATTTCAACGGACAAAACACACCTATATTCTTTACCAAGAACCGATTCGCGAAACTGCTTCCGCCCAGAAATACTCAACCAGCCTCTCCGCTACCAAGTCCACTAAATCAGCGTTGCCCGACGAAAAACAGCCTACTTTTCAACTCACCGGCAAAGTAGTAACCACAACTGGAGAGGCATTGCCCGGTGTTACCGTTGTACTCAAAAACACCACATCTGGCACCACAGCTTCGCTCAATGGTACATATAATTTATCCGTTCAAGAACGTGCTGGAACATTGGTTTTTTCCTACATCGGTTATACTACACAGGAGTATCCTTTTTTCGAAAACACAACAATTAATGTACAGCTGGCGGAGGATACGAAACTATTAAACGAGATCGTGATCACAGGTTACTCGACGGAAAATCGTCGGGATGTAACGGGCGCTGTTTCGACGGTCAAACCAGCCCAACTTCAACTAGTTCCTTCGGCAAATGTCGAACAGCAACTTCAGGGGCGCGTGGCGGGCGTTACGGTTATTACCAACGGGCAGCCCGGAACATCCAGCCAGATCCGGGTGCGGGGGTTTGGCTCCTTTGGCGGGAATCAACCGCTTTATATTGTCGATGGGGTGCCTACCCAGAGTATTCAGTTTCTGAATCCCAATGACCTTGAAACCACCACCGTTTTAAAAGATGCCGCGTCGGCTTCCATCTACGGGGCTCGGGCGGCCGCGGGGGTAATTGTCCTGACTACGAAAAAAGGTCAGCGCAAGGCCCAGAAACTGAGCATTAGCTACGACGGCTTGTATGGGGTAACGGATCCAGGAAAAGGGCTTCCGATTCTGACTCCTCAGGAACAGGCCGACTGGACCTGGCAGGCGCGCCGGAATGACATCTTTCAAACGGGAGGCACAGTAGGGCCAGATAGTTTCACCAGTATCGCCAATGGTCAGTATGGTTCGGGCCAAACGCCCGTATTACCTGATTATCTGCTAGTTGGCAAGATACCAGGCGTTATTGGATCCATTGACATAGCTGCTGAACAGACTAATTACAACGTTAATTCGGCCAATAGGGCGATCTATAACGTCATTCCCGCTAATAAGCAGGGAACTGTTTGGTATAAAGCCATTACCCGGGTGGCACCCATGACGCGGCACACGCTGGGATTTTCGGGGGGAACCGAGACTAGTCGGTACTACCTAAGTCTGGGTATGCAGCGACAGGCGGGTATCGTTCGTAACAATGATTTTTCGCGCTATAGCTTTCGCGCCAACACCGAATTTGACCTCAGCAAAAAACTTCGGTTTGGCGAGAATATCCAGGTGGCCTACGTATCGGCGACGGGCTTGCAGGGCACAACGGGGAATGCTCTTGGCAATAGTACCAACAATAATTCAAGCGTTGCTTCGGATGAGAACGACATTCTGTCATCGTTTCGGATGGCGCCCATTATTCCTGTCTATAATGCGTTCGGAGGGTATGCGGGCACAGCCGCTCCGGGGTTCAGCAATCCCCGAAATCCTGTAGCCAGTCGGGATGGACAGGCCAATAATTTGAATCATACGGTGACTATTTTGGGGAACATTTACGTAGCGTACGACCCCATTCCTGCTGTAACACTGAAGAGTAGTCTGGGAGGGTCATACTACACGAACTACGCCAATTCATACGTTCGATCTACTTACGAAAACTCCGAAAATATCGCGAACTACACCTATTCGGAGGCATCCAATGTAGGGCTGGCCTGGACCTTTACCAACACAGCGCAGTATAAGCAAACGTTCGGCAAACACGATCTGAGTGTGCTGGCGGGGCTGGAAGCACTCAACACGGGTAATGGACGGGGTATCGCAGGTTCGGGTATTAATCCGTTCTCCACCGACCCTAACTACGTAACACTGAACACCACAACGCCCGGTGCAACGCGTCAGGTGTCCAGCACGTACGGAAAAGGCAACAACTTTTACTCGATATTTGGGCAGGCCAAATACACCTATAACGATAAGTATATTGCTACGGCGGTGGTACGTCGGGATGGATCGTCCCAATTCGGCCCCGCCAATCGGTATGGCGTATTTCCAGCGGTTTCTGTAGCTTGGCGCATTTCTGCTGAGGAATTCATGAAGAAACTGTCCTGGATTTCGGATCTAAAAATTCGGGGTGGTTATGGCTTGATGGGTAACTCCAACTACCTCAGTTCAACTAACCAGTTCAATTTATTTTCTACCAACACGGCCAATGGTTACGATCTGGGAGCGACAAATAATTCCATCGAATCGGGTTACTATCCAAGTCAATATGGTAATCCAGATGCCAAATGGGAGACGAGCATTACATCCAACATCGGGATAGATGGTTCGTTTTTCAATAATCGCCTGGAGGTAATGATCGACATCTGGCGGAAAGATACCAAAGATTTACTCTACCAATTGGCCTTACCAAGCGTGGTGGGCGTTCGAGCCAATGCACCGTTCCTGAATGTAGCGAGTATGCGCAATCAGGGGATTGATTTACTGCTTACCACCCGGGGGAAACTTGTTGGCGATTTGAGTTATGAAGTGACCGGAATCGGCAGCTTCCTAAGCAACCAGATTACGGCCATTGCGCCGTTGGTACCGTATTTCACGGGCGGTGGTACGCGCATTGGTGGGCCGGTAGTACGTAATGAGCCGGGTCATGCCTTATCATCGTTCTATGGTTATCAAGTAGTTGGCCTATTCAACAGCAAGGAAGAAGTGGCATCAGCTGCGACGCAGTTAGGAGCCGCTCCTGGCCGTTTTCGCTTCGCCGATTTGAATGGCGACAATAAAATTGACGACAATGATCGGACGTTTTTGGGCAGCCCCATCCCTAAGTTCACGGGCAGTATTACACTGGGAATAAAGTACAAAGGCTTCGACTTGAGCTCCAATCTATATGTCTCATTGGGAAACCAGATTTTCAACAACCAACGGTGGTTTACTGACTTCTACCCCTCGTTCACAGGAGCTGCAATAAGTGAGCGGGTGAAGGATTCGTGGTTGCCTACGCATACCAATACAAACGTGCCTATTTTCGAGAGTGCAACCAATTTCAGTACGAACACGCAACCTAATTCGTACTATATTGAACATGGGTCCTACGGTCGGATGCAGTATCTAAATTTAGGTTATAGTTTTTCGAATGTGTTATTGAATCGACTAAAAATGAATCGGTTACGAATCTCGGTATCAGCGACGAATTTGTTTACCATTACTACATACAGCGGATTAGACCCCGCCGTTGGTGGCCTGGCTGATGCTACATTCGGGATTGATGTGGGGAACTATCCAGTCACTCGGGGCTATAATGTAGGCTTGAGTTTTGGCTTTTAGCGGTACAATCCCTTGCCTAGCTTTTGTTCGTTTTATTGAAATATTGTGCAATAAATCCGTACTTTAGTGCAAGAAATCTACGTTGCAATTCCTGCCTGATTTGACCTTAAAGACCATTGTCAATTGTTGAGAATACTTGGTTTTAGTTGATATGGAAAGTTATAAATTTCCAACTAATTCTCCTGAGGAGAAAGCTGGTTTTCCTATTGATAATCAATCGACTATTCTTTCAAATAGTGGGCTATCCCCTTTAGAACTTGACACGAATACCGTTGACCAACGGCAATGGCTATTATTACAGAGGAGTAATGCAGAAGCTTTATCATGTTTCTACCAGCGTTATGGCAAAATGCTGCATAACTACGGCTATCGCCTGGTTCCCGATAAAGAATTGGTCAAAGACACGGTGCAGGATTTATTTGTTCAGGTCTGGGACAGTGCGGCAAAATTGCCAACCGTTACGTCCCCCAAAGCGTATTTCATTGTGGCCCTACGTCGAGAGCTAATCCGGCGCATCACGAAGCAACGCCAATTTTCGGACGCTACACCCGACGAAGACAGTGAGCTTTCCGTTGAAGAACAACTCATTGCTACGCAAACCGATGACTCGATTACAGAGAGTTTAGCCCGTTTTATCAACCAACTGCCACCCCGTCAGCGCGAAATTATCTTCCTGAAGTATTACAGTTCTCTGTCAACCGAAGAAATCGCCGAAGTGATGCAGTTGACTTCGCCCTCGGTATATAAGCTCCTCTACAAAGCGCTGAATAATCTCCGGCAGCTTTGCTCGGGTTGGGAAGCCGTTTGGACATTCTGCTGTCTCACGTTTTCTACTCTATTTACTGAGTTTATCAACTAAAATCACTTCACCATAATTTACGAATCGTATCAGGATGGGTTGCGGCCGGTCTTGTCTAATTAAAGGTTATCTAATACTTGACTCGTCCTGAAATCGAATGATTGTGCGGCTACAATTGAATACCCAGCACAACAGGAGTAGGGAGATTTGTGCCTTTTGCTTATCTTGTTAAGACGTCAGAAATAAACCCATTAACTTTTATTGGTACGTATCAGTCCTTCCTGGAATCTGGGCTGGAATGGATAAGGCCTCCTCAAGAGGCACTTGTTGAATTCACTGGTGATCTCTTCCCGAGAATCCCGTATAAAAAATCCTGATTCACCCATCCATTTCCTGAAGTCAGTTTATGATGTTAATCAGCCAAAATGATGGGAAAGCCAACCGCAGTCTTATCAATCGTCAATCCGCATGTCGCTGGCATCGATATCGGCTCCCGCGAACATTAGGTAGCCATTGATCAGAACAAGGAAAACGTCCGATCCTTTGGGGTGTATACCCAGGATCACCAACAGCTCATTGACCATTTGCGGCAGTATGAGATTACTTCTGTAGCTATGGAAAGCACGGGCAGTTACTGGCAACCACTTTTTAATGCATTACAAGAAGCTGGCTTTGACGTACTCTTAGTGAGCGGTAGCCAGACTAAAAATGTACAGGGCCGTAAAACGGATGTCATTAATTGTCTGTGGATTCAACGATTCCACTCCCTGGGGTTACTGTCCGGTAGTTTTTTGCTGAGTGATACGCTCCAGGAACTTCGTACTTACTATTATCATCGCCATCACCTGATTGAGCAGCAAGCTGCTTATATCCACAAAATACAGAAAGCACTTCGGCTGATGAATAGTCGTCTGGACGTTGCCATTCGCGACATCACGGGCAAATCCGGCCTGGCCATTATCGAAGCGATTCTGGCTGGAACCGCGATCCGCATGAGTTAGCCTCCTTGGTAGATATTCGCATGAAAAAGTCTAAAGAGGAAATTGCCCAATCTCTTCAGGGTTGGTGGCGGCAAAAGCAATTGTTTGAATTGCAAGCGTCCCTGGGCTTTTATAAGTTCTACCAGAAATCCCTCCTGGAGTGTGACAGGGTCATCGTAGAGGCTCTACCTCGTAATGTGCCTGCGGAGTCCGTTTCGAAACCAGTTGAAAAAATACCGTCAGAAAACAAGAAGAAGAGTAGCAAGAATATGCCTGCATTCAACGTCTCCCAGCTTGCGCTGACTTATTTTCAAACCGATCTGTTTGCCATATCGGGTATCAGTCACAATACAGTTCTTTGTCTATTAACTACCTTGGGCAAGGATATCCATAAGTTTGCCAGCGCCAAAAGCTTTGCCAGTTGGATGCGGTTAGTGCCCAATAATAAAATCAGCGGTGGGCGTATCCTTAGTCATCGCACACCCGCCGGCAAATCCTATATCGCTACGGCCTTACGGCAGGCGGCTAACTCGATTGGCAATCAGGCCAATCATGAACTGAGTCCCTTCTTCAAACGGATTGCCTATAAGAAAGGGCGAGTCGCAGCTATCACCGCTACCGCCCGAAAACTAGCGATGATTAGTTGGAACATGATTACCAAAAGGGAGCCTTACAAGAAAACTCAGGCTAAAGACACGGCTCAAAAAAACAAAAAAGCTGGCATACGGCAAGTGCAACGGCGTTTAGCGGCTCACGATTTAAGTCGGAACGAGTTAATGAGCTTATTTTCAACACATTCAATATCAATATCTTAGAGAATTGTTGTATAGAAAAGTTGACCACAAACTGGCTAACTTATGGATCAACTCAATCTATCACCCACGCAGCAGAATGAACTCACCATGCGCCAAACGGTGGAGCAAATTCATCTTGGCAAGCTCAATCTGGACCAAGCCGCTGTCCAGTTCGAAGTCAACCGTAAGGCGGTTCGGCATTGGGTAGATAAGGTAGAGAAAGAGGCTGAAACAAACCGAGAAACAGGCGCTGAACTACCCAATCTGCCGCCCGTTCAAAATAAAAAGACTGCCCGTCGTGCCCCATTACAGAGTGAGGACCAACATGAATTGCGAGCCAAAGTTTATGCCCTCGAACAAGAATTAGAAGTGGCTAAATTCAAAGCCTTGTACTATTCGACCTTAATTAAAGTCGCGGAGCAGGAGTTAGGCGTTGATATCGAAAAAAAGCCGCTGTGGCCCGGTCCGTTAGCAAGCCATTCGATTCATGCTCATGAATTATCCTAAGCTGCACATTCGGCAGTTGGAAGGCTGGCCGCTTCGGCCTTTAGATTTGTCCCCTGTAAATATTTCAAGAATGCCCTACTTTGGAATGCTCTCAAAATGAGAGTACACCAGTGCCAGTGGAGAAGCCCTACCGTCTTCGGCTGAGTTGGCGACTCATGCCGGGCGGCCGGTGCCGATCGATTCAGGACCCCACTGGATTACTGAAACACAGGACTCAACCGGGTGGCCGGAGCCATAGAAATTCGGGCTAAAGACCCATGAGCAAGGTATCGAGTGTGTGACAGTTTACTGGCCTGAGTATTAGTATTAACTCATTCAAAAGTATGGAAAATTTTACGTTTTTTATTGGCATTGACATCTCCAAAGCCACCCTGGACTAGGCCCTTGTAGTGGCTAATAAGTTGCTGTTTCATTTCCAGTCATCGAATGATCAGAACGGCATTGAAAGCTTTATTAAACACTTAAAGCAGCAATGCCCAGAGGCTAGCTTTGTCAATTGCCTGTATTGCATGGAGCATACTGAAATATATAACAACCACATTATTAGCTTTTTACAAGCAAGCAAAGCGGGTGTCTGGGTAGAACACCCCATCCATATTAAAGAAAGTTTGGGGATGATTCGCGGCAAAAATGACAAGGTCGATGCCCAACGAATCGCTTTGTATGCCTACAAAAATCGCGAGGAAGCTCGTCTATGGACACCTAAGCGAGAGGTCATTCAACAACTGGACGGTTGGCCGCTGCCATCGGTTGACGGCCATCCGCAGCCGCTTGGTAAAAGTCCGCAAAATTCGGACCGCCGATGCGGCTCCAATCTCCTTTGACCGATTCAGACGGGTTCATCGCTAAGAAAGCGCATCACGAAGCTAAAAAATCCTGTCAGAAGACACTGGATGCTCTTGATAAAGACATTAAGCAAATTAAACTAGACATTGAAAGCACTATTCAGAATGACCCTTATTTAAAAGAACTTTACGCGTATGTAGAGTCAGTCAAAGGTGTTGGCCCAGCTATCGCTACCGAGCTGCTTATTATTACGAATGAGTTTAAAGACATTACAGATCCAAAAAAGCTAGCTTGTCACGCTGGTGTTGTGCCTTTTGTGTACTCCTCTAGCCAATACAAAGGCAAAGCGAAAACCAGCAATAAAGCCAATAAACCCTTAAAAGCACTCTTACATAACGGGGCCATGTCGGCCATCCAGCACACTGAGGAGCTAAAAGCGTATTATGTACGAAAAACCGCTGAAGGCAAGAATGAGATGTTAGTCATCAACAACATCTGCAACAAGCTGATTCATCGTGTTTTTGCCTGTGTACAGCGGAAGGAAAAATATAAAGATTTTTATACCCCAACTGTTGCCTGAATCATAGAAATCGGTCCGACTCAAATAGAAATGTTGCAGGGCCGCCTGAGCGGTCGAACGAGCCGCTCATATAAAAGATAGCTTAGGTTTATGCTGGGGTAAAACGGATAAACTCGATTCGAAGCGAATCGCTTTATTTACTTACAAAAACCGCGAAGATGCGAGGTTATAGGTGCTACCACGGCAGGTTATCAGTCAGTTAGATCGGCTCACTACCCAGCGGGCTCGGTTGACAAAGGCCATCAAGTTGTTAAAAACTCCGCTCACCAATACGGAAAGATTTGTCAATAAAGAAGATCGAAAAGCCAATCAGCAGGCTTGTATTCATTCACTTAAAGCTCTCAAAGCAGATTTAAAAGCGACTGATAAATCAATCGCGGGCGTTGTTGAAGGCGACCCTGAACTCAAGCATCTTTTTGAGCGGGTGACTTCCATTAAAGGCATCAGCCAAACCACAGCAGTCGAAGTGAAGGCTGAGCCGCCAGCGATTTCTATCGCTCAAGTTAAGAAGCGCCAAAGAAGGTCTGCTTTGGGGTACTATCCCGCCACAATCCTAATGTGGTAAAGCGGCTTATATCGTTCAAGAATACAAGCGTGGTTGTTGCACAACTCAAATCGCTTCCATAGCCCCAACTTGAAAGAGACAAAAAGATTCTCTGGATGGAGAGCCAGTACCTGGGTAGCAGCTTGGGGCCAATCTTTTTTCACTAACCATTTCTTTGGGTTGTAAGCCATAGCTGCCATTAACATCCGTTTGTGGGCCGCCGATTGACCACGGGCATTGGAACGACGCCTGCCAAAGTAGTTCAATAAACTACCAACCACGACGGCGAACCGTTACAGGTTCAACCGTCGACCTGCGTAACTTTTTCAGGCGTCTACCTCGGGCACTACTCAACCGCTTCTACATGCGTTCGTAGTGGTTGCGATACATTGTAAACACCAACCGTTTGCGCTGTTTCTTCCCACAGCATTTCACTTTGATGGGACAGTCTTTGCACTCACTGAATTTGGAGAAATAATAGTAATTGCCATAACCGCCCATCATCCGAAGCCCATAGTTCTTTAACCGCTCCATACGAACACCGGTACACATCCTCTTTGGGGTCGTACGTGAAGGGTTCCCGAATGGGGGTGTATTGCCCAAAAAGGGCTACAAAGCCCTCAATATTCCGGCTTTCCAACCCAGCGTAGTTATTACCTGAGCCAAACCGCATCGGCACTGAAGTGGTAAACCTAAGGTTCGTAAGTGAGCCGTGGCCTGGTCTACTAAGGTCAGTAAATAGCGTGAGTCTTTTTCATCAGCCGCATCAGCCTGAATATGGGTAATTACATGTTGAGCGGTATCAACTACCATACTAGCCGAATAAAATAAGCGAAAGGGCTTGCCGGGTTTGGTGGCTAGCCGAGCCTGCGGATCGGTTAGGCTTTGATGGGTTCGATTATTACGGGCCACCCGCTTGGGATTAACATATTGATCAGCCTTCACAAACGATACTTTCTGTGGGGCTGGCTGAGGAACTTCGTGGTTAACTTCCAGAGTCCAGTTTGCTATCTTTTTGGCCTCCAGTGTATCCAGGGAGGCATTGGCTTCCATATAAGCCGAATCAATGGCCTGGATTTGCCCATCAACTAAGCCTGTCTGAGCACACTGTTTAAGACTATATTGAAAGCATTCATCAAATACTCTGTCGGGTAAGCGGTGGCGAGTTCGTGAGAGGGTGCTGTGCCAAGGCATGGGCTGATCCAGGGCGTGATCTAGAAAAAACAAGATGTCCAACCGCAGCTGGCAATGGCGACCAAGGGCCCGATCCGAGGAAAGATTTTCCAGATGCTCGACCAGCATCAGCTTGAAAAACAGCACGGGATCAATCGATTCATGGCCGCACTTGCCGTAATAGGGAGCCACCAGTTCATAGAGGAATGACAGATTAAGATCTTGCGTCAATCTGTGGTAAAAATTAGTGGTTGGTACCACCTTACCGAGTAGGGAAAGCTTATTTGAGAAACATGAAATGTCCAGTAGAAGGTAACAAGTTCTGCTTTAAGTAGAAACAATACTTATTACAAATGGAATAGGCTATGAACAGAAAATACAATTACGTATTGCCGTTTATATCGTTTATCGTTTTATTAGGATTACAACTAAGTGGCTTTACTGCTTTTGCACAGGGCCCAGGTCCGGGGCAACGAATACCCCTGCCTCCTATCCCTATCAAAGGCGATACAACCCATACTCTTTCCAAACACTTCACGACAGCCTCTGCGGCCCAAAAAGCACCAGATGCACAAGGGTTTATTCAACGCTGGCTGGTACTGGAACCGGTAAAGAAAGATATTGTCCGGAATAATATTTTTACAGACAACTACCTCCGAACAGCCTTTTCAACCGATAATTTTTCTGCCGATTACACGGTCGTCCCACGCAATGGGGAAACGGTAAACGTAGGCAATCAGACACTGAAGTGGTATGCACTAGACAGCAAGGCATTCAATTTTAATTTATACCATTTTACCTACGCTCTTAACCAGCCAAAATTCGGAATCCTTGTCTGGCTGGTCACGGTTATCGATTGCCCGGAAGAAATCCAAAATGTCAGGCTGGCGGCTGGCTGTAATTCCGGTAGCATGTGGTGGTTGAATGGGCAGGAAGCCTTGTTGCTGTAGGGTGACCGCGATATGATTGCCGATAATGGCACCTCGGCCCGTTTAACGCTGAAAAAGGGAAAGAACATCATCCGTGGGGCCGTCATAAACGGACCGGGCATGGCTAATTTCTGTATGCGTTTTTTAGATGAAAAAGGATTGCCCGTAACAAATCTCAGTATTCGTTACCAAGATTAAGTAGCCGTCTGTTTACGCCAAACAAGCTCTTACATGAAAAGAATGAATGTATCTATCCTGACAACCTTATTCGCCTTATTAATAACTCAGACGGTACTCGCTCAGGTCGGAAGACCCTTTATCCATGATCCCTCAACCGTCACCGAATGCGACGGCAAGTATTACACATTCGGCACGGGCGGAGGGGGATTAATTTCCAACGATGGCTGGACCTGGTATGGTGGCGGAGTGCGACCGGGTGGTGGAGCGGCTCCGGATGTCATCAAACTTGGGGATCGTTACCTGGTGATTTATGGCGCAACCGGTGGTTCACCTAACCACAAAGGCGCTATTCTGACCATGTGGAACAAGACATTAGACCCCAAGTTACCTAATTTTAAGTATTCGGAACCGATTGTCGTGGCTACGTCAGATGGCTATGAAGAGAACGACGCCATTGACCCCGGTGTGATGCTCGATCCGACTACTGGACGCCTTTGGCTCACCTACGGCACCTATTTTGGCTTTACTCGCCTGATCGAATTAGATCCCAAAACCGGAGGACTTAAGCCAGGCAATAAACCCGTCGATGTAGCCATCGTTTGTGAAGCCAGCACATTAGTGTATCGCGATGGTTGGTATTACCTGCTGGCTACGCATGGCAGTTGCTGCGATGGTGCTAACTCGACCTACAATGTGGTGGTGGGTCGTTCAAAGAAAATAACCGGCCCTTACCTCGACAATGTAGGTAGAAGCATGTTGCAGGGTGGTGGTAAGCTGGTGGTGGCTACCCGTGGTGGATTAATAGGCCCTGGTCATTTTGGCCACATCATGCTGGAGAAAGGGGTGGAAAAAATGTCCATCCATTATGAAGCTGATCTGGAGCAGGGTGGTCGAAGCGTATTAGGCATCCTTCCCGTAGTCTGGAAAGATGGCTGGCCGGTTGCCGGAGAAAAGTTTAAAGAAGGCACGTATGAAATTGAATCCGTACGAAGAGGATACAGCTTAGAATTGGCCGTTGATTTTACACGAATGGCCGTTGGACCACGCGGATTTGGCCAGCCCAACAATGACCCCATAAAGCCCGTTCCGGCTCAGCAGTTAGCCGATGTGATGAAAAACTGGCCGACAGGAACTATTAACCTGCGAATCGGCGATTACATGTCCCGGCCTCATCAACAATGGACAATTACCGATGCGCCAGATACCACCGGGTATTTAGGTGGGCCCTATTATAAAATTGTACTGGCCGGAACCGACCGGGCTTTAGCGGCCACTGCCAGTGCCGAAGTAATTACCGTACCGGCCTTTACCGGTTCACCTGAACAGTTATGGCGAATCGATCAACTGACGGATGGCACTTACCGAATCATGCCTAAGCTCGTACCAAATTCGGGGAGGAAGCTAGCGCTGGTATCTTCTGGAGATAGCACACCATCCCTGGCAGAATTTGATTTTAACAGCGATAATTCGAAGTGGACTTTTAGGGCTCCCTAAGAGGGCATTGGACCGTTGATGATGTGAAGATCGTCTATTGAATTACCCACTTCATCATTCCATTCATTGTTGAGAGTTCATGGCGCTGATAAGGAGACGAATATTTTCTACTAACTAGTGAGGTCGGAGCATACCATTTACTGAAATAGCACTTCTCTGCCCGAGATATTACCAGAATAATTTCGAACTATAAAAACCTGGCTCTCATCTAAAACGCTACTAAACTAGTGCTTTACCAAACTAGACCCTGTTGATTCTGTTGGATTCTATTGACAGTATTATGCTGATAATCAATAGTTAATCTATAAGGTAGAATCAATAGAATCTAGTTTGGTAAAGTACTAGGTAGTCCTTGCAGTAATATATCTATTACTGATCAATTTCTTCATGAAGCAGTTGATGTCAAATTGACTGGCAACTGGCTTACTGGTGAAAGGAACCTGTGGCATATAGGGGAAAGGACCGAATTCCGTCGTGAATGTCAATACATCCCTTTGTTTATGGGTGTTTACTTCCACGATTGCATCCCACCAGGCTAAAAACTGGTTGAGTGCATACGCCCATACCGGGTCTCTGGGATCAGTTACCTGCGGCCCTTGCTCGAAACCTACGCGGGCATGAACATGGCGTGTTCTGGAAATTGCCTCATTAACAATAGGTTTAAAATGAGTTAACATACTTTCAGTGACACATACCCAGTGCGAAAAATCAGCCGTTATTTCCATCTCGGGTCGCTTCGAAAATAAATAGTCTGTGGACTGAGGTGAATAGCCCATTCGGCCACGATGGGTCTCGTGTACAATTGGAATATTCGTTATATCCGAAATCTCCGCAGCAATATCGATAAGGATGAGATTTTGTTCCGGCGTAAAGTAATCTCTACCCGTATGGGAATTGATGAGGACCGGATATGCTTCGGCACAGGCGTTTAAGTTTGTTTTGAAACTGGCCTGAAATTCGGTAAACGTATTGCCCGTTGCTTCATGTTGATGAGCGACAAAGACAAGCCCTTTTTTTTCGAGGCTATTCAAAAACGTTCTTTTGGTTTTCCGATCCGCTGGCAACCAGGTATCAACGCCATCATAACCAGCCTCAACGATTTTATCGATAAAGTCATCCACTGGCAGGTGTTCATGACCCCACTGCGGACTCAGTATTTTAATATCCATACGTTAATTGTGAATCTGTATAGGCAATGAAATCCAGGCTAGTCCAATATTCCGTCTCATATGGCTTATACTTTCGCCGGGTGCTGCGTCGTACAGTAGGGCAAGCCGATTCCCGACCTGAACGACCGTGGGCATGCCGATAGCTCCTTTGGACCAGTTGCAGTTTTGTTTGTCCAGAATAATGGCCTTATTATCTTTTTGCCAGTGGAGTATATCTTTTGTCCAGTATACCCAAATCGCGTCTGTGAACTCAACCCCTTCTTTGGTAATACCAATGTGATTGGTGAACAGATACCACATTTTTTGACTCTTGTCATAATAGAGACTTGAGTTTTCAATCTGTTCCTCCTGCGGGAAAACAGGCGTCTCAATAATGTTCCAGGTACTATTGAGATCCCTAGTTCTTGCCAGACCAATCGTTCGTTGCACAACCTTGTTTTTATTAGCCGAGCCACTGAAAAACTGTAAAAACTCTTGTTTATACCTGACAATAAATCCCGGACTAGCCGTTAAGGCGTAGAACGTATTAGGCTTTGTTGTAAATGGTTGCAGGTCATACTGTTTTATCCAGGGACCTTCAATCGACGAGGATGTGGCTTTCATAGTAAGGTATGGAAAAGAGGGAATCCGATCAGGGGCAGGGGTTGCATTTGGAGTACCCAGATAAAACATATGCCAGGTATTTTTATTGTTTATGACCCAGGGCGATGACGCGCTTTTGGCATCGTTTTTTGTCGAATCGCCAAGTTCGAGTACAGCGCCTTTTTTCGTCCATGTTGTCAGGTCTGCGCTGGTGGCCAGGCAGGCTTTCCAGCCGTCTTTTCCGGCTCCGTCATAAAACAAATAATACGTGTCACCAACTTTATTCAGTACAGCTTCTCTGGCTCCATACACATCGCAGCTGTCCTTTCCATCGCCATAATGCAGCACTATACCCTGATCATTACAATCAACTCGATGACGAGCCGCTGGTCTTCCATCAACGTAGCGCTCATTTTGAGAAAAGGCATTTTGTAACCCTAAAAAACAGACGAATAAACACAAAATGGGTAAGCGGTTTTTCATTTTAGTATGACATGTGATAAGGATCAACAAGCTCCATAATTGCTTGCTATATCCTACTGATTTTTAGGTTGTTTCTTTAACATAGCATGTTTTGCCTGATGCCTTTTTCGATCAGTCTGATGGGAATCAGGAGAAATTGTCCGACAGATTACCTGTCGGACATTTACGCAACCAACCTATCATTACTTAAAAAAAACGTACCGGACACCAATAAGTTTTAAGCTTCAAAAAGCGTTGCAAACGTCAATGAATCAGGTTAAATAATATGAATTAACCTTCTTTAGTCACATAAAATGTCGTTGTGTCTCGGCAATAATGTTTCAGGCTTATTTCGCCACCTGGTTTTGCTTTAATGACCTTGGTCTGGTTATTAATTTTGATACGGTAACGCACATTCGGACGCAGATCAGTGATTCTAAAGGTATGTTCAGCCATTGATCTGATTGTCCAGGCACGTGAATCGGGCTTCCAGGCTTTAATATCAACCTGCACAAACGTAGTAGCTGGGGTAGTGATCTGGAGTAGCGAACGATCTTCATTGTTGTGGAAGTAAGATAGTGTGTTGGCTACTTTGCTAACGCCAAACCCCTCGTGGCTGGTAACCGAAAAGCCATTGGTACTCAGCCGATAGTGATCAGCCCCTAAACCAACCTGATACGTTGTGTCTCGTAAGGTATAGGTAAATTCAGTACCATTGAGTGGTTCGCTCATATGCGGCTCAAGCCCCATCCGGTTCCACTTTGGCCGAATTCCGTAAATATCCCGGTACAATGCGGTTACCGTCGTACTGATTCCAGCCAGAATATCATCGCCCAGACCCTGTTGGGTTTTGCGACTATATCGCTGAGAGGAAAGCCCATCTTTTCGATATTGGGTAAGCAAATTGTTAATGTAGCGTAGAGCCGTCTGGTTATTATATATAGCATAAGCCCGGATTCCCAAGTACCCCCAGGTTGGGAAAATATCGCCATTCTCGTATTTAGGAAACGGCCAGTTTCCTCCCTGAACTTCCTCGCGTTTAAAGGAATCAAAGCAAAGTGGCCAGTGAAACAGCTTTTCGTTAGTCATACGCTGCTCTATCTGCTGAAGAATCTGGTTGATACGCTGGGGGTTATCACAGAGGCCAAAGGCGATAGCCGCAAAATTAACCGGAGTGACCAGGTTATCCCCATGAACTGAGCCATCCTGATCCCGCCAGTAAACGTACTGCTGGTTAGCCTCCGACCAGAAACCACCTTTTTCTACGGATTGGTTGAACGCCTTTTTCAAGCGGGCAGCAGTAGCTATGTAGTAAGCAGACTTCTGAGGATTACCCAACACCTTTTCGCAGTCCGCCCAGAGTGTAAGCGCTTCGTACATCTGTGCGTTGACGAACGCATTTTCATAACTGGCCCAGACAATATCTATCCAGTCACTGGCCTTCTGCTCGGCAATGCCTGTATTCATCATCTCAAAAATGCCATTCTGGTTGGCATCGCGCCGAATCAACCAATCCAGTGCTTTTTCGCAGCTGTTTTGGTGTGAACGGAGCCAGGCCAGATTACCCGTCTGAGCAAATTGCTCGCTGGTATTAATGACATAACCCGTCTGCGAGTCGACCGTATAGCCCCACATGGCTTCATAGTAACCTGTTTCTTTGTTATAGGTCCCCGGTATTTCGTCACCAGGCGCGTTATGCCACCGCGACAGCACCCGCCCATTGGTCAGCATTGCCTGATCCCGTTCCTGATCGAGTGTAGCGGCTAGATTTCTGGTGTAATTTGGATCATTCAACGCCAGTCCTATCTGGGCAAAAAAAGGTTCATGTAAGCATTTCCAGTTAGTCAGCCAGCCATTACCTCCGACGATGTTATTGTCGACAACTCCATAACGTCCTGTTGTATTGAGCAATTCGCGAACGGCCAGACTATCGATACCGGGAAGTCTGCCACGGGAATATTCTTTCGTATAGTCTACATACTGCAATTCGAATTGAACCGTCGCTACCTGATTTTGCGTAGTAAAGTCCGAAAAAATGTCTGCTTTACCGGCAACAAATCGGCTTAGTCCATACCTCGGTAGTAAGTAAGAAGGTGTTACCGAATGCGTGCAGGTGAATTCATCCTGCGGACTGTGAGCGTATTTCGTAGCGAGTGCGTTCTTCGAATTGGCCTGAATACGGAACGCGTTACCAGTTATATCATTCCAGAACGTAACACCACCCGTATGCACCCCATATGAATCATTGCGTTGTTTAAAGTATTTACACCAGACTACCCCTCCATTATCCAGTATCCCCCCCTTCCACTGGTCCATACGACTAAAATTCCATTGAGGAAAAGCTGTCTCCTGAAGTTCTAACGGCCTACTATATACGCGACTTATTGACCATATAATTTTGTCATCACGCAAACGGAAATGCCAGTCTTCGGTGACCTTATTTACCGAATCACCATAGATTATGCCCTGAACAGTAAGACCCGTTGACTCTTCACGAATTTGAGGCCGGACCAGTACTTTAGATGAGGTGTACTGTTTGTTTCCAGTTTTCATCCCTGTAAAAACCCCCGCTTTCGATAACGTATTTTCAGTATTGATCCTCAGTTCTTTCACAACACAGCCGGTAGCATAGTCAATCACCATCGACAGTTTCCTGTCTGGAACGGTAATCGTAATGGTACTGGTCGTACGGTTATGGTCAATACCTGGAATTTTAGCCTCCACGACCAACCACACCAATTGGAAAAAACTCAGCCAGATAAGAAACCACGGTTTTAAAAACATACACGGTTTATTTTGAATGAAGGGGCCCGCTGCACTGGTAAAAATATGTACGGACTATAAGTGGGAATAAATTAACGGGGTTAACGCATCATTATTTAATAAACTGCCGATTGATAATTTAGCTACTTCTTCGTCACTCAGGATATTCTGGGTACCATTAAACGTATTGCCATCCGGCATATACGCGCAGGTCATTGCCCGTCGGTAGCCGGGGGTCATATTCGCGTGCGCGCCATGGATAGTCAGCCCGTTGTGAAACGAGCAACTGCCCGCTTTCATGGGAACAGCTACCGATTTGGTTTTATAAAATTGTGGGTACGTTGTAAAAATAGCCCCCATATTCTTGCCGATACCAGGATTTTCGAAGGTGGTTTGCTGGTGCGACCCTGGAATAAAAAACAGGCAACCATTTTCCAACGTGGCGTCATCCAGCGCTACCCAAATTGATAACGCCCTCCGGTCCGTGAACGACCAGTACGGGGTATCCAGATGCCAGGATGTTGGATTTGCCCACGGTTTTTTGATAAGCGCCTGATCGTGCCAGATCCGTATTCCCTCTACACCAGCCAGTTGGGCTGCCATTTTTCCGATGCGCTCATCGAGCATGAGTTTTCTGATGCCCGGATTGTCCTGCCAGAGGTTAAGCAACTGATCAAATACGTTGTCGTAATAGGATTTATCGGCATCATCACCCTTGCCGTAGACCTCCTTCCGATCCGGCAATTTATTCCCTTTCCGGTTCGCTAAGGCTTCATCCAACGCATTGCGCCATTCGTCTAATTCCTGTGGAGACAGAAAATCATCAATGACAATAAACCCATCCTGTTGGTAGCGGGCAACCTCTTGGGGAGTAATTTCTGTTTTCATAGTAATGCCATTTGTTTATATGAATTCTATCGTTTTTTAGAAGGACTGATTTTTCTTAATTAGTTAAAAAAGAGGCCAGCTAATGCTGCGTTCGGTCCTCGTACATGATTCACCCGCACACGCACGGAACGATCCACTTTAAATCGCAGGTATTTACCGTTTCCGTAGTTGTCGATCACCTGAACCGGGGCTAGCAGTTCGAGCGTTTCAGCGTCGAACAATTCAATAGCCGAGCGCCTGCCTTTGCGGTCCCAGTCCAGAAAATAAAGCGTCAGGTAGTAGGGTTCGCGGGTGTGTTTAAAAATATCCAGAGTGAAGGTCTGGAGGGTGGCTTTAGGGTCTTGGGTAATGAAGGCACTGGCCCCTCTTGCCTTGGTTTCGTCTTGTTGCAAAGCGCGAGGGTCAGTAGTTCTATTTTCCCATGACTGATTGATCGCTCTGATTACCCGCACCGAATCGACGTACGCTGGCTTTTTCAGTGTGTTGTCTTCGCTTCTACTCCCCGCAAAAAAATAACCATCTTTCCCATATCTATTTTTCCAGTTCCCACCAGTGATTGAGTCGACAGTAAAATCGGTTACAGCGTACTGCCATTTATCTGTTTGGGTGTTTACGGATGGTAAGGCTTTTCCATAGCTTACCTTGATGACATAGCTGCCTGTAGAAAGGTTTTGAAGATAAGCGTACTGTTCATCTTCGGCCGCGAGCCTAACCATCTGGTTATTGACCGTTATACGGTTGATATACTTACCGTTCTTGGGAAGACCCAGCCTGGCCGCTGTTGTGCCGGCAGGAATACGTACCTCGCAGTCACCAGTGACTGAATTAAACGACGCCATTATTATCCCCCACGGCGTGGGCACCGACCCTTTCACGCTGAAAATCGATTTCGTCAAAAAGGGAATGATGCTGAACGTTTTAAAGCCAACAGAAACAGGCCGTATCCCCAGAATTTCATCGGATAGCCATCTTGATACGCCTGCCCCCCAGGGATGAGTTAAGCTGGTATAGCCGCACTGGTTGTTAATCGGAGCACTGTTCGGGGCTAATACCTCGTTCCAGGATGGCCGAAACACCTCAAAGAACGTAGTGCCGCCATACCTGACCTGCCCCCCCCATTGATCTATTATGGTTGTGATCGCTTCATTTTTGTAGCCAGCATGGGCCATTCCCTGCAGAATGAAATACTGATTGAAGGGCGAATAAGAAAGGCGGCCATTCCGATCATGAAACCATTTTTTTGCCAGTTCCTGAATACTCGCTGATTGATCCAGTCCGGCATTGAAGACTTCAGCCAGCGCGTGTACGCCATAATTCGCGAATTGATTAGCCACAAGCTGCTGTTTTTTGGCAGCGGCATACCGGCTGTATTTAGCGGCAAGGGCTGTGTCGCCAAGTGTTAGCACATTCTGAGAAAATTTAGACCATGCGTTAATGCATAACCAGCGGTAAGCCCGTTGACTTTCAGCGATATTCGGTCGCTCAAATCCCGCGCCCAGTCGCTCATCCCACCCCATAAAGCTCAGGTTAGGTAAGGTATCAAACTGCTGAAAGGCTTTATCCAGCCGCTTTGTAGCGTTGTCGAGGTAGTTTTTGAAAAAGGTGGTGTCACCGGTATACGTGAAGTAATCCAGTAATCCCAATACCCAATACATCGAATAAGCTGGAATTCCATTATCCTGCGAAGAGGTGAAGGCAATGTTTTTCCTGACAAAATCGAAATTACCAAAAGCCACTAGTGAAGCGGCCTGTGACGGGTAGGCATCGCCCGTCCAGGAATGCCGGTCGCTACGTTCCATCAGGATAGCCCCCAGATAATCCTGTAGCAGATTGAGCTTCACCGTATAAGCCCCCGTATACCAGATTCGATTGAGCAGTGTATTATTGCAGGAGAAGCTTCCGAGGTAATTAACGGGCTTGGTCTGGCAGATCAATCGGAAATTAGTCAGCTTCCATGGTTTGTTGAACGTTTTAACATGCAACCACGCAAACCGAACCCCTTCATACAGTTGATGATTCAGTTCGAGCCGGTACGTATTACCATATCGTACGGGTTTAAGCGTTTTTACCGGATGCTGAGCACCCGCGTTCAGGACCGCCGGTTCGTTATACTCACTAATGCTTAACAAAACCTCACCTTGCAGATCGTCTGAATCAAATTCCAGCCATCCCGCATTTACCTGACCAAAATCGAATTGCACGTCTCCCGTTCCCAGAATTGTCATAGCTGATTTCTCAATTCGAAAAGCGCGTGAGGGACGGGCAATGTGCTGGCGTGGAAGCAGCGGATAAATCTGTAAACTGTCGTCTGACTTTGGGTTGTTCCAATGGTAATTGATAATAGGGTCGGGAGAATTTTTTACCCGCACCGCCTTAAATGCACCATCATGTAAGGGCAGATACGGCTCTTTTATCTGCCCCTTCCCTGTCAGACTCCATAAGCAAAAGGTAAACACCAGTAACTGATTAGCGAAAATGGCGTTTACTTTTTTGCGCAGTATCCTTTCCATGTATATGTCAACGCTCTCTGATTTGACCTGATTTACTATCCTAATTTGTCCATCTGATCCAGCCTGAGCCTTGGTCTGGATTTATAGACAGTTAATTTCTTCCTTTTTTACGCCAACGACCTAATAACCTGGGTTCTGTACCAGTTTTGAGTTTATCTGCACCTCCCGGAATGGGATTGGGTCCAGCAGCTTTTGCGGAGTGACGTTGAAAGCAGATGGAAGAATCCAGCCGTATTGAGCCTTCAGCTGGTTCCCTTTGGCCGTTGCGACTTCAATGGCTTTGCCAATCCGGATCAGGTCCTGCCAGCGGTGATTTTCGAACGCGAGTTCGTGCCGCATTTCATTCGAAACTATATCCAGTGTAGCAGTCGTTGCTTCAGGCAAACCCGCTCTACGGCGAACCTGGTTCAGGTAGGGCAAAGCAGCGCCAGCTTTATTTTGCTGTACCAGGCACTCAGCAAGCAGCAGTAACACTCCTGAATAGCGGTAAACGGGAAAATTATCAGGCGTATTAAAGGCGATGTCGTAAGGCGGGTGAAAGTATTTACGAATCATGTACCGGTAAGTTTTTCCCGCTTTCGGTGTGTAATTGACAGGAGAACCAATAAAGTCAGCCGTAAAATCTTCCACACCACTAATGACGCCTTCAACAACGGCAATCGAAGCGGGTAGTCTTACATCTCCCTTCTCATAGGAAGCCACCATTTCATCCGTCGGTACATTCCAGCCGCTGAAGATGTTCATCCGTCCGCCATCAAAACCCATCAGAAATGTGGGATTCGTCATTTTAGGCATGAACTGCCAGGCAAAATCGCTTTGCTGTCCACTCACCCGATCCGCCATATACTGCACATCAAAGATAGACTCCTGGTGATTTTTATTGGCCGGGTCAAATACTTTCGCATAATCGGCCAGCAGCGCGTAATTCATTTTGGTAATGTCAACCAGTTCTTTTTCGGCAGCGGCATAATCCCGGCTTTCACCCGACATCAGCGCGTAAGCCAGCAGCATTTTAGCCGCTCCTTTCGTTGCCCGTCCGCTTTGCGGGAAAGTAGTGACCGTAGGAAGCAAGTCGATGGCACTTTTTACGTCCGTTTTGATCTGGGCATATACTTCAGCAGGTGTGTTCCGGGCTTGAAATGACTCTTCCGGATTCGCCACTTCTTTCAATTGAAGAGGAACTCCACCAAAATGAGTTACCAGGCCGAAATAATAATAGGCTCGTAAAAAATAGGCTTCTCCCAGAATTGAATTCTTCACGTCAGTAGACAAACTGGTATTGGCGGCCAGCCGGTCAATGATTGTGTTGACATAAGCAATACCCCGATAACTGGCGTTCCATCGACTACCGGGCGCATTTGGAATACTGGAAACGGTCGCATCGATGGCAAACTGCGGAAACGCTTCCCTTGATTTTTCCAGACCACGGTTTGCCTGATAGATGGTAAAGAAGGTATTATCTGAGCGCATTTCATCATCATATACGCCCACATTAGTCAATTCACGTAAGGGTGTATACGCTGCGTTAACTGCCTGTCTGAACTGATCCTCCGTTTGAAAGAAGGTAGCCGAACTTAAATTAGTTGGTGGCGTGAGGTCCAGAAAACTTTCTTTACAGCCTGTCAGTAAGAGGGCTACAACCCCAATAAAGATTATTTTTTTCATGATCGTCGGAAAGTCAGGTCAGAAGTTAACGTTAACGCCAAGGGTGTACACTCTGGCAATAGGGAAGGCGGTAAAGTCACGACCCTGATTGAGGCCGTTTAAACCGGCCAGACCAACTTCGGGGTTCATGCCCGGATACTTGGTAAACAGTACCGGGTTCTGTGTGCTGAAATATGCCCGGAAGCTTTTAATGGTCTTGTTGTTGCCGATTGGGATCAGATACCCAAGCGTAATGTTCTTAACGGCCAGATACGTTCCGCTGAAAACCTGACGGGTTGAAAAATTTCGGAAATCGGCCGTCGTGCCTGCCCGGGTTCTGGGATAAATGCCGTCTCCTGGATTTTCGGGCGAACGCCACCGTCGGGCCACGCCCTTGCGCACGTTAAATACACCATCTATGTTTTCGGTTGACTGAAATGCGTCATCGGCAATATCATTTCCAACGGTTCCGGCGATAACAATGGATAGGTCGAGCTTCTTGTAACTCAGCGTATTGGTCATTCCGTAGACAAAGTCGGGATTTGGATTGCCAATGTACGTCCGGTCATTGATGTCGATTTTTCCATCTCCATTGATGTCCGCAAAACGGGCGGTACCTATCATCGACGTAGCGCCATGCGGCTGGCTGTCAAATTCCTGCTGAGTCATATATACACCCGTATTAACGTAGCCGTAAAAGAGGCCGATCGGGTGACCCACCGCTGTACGGTTGTCATCCCAATACTCCTGATAGCCGCCAATAGGCGCATTGTTGGTACCGAGTTTACGAACCAGGTTACGGTTAAAGGAAATATTGAAACTGGTGCTCCAGTTAAACTTCCCTTCTATGTTTCGCGTGTCAATGGCAAACTCATGACCCCAGAAGTCAAACCGGCCAATGTTTGATGAAACGGCTGAGTAACCCGACTGTACGGGAATGTCGATGGCATACAGAAGACCGTCTGTTTTCTTGTAATAATAATCGTAAGTGAAATTAATACGATTGTTTAACAGCGAAAGATCTAAACCAGCGTCAAAGCCCGTAGTCGTTTCCCAGGTTAAATTGGAATTGCCAATACCCGACAGGACGCGTCCAGACGCTAACGCGTTATTAAACACATAGTTCGATGGGTTAACGCCGGCCAGGTACGTGTAATTACCAATGTTGTTATTGCCAACTTGACCGTAACTCGCTCTTACCTTAAGAAAATTAATGGATTTGTAGCGATTCATGAACTTCTCATCGGAAACCACCCAGCCAAACGAAGCTGAAGGGAATGTTCCGAATCGTTTATTAGACCCAAACCTTGACGAACCATCGCTACGGAAAGCCAGTGAAAGCAGGTAGTTTCCTTTGTAGTTGTAGTTCAGCCGTCCCAGATAGCTAATCAACGAATAGTCACTGGCGCCAACGTTACCGATTCGATTGGCAGCTACGTTTAACCATTGAACGCTGTTATCCGGGAATTGACTGCCGTTGATGTTGCTATTCTCCATTTTAACCTTCTGGGTCGTATAGCCAAGCAGTGCTTCCAGATTATGATTGCCGAAGGATCGGTTGTAGGTCAGCGTATTTTCGGACAACCAGGATAAATAATTTGCGGTATTGTAACTACCACTGGCCGACGCTGCCGGTGTTGGCCCGCCTAAAATTGTGGAGGGTTGGAACAGCCGGTTAATATCATTGCTGGTATTAATGTTGATACTGGATTTAACATTCAGCCCTTTGAGTATCTGATAATCAACATACGCATTACCGATGAGGACCATGTACTTAGCTGGATTCACCGTTTGCATCAATACCTGATAATAATTAGGCGTCGAGAACATGCCCGGTGGTGCAAACCCAATTGGATAAGTCCCGTCATCATTTTTATACTTCAAGGTCGGATCGGACAAATAAGCTACCTGAATGATGTTACGTCCTTCGCCCAAACCAGGGGTTATATTGGTAACATAGTGGGTAGCTGCCAGATTCATGCCAAGTCTGAGTTTAGGAGAGACCGAGAAGATATTATTGGCTCGAACCGTAAAGCGACTGGCTGAATTATTAAGCATGACGCCGTCCTGCTTATTGTAGCCTAAATGAACGACTGATTGAACGGTTTTGGCGTCGGTAGAAATGGAAAGATTATAATCCTGGATAGCTGCTGTTCGCAGCAAAACATTAAACCAGTTTGTGCCGTCGTTTGGACTGTATTGGGAAGGATTCTGGTACTGCTGAGGAACCCCGCCCTTATAGCCCTCATACAGAGCGGCATCCTCGTAATATTCCTTCTTGAACTGGGCAAATTCCGGAGCGTTCATCAAATCGGGTTTCCCGCGGTCTGAAACGGACTGTACCCCCACAAAGCTGCTGAACTGAACATTCCGTTGTCCATTCTTCGCCTGCTTAGTTGTCACTAAAATAACCCCATTGGCCGCCCGCGACCCGTAAAGCGAGGCCGCTGCCGCATCTTTTAATACCGTAATGGATTCGATGGCATCTGGGTTTATTACGTTCAATCCACTCGTTGTTGGAAAGCCATCAACAACAATCAGGGGGTTATTACCCGCATTGATAGAAGCGGCTCCCCGTATCCTGATGCTCAATTCGGCTCCCGGCTGGCCAGTGTTCTGGTTAATTTGTACACCTGCCAGTTTTCCCTGAAGCCGCTGGCTGATGTTGGTGGCAGGAATGTCTTTTAATTCAGCGGCTTTGATATTACTAATAGCCCCGGTCAGTTCTCGCTTGGTTTGGGTGCCATACCCAACGACGACCACCTCACTTAAGTTGGTCTCATCAGTAACCAGTTGAATATTCAGTACGTCAGCGTTAGCAATTTTTTCACTGAAAGGCTGGTAACCAACAAAGCTAAAGTTAAGTGTATTGCCTTTCGCTGCCGAAATAGAGAATTTTCCCTCGACATCGGTAATCGTACCGGTTGATGTACCGGCGACAACCACACTAACACCTGGAAGCGCAGCCCCCTGCACATCCCGGACAGTACCGGTGATTTTTTGAGTCTGTGCTACAACTCTGGAACAATTAAAAAGCAGTATAGCTATCGTTAGAATGATCGAACAATACGTCCAACCCCGATTGTAATATTGTCTCATAAGGCTAAGGTTTAAGGTCAAAAAACGAAGAACTGTTTCAGTAATTTTCTGATCCGAAATTACATTTTGCCAATATGGACAACCTATAAATAATCTATTTTTTTGTCAAAAAGTACAAAACAATGTTGAATCTTAACAATTCGCGCCTGGCTCAGATGAAGAAATAAGCCAGATTTACGCCAAGCGGTCAATGCATTGAATCAGAAAGTCAAAACTGTAATGGCTTTGACGGGGGTTTCTCCTGGCTATCATTTTATACCAATCCAGATACGTCAA
Source organism: Spirosoma foliorum (assembly GCF_014117325.1). NCBI lineage: Bacteria > Pseudomonadati > Bacteroidota > Cytophagia > Cytophagales > Cytophagaceae > Spirosoma > Spirosoma foliorum. Next base: position 1,930,800 of record NZ_CP059732.1, on the reverse strand, counting down.
CTTCTATGTGCAAAAACACTCTGACTACTTCAATACGCATTATCCGTCAGATTATAAACAAGAGGAGATTTTTACATAGTTTGTACTTTTTGATATTTACTATCCTGTAAGCGATTTTTATTCCACAGGACTTTACCGCCAGACGAAGGCCATGTTGAACAACTTTTTCAAATACCTAACCGTCAGTAAGACCGAAGAGAGTTGGGGCCTGTATGTAACCACAGTTGGTTACTCAAAAGTTGAACCAAACCAGAACTACCCTAACGAGTCTCATCCTGACAGTCATAAACTGACCTGGAACAGAGGCAGAATCTTAAACGACTATTACATCATCTTTATAACCAGAGGTAAGGGTGTATTTGAAGCAGAAAATCTGCAACCTACCGAAGTGAGTGCGGGGCAATGCTTCTTTCTTTTTCCTGGTGTGTGGCATCGCTACAAACCTGATGTGAAATCAGGTTGGGAAGAATATTGGGTAGGCTTCAACGGCTATTATATACAGCAACTAATGAAGAATCTAAACTTTAATCCGGCCAGGCCATTTGTGGACATAAAGTCAAATAAAGAAATTCTGGTACTCTTACACCGGATATTTGATCAGGTGAAGGCTGCTAGTGTTGGCTATCACCAGCAAATTGCCGGGATTACTTTGCAGATATTAGGAGTATTAAATACAATTTCTAGATTTAAAGCTTATGATAACGACCCGGTCGGAAGATTAATCGCGAAAGCAGAGTTTATCCTGCAAGAGTCCTACGAAACGCAGGTTGACGTAGAAGAGTTAGCCAGTCAGTTACCAATGGGCTATTCTGCTTTCCGAAAAGCCTTTAAGCGTATAACCGGCGTCTCGCCCAATCAGTATCATCTTAATCTTCGCTTATCCCGCGCCAGAGACTTGCTCATTAACACGAATCTGAATATTAGCGAAATTACCAATCAGACCGGTTTTGAATCAGTATATTATTTTTCAAAACTGTTCAAGAAGAAAAATGGCCTTTCGCCCGTCGCATTTCGAAAGCAGGAAAGCATTATCTGACGTTTATCAATAACGAGCGCCACTTCATATGTTGCTAACTGGAGTTGCCAGTTAGCAAAAAAACGTCCTATAATTTTGGTAAACGAAAACATGGACTTGCTCTATTTTACTGGACACGACTCTGATTAATCTTAACGTAATTTCCAGTAGAATAGAACAAGTTCAGACGTTGAATGAATGATACCTGGAACAATTTCAAATTTCGTTACTCTGAGTGTTTTCAACAATTGTTGACTACAAACCGTGATATGTATGTTTTTAAAGAGACTTTATTGCTAACAAATTACCAAGTTGCCACGCGGTTCGTATCAGGTTTTGCTCAGTAAGCTGCATGGCTGTGCCGATGTCTGTCGGGCCATTACCAATAGCTAGTAAGACATTGAAATACTGATTTAATTCCTCATTCTGTTCCAACGGAATCTTGCCCGCCAGACCAATTACAGGTAGATTTTTGTGCTTTGCCTGAAATGCTACGCCAAATGGTCCTTTGCCGTGTAAGGTTTGCTCGTCGATACTGCCTTCGCCGGTGATAACGATATCGGCCTTATCCAGTGCTTTATCGAAACGAGTGAACTGAAGAAAAAAATCAATGCCGTTCACCAATTTTGCATTGCAAAACGTGTAGAGACCCGCAGCCACACCGCCAGCTGCACCACCGTGCTTCACCCGTATCATGTCAATACCCGTTTGCTTAAAGGCTATTTCGGCGAGCTTGTTCATACTGGCATCCAGTTTTTTTACTCCTCCGGACGTCGCTCCTTTTTGAGGTCCGAAAACGGCGGCCGACCCCTGCTCACCAATTAACACATTATCTACATCGCAAAGGATATTTAGCTCACAAGCCAGAATCCGCTGATCAAGTCCTGAAACATCAATTGTCGCTAACTCGGTCAGACTTTCAGGGGTGGTCAAAACGGTACCTTCAGCTGTTAAAAAGCGGATACCAAGCGCCCGCAAAATTCCCGTTCCACCGTCTACCGTAGCCGATCCGCCAATGGCCAGAATAATTTCTTTTACGCCTTTATCCAGTGCAAGTTTAATCAGTTCGCCGGTGCCGAATGATGTGGCTCGTAGTGGATCTAATTCAGCCGGTTTTACTAATTGAAGCCCCGATGCATTCGCCATTTCGATGATGGCTGTTTCTCCGTTATTAACCAGCCCAAACGACGAGCTTATCTGCCGGTCAAACGGGTCATTTACGTCTGCTGAAACAACTAATCCGTCGTATTTTTTGATCATCAACTCGCCCGTACCATCGCCCCCATCACCCACCGGAAAGCATTCACAAACGCAATTAAGACGGCTTTGCTCTAATCCTTTCTGAATCGCGCTGGCAATATCTATGGCATTCAGGCTATGCTTAAACGCATTTGGAGCAATAAGGACACGGATTGGTTTCATTCAATAACGCTAAAGGAAAGTTCAAGATCAGGTCAGTTTTTATTCAGATTCGATAGTTTCTCAAGCACAAGATATAAGGCCTGATTACCCAATGTGCCTTTACCCATTGCCTGGATGGATAAATAAAGTTGTTTGACTAAGGCAAGTCCTGGTAAAGACAACCGCATGGCTTCAGCTTCTTCCAGGGCGATGCCCAAATCCTTGACAAAATTATTGACGGTAAAACCCGGCGAATAATCACCCTTTGCGATTTTTGGGGCTAGAATATCCAGGCTCCAGCAGCCTGCTGCTCCTTTACTTATAGATTGCAGTAAAGTATTCAGATCCAGACCAGCTTTAAAACCATACAAAAGGCCCTCGCATACGCCAATGAGAGTTCCTGCAATCGTAATCTGATTACACATTTTTGTATGTTGTCCTGAGCCAGCAGGCCCCTGGAATACTATATTTTTCCCAAATGTCTCAAACAAGGGAAGCACAGAGTCCGCCACCGCTTTATCGCCCCCGATCATAATTGATAAGGTGCCATTGATAGCGCCTACTTCGCCACCCGAAACAGGGGCATCTATAAATTGGGCACCATGCATACCTGCTACCTCCGCAATCTTTATGGCAAGACTTGGTTTGGTCGTTGTCATATCGATCAAAATGGCACCAGACTTCATCCCATTGATTATCCCTTCCTGACCAAAATAACATTCCTCCACATCGGCTGGAGAGCCAATGATCGTAACGATTACGTCGGAATTAGCAGCCACCTCGGCAGGCGTGTCGAACCATGTACAGCCCAGCTCGATCAATTCAGTTGCTTTGCTTTTTGTGCGGTTCTGGACATTGACTTTGTAGCCTGCATTTAACAGGTGCTTGACCATCGGACTCCCCATGAGTCCAGTCCCAATCCATCCAATTGCCTTATCTTTAGTCATCTAACTAATTTTTAAAATAAAACCCCACCGGAGGATCGGCATTTTTTATGGTTGTCAGGATCAATTATAATTTCCAATATTATCCTTAACTTATACCGATCATGAAGATCTGCCGGTCCGACGGTGAGGTGCTATTTATTGGTTGAAATTTATTTAAAAATTCCTTTGTCTTTGAGAAACTGAATACTTCGGGCGTGATTGCTGAAACACTGTTGTTTGTCGGCAGCAGGGAGGAGTTCAATGGTAACGTATCGTATATTTTGCTTACCCATTAGCTCAATCACTGTATTGACCGACAAGGGATTGTCTGTAAGTATTGGCTGAGACTCCCCCAAATTCAGTGTTTTGAAATGAGATGTAATCCAGCGATTTCTCATCGTGGCTAAGTAGGTAGCTACTTTTTCAGGATTAGCTTTCACCTTTGATGAGTTCCGAAATGGATTGCCAATATCAAACTGAAAGCCTACATTGGTGGTACCTTTAAAAAAGTCCTGAAGGCCAAAATAGGTAGAGCCATTCCCAAAAAAAGGTTCATTCAAATTCTCAAGAATGAACTGTATATGTTGCTGTTTAGCCATGGCAGCACAACGGTCCGACAGCTTAATTAACTGAGTCAACTCCGCTTTAGTCCACCCCTTTTTTACGCTATCAGCTTCAAACTCTGATTTGGACAGTAATGCACGCAGAATACCCGGCTTTGGAAAAAACAGCGTATTGGCTAGTCCCCTTTTGAATACGTCGAAATAGCCTGAGTCAAGGACGTTTTTCTGGATTTCGTAGATTACCTCCAATTTGTTCTGCTGGGCTACTTTAGCTAATGCCTTACAGTCGGCAGCTGAAAGCATTGCCTGATCGTCTCGAAGCTCGATAAAACTGTATCCTTCTTTGGCTGCATATTCCATCAATTCGGTTAGGCTTTCAACAGTCATGGGCATGGCCTTCTGAAAGTTCTGCGTCGAGAAGCCAACTCTCAAATCTGGATAGTCTTTAACGACCAGTTGCTTTTTTTCTGGCTGGGCAATGGCAGAGACAACCAGCAGAAGGGTAAGCGCAGGAAATAAGAGGAATAATTTACCCATCTAGGTGTTTGTGAATTAGTCAAACGTAGTGGAAGAAATTAACTCATCAGGATAAAAAAGCATAGCGAAATATCCGCCATGCTTTCCAGACCAACCTATGATGCAAGGCAATATATTTAATGTACCCACGGGATTCATCCCGTGCTTTACGTCAATCAAACACGGGATAAATCCTGTAGGTACGATAGCTTAGTGCGTTTTTAACTTACCAGCTACGGGCTGTGCGATAAATTCAATAAAGTCAACTCGGGCCGTTTCAGTGCCATTTGCAACACCCGCTATCTCAATTTCATCGCCCGTATTGATTTTAACCTTAGGAATGGTTTTCCGTTTCCAGCAATCGACATCATCTGCCAGCTTCCACGATGCCTTCTGTTTACCAGCAACCGATAAAGCCAAAGTACCCTGTCCTCCTTTTTCGTCCGCATACGACACCACGATGTCATAAACACCGGATGGGTTCGTAAAAGCCGACCTTGCGGTCCCTTTAGTCGTTGTCTGTACGCATGGCTCTATCAGGAATTTATCAGCCGTATAGCCGCTCAACGTCATCGTTTCAACTTCCATACCCGTTATAGGTAAGAATCCAGCAACGCCCGCTTCGTTCAGGCCATTTCGGACAGCCCGTAGTAACGAATACGGTGAGCCATCATAGTGTTTAATGCCGATTCCTTTGGCACCCCCATCAACCGAAATTTTGATGCTGGATTTTACGATTTCAGGAGTCGTAAGTAAGCGGGTCGGAACGCCGGGAATGATCGGAATATAGTTGCCCATGAAATACTTGGTCGTGGCTATCCTGGACTTTCGATCTGACTTCTGATAGCCATTTTGCTCTGTGTGCGTGGATAAATGAACGGAATTAATGTTGTTTTTCAACTCTTCAAGGGCTAGTCCAGATGTCCTGTCATTCAGATCATTCAGCCTGAAATCAATTTTTGGATTTACCTCATGCAGCTTGTCGGTCACTAACTTATAGATTTCTGTGGTAGACGCTTTCCGGAAATTGCGCCAGTTATCCAACTGAGGTTGTGCGTATGGGTTGTCTTTCAGAACAGGAATTGCGGCTTCCATGTCGAATCCCATAGCTTTAGCTTTCAGCTTGCAGGACTCGCAGAAACAAGTACCACCTTTAACCGGATCGTCGGACCGGCTGAAGAGCAACATGCAGGTCTGCACATAATCGACATCGTAGTTTTTGGCTAAATCGCCGTAAAGAGCGACAAGATATTCCCGCACATCTGGATGGTTTGTGCAGGGTCTCTCAACGGGATTATTGTTAATATCCCGCTGTTTAAACTCTTCATGCTGATTGAGATACTCTACCGGAATATAGGTATGAGATACCTCAACCCCTGCCCGAAGGCCGCGTGCATGCGCTTTATCAAGAACCAGTTTCAGCCAATCGGTTTCATTCAGCCAGCTATACTTCGAGAACACAGGTTTAATTTTTCCATACGTACTCATAGTAGGCCGGAAATACGCCCTGGAATCTTCGGCATCCCATTCCCGACGAACCGGGTTATGGTTAAATGTAAATGTTCCGGGTAATTTGTCATTGTTGAAGGGCCGGTGCTCTTGATGCATTACCGCAATCAGGTAGACAGAATTTACCCCGGCTATACTTGTCATATTGTCGAGAATAAGATCCATACCCTCATCGTGCACTTCCCAGGGGTAAATACTCCCGGTAACTTCGAAATTGGGGGCAGGCACGTTGGACCGCTGGACGACCTGTGCATTCAAATTTGTGATGCATAGCAACCCAACGATTGCCAGCATACTTTCTTTAGGGAAAATGAATCGTTTCATCACGCTTAGATTAGTTGAGGATGGAATAGACGTATAAAATCAGCTCACCAGATTCGGTGTCTGGGGCTTCTTTTTCACCAGCATAACAATGGTTGATGCCAGAGTGACTAACAAAACAGCCAATCCCAGAAGGTACACGTATCCTCGTGATGCATCCAGACTAATAGTCGTTTTCGTCGTGCCGAGCATTTCGTACACAGGAATTGTCCACTTTAGTAAATAGGCCTGCGCCAGTACAATCAGGCAGATCAGGAGTAGCATGAAGAAACTATGCTTCACCGTAAAGCGGAATAATTCAGATTCTTGCCCTACCAGATTACCAGCTGCCGCGGCTACGGCGATGGATTGTGGCGAAATCATTTTGCCCACAACCCCACCCGATATGTTGGCCGCTACCGTTACCACCGGATCGACACCAATGGACGTTGCGGTAGCATACTGGAGCTTACTAAACAGGGCATTTGCCGACGTATCAGAACCCGTAATGAACACCCCTAACCAACCGAGCACTGGCGCGAAAAATGGAAACATGAATCCCGTATTGGCCAGTACTGCGGCAAGCGTTAGTGTAATACCCGAATCGTTCAAAATGTAGGCAAATCCTAATACGGCGGCAATTGTCAGAATGGGGAATTTTAGTTGGTTCAATGTGGCTCCAAAAACCTTTGCACCCTCCCGGTAGGTCAGGCCAATGAGCGGAATGGCGACAAGATCAGCAATGAGTATGGCGGTACCTGCTGCTGATAAATAATTGACTTTAAATAGTTTAGAGAGAACTGCCCCATCTTGTCCCTGAATGGCATTGTGAAGTCCCGGAAACTCAAACTGGAACATACCAATTGAGTTAAGTACATCCTTAATGGGTTGCATCCCCCAGGCAATCACCATAATAGTCAGTACAATAAACGGCGACCAGGCTCGAAGCATTTGTCCGCTTGTGTAGGTAATGCTGGCATCAAACGTAGGGGCAGGTTCGTTGGCAAAGCGCCATACGGCTTTAGGTTTCCAGAAGCGCAGGAAAACCATCAGGCAGACAATTGAGCCCAGACCTGCAATTACATCGGGTAGAGAAGGTCCTAAATAATTGGATGAAAACCATTGCAGAAAGGCAAATGAAACGCCGGATACCAATACCGCAGGCCATATCTCCCTGGCTTTTTTAAAACCCGCGATGATCATGACCAGATAAAACGGCAGCATGATGGATAGAATTGGTAATGTCCGGCCAACCATTTGTGAGATGGGCAACTCAGGAATGCCGGATACTTGCGAGGCTACTGTAATTGGAATGCCGATGGAGCCAAACGCAACGGGAGCTGTATTGGCAATCAGGCAAATCCCCGATGCATAGAGTGGATTAAACCCCAAACCTACCAACATAGCGGCTGTAATGGCAACCGGTGCGCCAAAACCAGCTGTTCCTTCCAGAAATGACCCAAAGGAAAAGGCAATCAACAGCGCCTGCAATCGCCGGTCGGAGGTGATAGACGCCATAAAATGTTTGATAATTTCGAACTGGCCGCTTTTGACTGTTAGGTTGAAAAGAAACACCGACATAACCACCAGCCAGCAGATTGGAAACAGGCCGTATAAAGCGCCATGCCCAATTGATAGAACCGCTAGTTTTATGGGCATTCCATACACCAGAATGGCAATAACTGTAGCAATGACAATAGCGATCAGACTTGCCTGATAGCCCCTCATTTTTTTGATGATCAGTGCCCAGAAAATGAAGATAATAGGCACGGCCGCGACCAGTACGGACAAAGCTATATTGTTAAGTGGATCAATAACCTGTATCCATTTCATAGAGTTGACTGCATTAATGTAGGTGGTTAAAAAAATCAGTTCTGCATCGCCCACTTCTTATCGGTTTTCTCACCCATGTCCAACACCAGCGTACCGCCATTCATCAGCTCATCGTGGGTAAACGAGAGTGATTTTAACGGCTTGCCGTTTAAGGTGGCTGACTGGATGTACTTATTTCGACGGGATGACTTAGGAGCCAACAGGGTGAATGTCTTGCCGTTAGGCAGGTTGATGCTCACTTTAGTGAATAACGGACTGGTGATGCTGTAACGGGGCAGGCCGGGCGTGGTAGGATAAAAACCCATAGCCGAGAAGACCACAAAGGAGGACATCGAACCACCATCTTCATCCCCCGGAACCCCGAAAATGGTGTCCTGGAACCAGGTGTCAAGCAGGAGTCGGGTGTATTTCTGGGTTTTCCAGGGCGAGTTGGTGTAGTTGAAGAGGTAGGGAATGAAGAAGGTCACCTGATTGCCCATCGCAAACTGACCGATCATGCCCGTTTGGTTTGGCCATTTTTCCCAGAAAACTGGCTTGCTACGGTCGAGGCCTTCCCGGAAAAGCTGGTCGAGTTTCTGCTCCATTATATCCGCTCCACCCAGTAATTCTCTCAACCCTTTAATGTCCTGCTGAACATTCCACAAATAACTCCAGCCATTATTTTCGTTGTAATAATCAAATCCATTGTGCCCACCGTCAAATTTAGGATCGATATCGATCCAGTTTCCTTTGGCATCTTTGGGCATAAAAAATCCTATTTTTTCCTGCCAGACGTTCTTATAATTCTGGGCGCGGGGGGCATATTTCTTATACACATCCTGATTGCCCAGTTCCTTTGCCAGTTCACTCAACGCCCAGCTATCATACGAATCGCCCAAGGTTATAGCCACCGCCGACCGCTTCTGACCTGGCTTCTGTGAGGCAAACGCATCCGTTTCTGTCTCACCGGGGTGGAGTGCCGGATAATAGCCTTTCGCGAAATAAAAGTCTTCCAGGTCCCCCTTGGGTCCATTTCTGAAAGGAAGCATGGTTGCCTGTTCGGCATTTTTGAGCATGCCTTCGAAAGCTGTTTTCACATCGAAATTCCGGATTCCTTTGCGGTACGCGTCCAGAAACATCACTGACGATTTGAAGCCAAACATGCCGGGACGGTCGCCGAAGGGCCTTGGGTACTCAGGCATCCAGCCGTTTTGCTGGTACATGGTTACGTAGGATTGTAGCATATCGGCTTCCCGTTTGGGATCAAGAATAGATCGCAAAGGGTGCAGGGCCAGGTAGTTGCCCCAGGTATAATCATCGTTGTAAAAAGGACGGGCAGTTTCGTGCACCTTCTTATCTGCGCCACTGAAATAGCTGCCGTTTTCGGAGAAATCAATCATACGAACGTAACAGCGGTAGAGGGCCGTGTAAAAACTGCGTTTCTGGGCGTCGGTACCGCCTTCCACGTTTACCTGTCCGATAACTTTTTCCCAGGCCGCTTTGCCTTTGTTTTTGAGCTGATCGAACGTAACGTTGGTCAGTTCTTTCTCAAAGTTTTTCTTAGCCTGCTCGGGACTGACAAATGAAACGGCGTAGCGGAATTCAACGACAGATCCATCCCTTTCACCGTAGCTGGCAAAGGCTCGTTCGCCAGCCATTTTCATCGGTTTCTCAGGCACGGCACTCACGGTGTATTTCCCCCAGTCTTTTTCACCGTCTTTTTTACCTGCCTGTGGCTTTCCGGTAAAAACGCCGTATAAATAAGCTGTCCCTTTTTGTTCATGAATGGCATCGACAACGAACTCGGTACCGATTAGCTGATTGCCATTCTGCAACTCGTATTTCCCGTTGGCGTAGTAATGCGAAAGCAAAAGATTTTTCTTGGCACCTACCGGAAAGGTAAACCGGTAGATACCCGTCTTTTCGCCAGCCGTATATTCCGTCAGAATATCACTATCCGTCAGTTTTACCGAATAGTACCAGGGCTGCGTAACCTCCAGATCGTGGTCGTAGGTCAAGCGGCTAAACCAAGCCGTATCCGCTACATTTCCGACAGATGGCTTTATCGCAAAAATCATCTGTGGGGTAATGATATTCTGGCACAGCATCGGGAAATCGGTGATCTGCATATCCAGATGATCCTGCCGATGGGGAAACACGCGTACCATCTGATTGGGCAGGTGGACAATAGGCCGATTGGTATTCAGCAAGGGCGCTACGTTCCCAATTGTCGGGTCAATATAGTTTATGCCCGTGCTGCTAATTTTGCCAGGTTGGGCTAAACTGAGTTGACACAAGCAAGTGGCAATAATCAGGCTGGCTAAAACTGTTTTAAGTAGGTTATGGTGTAAAAAGGACATATTTCGTTGAGGATTAAGGTGTTTCGATGTATATAGGTACCCATGGGCTTTAGCCCGTGTTTTTATTCCAATTCATACACGGGCTAAAGCCCATGGGTACATTCAATCAATACGTTATTTCCCATTTTTTGTCGGTTTTCTCGCCCATGTCCAACACCAGCGTACCGCCATTCATCAGCTCATCGTGGGTAAACGAGAGTGATTTTAACGGCTTGCCGTTTAAGGTGGCTGACTGGATGTACTTATTTCGACGGGATGACTTAGGAGCCAACAGGGTGAATGTCTTGCCGTTAGGCAGGTTGATGCTCACTTTAGTGAATAACGGACTGGTGATGCTGTAACGGGGCAGGCCGGGCGTGGTAGGATAAAAACCCATAGCCGAGAAGACCACAAAGGAGGACATCGAACCACCATCTTCATCCCCCGGAACCCCGAAAATAGTATCCTGGAACCAGGTGTCAAGCAGGAGTCGGGTGTATTTCTGGGTTTTCCAGGGCGAGTTGGTGTAGTTGAAGAGGTAGGGAATGAAGAAGGTCACCTGATTGCCCATCGCAAACTGACCGATCATGCCCGTTTGATCGGGGAATTTTTCCCAGAAAACTGGCTTACTACGGTCGAGGCCTTCTCGGAAAAGCTGATCCAGATTCTCTTCCAGTTTCTCAGGCCCGCCCATCAGCTCTGTAAATCCTTTAATGTCCTGCTGAACATTCCAGCGGTAGCTCCAGCCGTTATTCTCATTGTAATAATCGTTACCGGCATGCCCACCATCGAATTTTGGGTCAATCTCTATGAAGTTTCCCTGGGCATCTTTCGGCAGGAAAAATCCGGTTTTAGCGTGCCAGACGTTCTTATAATTCTGGGCTCGGGGCGCATACTTTTTATACACATCCTGGTTCCCCAGTTCTTTACCGAATTCACTCAATGCCCAACTATCGTAGCTGTTTCCTAATGTAATAGCAACAGCCGATCGACGTTGACCATTGCCATGTAGTTTAGCAACAGAATCGGTTTCAACTTCGCCAGGATGGAGTGCTGGATAATAGCCTTTTGCGTAGTAGAAATCGTCCAGAGCGCCTTTCGGGTCGTTTCGGTGCGGAAGCATGGTTCGTTTATCGGCGCTTTTCACCATGCCTTCCAGGGCGGTTTTCGTATCGAAATCACGGATTCCTTTGCGGTATGCATCCAGAAAAACTACCATCGATTTGAAGCCGAACATACCCGCCCGATCACCAAAGAATTTAGGATACTCTGGTATCCAGCCACTTTCCAGATACATCCGAACATACGTCTGGAGGATATCGGCTTCCGCCTTAGGATCAAGGATGGAGCGCAATGGGTGGAGAGCCAGGTAGTTACCCCAGGTATAATCGTCGGTGTAAAAAGGTCGCGTATCCTGGTGAACCTTCTTATCGTAGCCACTGAAGTATTTCCCCTCTTCCGACATGTTCACCATGCGGGCGTAACAACGATACAGAGCCGTATAAAAACTACGTTTCTGCGCGTCGGTGCCGCCTTCTACCTGCACCTGACCGATGGTTTTTGCCCAGGCGGCTTTGCCTTTCTCTTTAAGCTGATCGAACGTGACGTTGGTCAGTTCTTTTTCGAAGTTTTTCTTAGCCTGTTCGGGGCTGATAAACGAAATGGCGTAGCGAAATTCCTGCACAGGTGCATCCGATTCCGCATAACTGAAATACGCCCGTTCACCATCTACCTTTTTATGCTTTTGAGGAGGACCCAAAACTGTGTATCGACCCCAATCTTTTTCGCCCTGCTTCTTTCCACTTTCTGGTTTGCCCGACACCTTTCCATACACATAGGCAACGCCTTTTTGCTGGTGATTAGCATCGTCCACAAACTCTACACCTGTCAGGGTATTGCCATCCGTTAGGTCATACTTTCCTTTCGCGTAATAGTGCGAAAGGAGCAGGTTCTTCTTAGCCCCCGCCGGAAAAGTAAATCGGTAGATGCCCGTTTTTTCGCCAGCGGTGTATTCCGTCAATATGTTATCATCGGTCAGTTTCACGGAATAGTACCAGGGTTGTGTCACTTCCAGATCATGATCGTAGGTCAATCGTCTGTACCAACCCGTATCCGCCAAAACGCCAGCATAAGGCTTGATGGCGAAAATAACCTGTGGCGTAATGATATTCAGGGAAGACATTGGAAAATCGGTGATCTGCATATCCAGGTGATCCTGGCGTTTCGGAAACATCCGCACCAGTTGATTAGGCACCTGCACAATAGGCCGATTGGTGTTGTAGAACGGAGCCACATTCCCAATTGTTGGATCAATGTAATTCAGCCCAGTTACCGACTTTGCAGAAGAAGGATTCCTTTTTTGCTGACCAAAACCAATTTGTATTCCAGTTAGCGATAGGAGAATCGAGAAAATAAGTAAGCTATTAATTTTCATAATTGATGACAGAAAGGCTCAAGCGAATTAGTTTGTCTATGAATACCCCCAACCTCCTTAAGGAGTTTTTGCTCAACATGGAAATGAATACTCTTTAAGGGGTTGAGTGTATTTTATCAGGCAAGGGCAAATTCCCGTCAATTATACCCTGGATTTTGAGCCAATACGGATGGGTTATTGATTATTTGTATTTCGACCAGCGGAATTGGGAAAAGCGCATTAAACGCCTTAAAGCCAAGTGGCCCCATTACACTCGCCAGCCGATCTGTACGGGCCAGATCAAACCAGCGCACGCCTTCCATCGATAACTCATATATCCGTTCGTCGTAGATTTTGGTACGTAGCTGATCTTTTGTCAGGCCACTGAACGTAGGCATCTTGGCTCGGGTACGCACTTGATTTAAGTAGGTCAGCGCGACATCTATTTTGCCATTTTCGTTCAGCGCTTCGGCGTACATCAATAAGACATCAGCATAGCGAATCACCTTCCAGTTTGCTTTACTATCATTCAGTGAATTGGTGATAGCCAGGTACTTTTTGGTGAATGTCGCAATCTGTAAAAAGCCCTGAAAAACGCCGTTGTTATCCGTATAACCCTTAGCCACCGTGACGTCCCGTCTTGGATCGCTTGGGTCAAACGAGTCGAACAAAGCGAGCGTTGGCGTATTTTGCTCACCAGCTCCCCCTTTAATCCCGTAGAAAGTTTCCGCTAGAGAGTTGGCTGATTTTGGCAAAAACTTATTGGAGAAACCACTGCCCGCCCCGAGGTTACCATCCTGATACTCAATATCGAAGATATACTCACTGTGGTGTTCATCTTTGGTATAATCGAACAGGTCTTTGTAATTGGGAAGCAGTGAATAGCCCAGGGTCGTCACTTCCTGAAACTTGGCTTCTGCTTTTACAAAATCCTTCCGAGTCATGTATACCCGACCTAAAATCGCTTTAGCGGCTCCTTTCGTGGCTCGGCCTACATCTACACCTGTATATTTTGCTGGTAATTTTGCTTCGGCTTCCAGTAAATCCTTGATAATGACTTCATCATAAATCTTATCTACCTTTTCCCGCACTTTGGTGTAGCCTTCCTCAATAGTTGTCGGCTTGAGGTTTAAGGGAACATCACCATAGATACGCACCAGATCGAAATACGCCAAAGCCCGCAAAAACTTGGCTTCACCTACATGACGATCTTTATTCGTAACAACGGCAGCATCGGCGGCTTCTATTTTCGACAAAATAAGATTCGCACGGTTAATGGCACTGTAATAATTCCGCCAGGTGGAGATCATTAACGCGGCATCACTATTCATATTGAATTTATCCACCGAAATCAAAAAGGCGTCATTCCCAAGTGCGTGCCACGAATCATCGGCCCGCAGATCGCCGAATATCCAGAAATCCTGGTACTGGTTACGCAGCATACTATATACACCAACTACCGCATCCTGAAAATCTTTATCCGTTTTATAAACAGCTTCAACACTTACGGTAGATACCGGATTTAATTCAATAAAGCTCTTCTGGCATGACATGGTAAGCATGGAGACGAAGAGGATAAGGCAGGCTATTTTTTTCATGTTCGTAGTTTTTACGGAATGCCTTCGTTTAAAATCCCACATTTAAACCAATGAGTAAGCTCTTGGGCAATGGATAATCGTTAGCCTCTACGCCGGGCGTCAACGGATTGTCAGTTGTACTGACATCCGGGTTAAACGCTGTGTTTTTCGTGAAAATAAATGGGTTCGATGCATTTGCATAAATCCGAAGCGAGTTGAGCCCAAGTTTCCGCACAATGGTTCCGGGCAACACGTACGCTAGGGATATGTTGTTGACTCTGAGGTAGCTTCCTGTATCCAGGAATAGCTGGCTAGGCAACCGAACGCCACCCGTAGGTGTATCGTTGGGCCGGGGAGTTTTTCCATCACCGGGATCCTGCTCCGATTTCCAGTAGTTATTGCTGAACGCATAGCCTCTTACACGGGCGCGGCCGCTATTGCCTCCTCCTCGCGATGTATTGTAAACCTGGCTTCCCTGCGATCCCTGAAGCGTAAAGCTCAGGCTTATATTTTTATAGCTGACACGGTTCGTTACACCATAATAAAAATCAGGATAGGGCGAACCCATGATCGTTTTATCCGCATTCGTAATAACGCCATCGCCGTTGATATCCACGAATCGAATGTCGCCCACGTGAGAGCGATCACTGCCGGTTGGGTTATAAAACGGACCCTTGTCCAGCTCTGCCTGGGTTTTGAAAATGCCATCGGTCAACCAGCCGTAAAACATCCCGATAGGCTGGCCAATCTGGGTGACGTTGTTGCCCGAATAAATAGGGTCTCCCTGCGGCCCCAATCTCACTACTTTGTTCCGATAGGTCGACAGGTTGAAATCCGTTGACCATTTAATTTGCCGGTCAACATTTACAGTGCTTAGCACAAATTCCCAACCTGTATTTCGTACTTCACCAATGTTCTGTAAAGCCGTACTGAAACCGGTATTGTTGGGAATATTTACGTTCAGCAACAGATCCGTATTCTTGGATTGGAAATGGTCGATAGACGCGCTGATTCTGTTGTTAAAGAAGCTGGCATCGACCCCAAAGTTTATGGACGTTTGTTTCTCCCAGGTTAAGGACGGATTGCCGATGCGTCCGGGTGCAATAGCTGTCGCAACCGAATTACCCAGACCGTAATTTTCATAGGTAATGGTTCCGTACTGGTCGTAATTGCCTATGTTATTATTGCCGGTCTCCCCGTAGCTGGTCCGAAGTTTCAGTTCGTTGAGGGCACGTATATTTTTCAGGAAATCTTCGTCCGAAATACGCCAGGCCAGGGCTACTGAAGGAAATATGCCATATTTATTTTCGGTTCCAAAGCGAGACGATCCATCGGTACGAATGGAGGTAGTTACGTAGTATTTACTATTGTAATTGTAATTAACCCGTGCCAGATACGACAGCAACGACCACTCATAAATGCTTGACGTACCATTCGTGATCAGGCCACCAACTGCACTCAAAGTAGGTACTAAATTATTAGGAAACTTATTGCTGCTCAACAGGTTGGACTCGCCCCGTTCTTTCTGAACAGTGTAACCCGCCAAGGCAGAAATAGAATGTTTATTAAAGCTTTTGGTGTAATTCAGCGTGTACTCGGTGAGCCAGTTAGTAATCAGCGATGCATTGTCAGTACCTAATGCCAGTTCATTGGCAAAATAAATACGTTGCGGTCTGAAATACATGCCCTTTCCACTTATAAGGCTTCCTCCTATCAACACGTTGAATTTCAAACCATCCATGATTTGATAGTCGAGGTTGATGTTCCCCAGCAAACGAAGGCCCTTCTGAGAAGTAATGGTTTCCTGCGCCACGGCCAGTGGATTATAAATGTCAGCCATGTCAGCTAAACCCGCGTAGTTGAAGTAGTTGCCATTAGCATCTAATAAAGGCCGAAAATTATGAATCTGCAATGTAGACGCAACGATACCGAGCGTACTGGCCGTACCACCACTGACACCAGTTGAAGGGAGCGAACGCTGATCTGTATACGACGGATTGAAATTCAGTTTGAGCGTTAGTCGTTTCGAAAGCTGGGCATCAATATTGGTTCGTAACGAATACCGTTTGAAACCACTGTTGATGATAATCCCATCCTGATTGAAATACTCACCACTTACGGCATAGCGTATGTTTTCGGAACCTCCCGTGGCTGCTAATTGAATCTGACGCTGAGGTGCGGTAATCAATACTTTATCCAGTGAGTTTTCATCGGTCGTGTTCCGGCCTTCAATAACATCCATGATAATAGCGGGAACGGGTGTGAACCAGGCTGTTGGCGGTCCGGTCACGTCTTTACCTGCATCCAGATTTTTATTCCGCATGCCATCATAGTAGAACTGAGCCTGTTGGAGCGAATTCTTCATGATAGGCACTTTGGATACTTTCTGCCAGCCGTAATATGTGTCCAGGGTAATGTTGGCTTTACCCGACTTACCGCGTTTGGTATTGATAATAACGACCCCATTCGAGCCACGCGAACCATAGATAGCCGTTGCGGAGGCATCTTTCAAAATGTCCAGCGTTTCTATATCATTTGGGTTCAAGGTCTGTATGTTATCGGTTGGAAAGCCATCGACAACATACAACGGGCCAGCGCCTGCCGAAATACTACCGATACCACGAACCCGAATTTGTGGGGCAGCACCAGGTTCACCCGAAACGGCTTTCACCTGAACACCCGCCACCCGACCGGCCAACCCCTGTTCAATACGGGTTACGCCTAAATCTTTTACTTCCTTGCTGCTTATAACACCCACCGACCCCGTCAAATCCTTTTTCTTGACAGTTCCGTATCCGACAACAACAATCTCATCGAGTGTTTTATTATCTGTTTTAAGTGTTACGTCCACAACGGTTCGATTGCCAACAGTCACTTCCTGAGGCAGATACCCCACAAAGCTAAAGATCAGGATAGCTGCTGAGCTAGGCACATCCAGTTTATAAATCCCCTCCGCATCGGTGGTTGTTCCTTTCTGAGTACCTTTTACCACAATGCTTACACCGGGCAACCCTTCGCCCTTTTCATCGATTACTTTTCCCTGAACCGGCATATCGGCTGGTGCAGGCACATGCATTTCAGGCGAATTGTAGGCTTGTAAAGAAGTCCGATTTAGTGGAGTGGTTGGTAGGGTCTCGATACCTTCGGAGCCACCTGGGGAAGCCTGATTAATCGCGTTTTGATTCTTTCGGCTTTTCACAATTACGTAGACACCTTCCCGTATTTTTTTAAAGCGAAGGTCGTGCGGATAAAGGATTTTCGTCAAATTCTCTTCCAGCGTTGCCGTTGTTTCAATGATAGATGAATTCACGGATTGATTGACCAACCGATCTTCGAATAAAATATCGACATGATAACGGGCTTTAAATTGAATCAGGACGTCGCGCAGGGAAAGATTCGTTGTCGTGGGTACAGTTTGTGTACTCACTGCCGCAATTCTTGTGCTGGCTAATAATTGGGCAGGTGCCTGATAGCACACAAACAGCAATATACTGTTCAATAATACTTTACGAGTTACCCGTAAAAAGTATCTCATGGTTTAACGGGATTTAGAGGGTATGAATTAGTCTTTGAAAACAATTTTATTATCCTGGCGTGTCAAGTTTATATCGAATAGTTCTGTGATCATTTCAAGAACCTCATCGGCGTTACTAGCGCGAAAAGAGCCTGTGGCCGTCCGATTGGCCAGTTCAGGATCTTTTATCTCGACCTGAAATCCGTAATTTTCCTGTAGTATAGAGGCAATCTCGTTTAGGGAGGTTCTTTCTAACGTAAACCGCTGGTGTTTCCAGGCCGACTGGACTTCCGGATTAGCCGTATGGGCCCGGGTTAATTTGCCTGCGTTATCCATAGTTACCAGATCACCAGGTTTCATAATTATAGATGGCGCTTTGGGTGTCTGGCTCATTTGCAAGGCAACTTTGCCTGTACGAAGGGTAATCTGCGATCGTCGCTGGCGGGCAAAAACCGTAAATTGGGTGCCTAATACGGTCACCTGTAAGCCTTTAGGCGTAACAACCACAAAGCGCTGATGCAGAGGAGAATGCTGCACCTGAAAGTCAGCTTCGCCGGTTAGTTCAACAGTACGTGTTCCATCGCCGAAACCAAAACGCGGAAACCGGATCGAGGAATTCGCATTCAACGTAACCAGCGATCCATCAGTTAACTTAACCTGCTGTGTTTGTCCGTACCCAACCTGAATTGTCTTATAAACAATACTGTCCTTCAGGCCAAAAATGGTGGCCCCGAGTAGCGTAATCAGTGCAATAGAAGCCACCAGTTTATACGTATAACTCGACCACCAACTGTTATTGGTAGATACCGATAAAAACGGCTGACTTTCGGGCGTTTCCTGATTCACCAGTTCCTTTGTTCGAGCGAAGGCATCCTGCCAGGAAGTGGGTGCCTGTAAATGGGTTAACTCCCATTCATGCAGCCATTGATAATAGTACTCCTGATTAGCCTTATCCTGTAACCAGGCCTCAATTACTTTCTTTTGAAGCGGTGTAGAATGACCGGAGAAATAGTCAAATAATAGATTTTTTATGATAATATCTTCCATACGATAAGCAATCATTTATAAGGTTGACAGTGAAGGTGTGTTTTACCCTTAGTTAACTAACCAGAAAAAGAAGACCTATCACGAGAACAGCCTTTCGTAGATCGCTTAATGCACGGGCCATATGAGCCTCTACCGTCTTCAGAGCCAGACCGAGTTCTGTAGCGATTTCTTGGTTCTTCTTTCCTTCAAACCGACTCAGTAGAAAAACGCGCTGACATTGAGGAGGCAGGTTATGAATACTTTGCTCGATTCGTTGAAATAGCTCATCATACTCAATAAGTTGCTGCGGGCTTTCAGAGCCGGGCATATGCTCTGAAAATTCAGAGGAAGTCATACTCCGTTCCTCTTTGAGTTCGTATCGGATATAGGTGTAGGCTCGGTTACGAACGGCCGCATATAAATAAGAACGGTAGGTTCCTTCGATGGAATTAAAACTGTTGCTCTTCCAGAAATCATGAAAGACCTCGCAGACAATATCCTCAGCCTTCTCCTTTGTATAGACAAAGCGAATCGCATGGCTATAAAGAGCCTGATAATAGCTACGAAAGAGGGCTTCAAAACCTTTGTTTGTCGACTCCGCAAAGGCTAATCTGACCAGATGTTCGTTGTCTACAACTACTGATTGTCTATCATCATGTCTGAGAAAACTCCCTTTGTTGAAAGAAGTCTCTGAAATAGATTGATTTTCTATTGAGCGCATTGGCTAAAGGGAGTATTTACTAGGATGACATAGTTTTACGAATTTACCCTTAGTCAGAAGTAAAAAATATTTAAAAAAAACTTCACGAAGTTATATTTTGAAGTTACACAGTAAGCGTGTTTGACAGGAGACTGTTCCATTCAATAAGTTGAATTCTGCCAAATTACTTTGGATAAAGTTGACCTCTGAGGGCAAATTGATGGCAATGAGTTGGTCCTGAAAATTCGTACACGAAACTTTTTAAACTTCGTGTAAGATGGCATAGATTCAATTTCACGATGAAACTGATCTACAACTGCGAAGATGACATGACTTAGGGCATCATAGTCCGATGTATACTGCTACGTATCTGTCTGCGTTGGAGGCCAATAAAAACTTGATCGGGTTCAATGTGAAATGAGGTGGTGGTACACCAGAGCATGCAATCCATCCCAATCAGTTCCCGGCTGGAGCCGTTGATAACTGCCTGGCTGAAGGCTGGGAGATTCCTTCCAATAGTACTAGTGTAGCCTTCTGGGCTTTTCGCTTCAACTCTAATGCAGCTTACTGATTTTAAAATGTCGCGTCGCTTCGGCGGTTCGATCTAATTCAGCCTGTTTGAGTTCCTTTTTCAGCCGCGCTATTTCTTGTTGTTCCTGGCTTATCTGAGTTCGGCTGACGGCTGGGGAGCCTTGAGCAACTATTCGTTCACTCCGCCACCGGGTCAGAATTTGTGGGGTTATTCCCAACTCTTCAACAGTCGCTTTTAGCGATCCTTTTGCCACTGATAGCTCCACCGCCATCTTTTTGAATTCTTCCGGGGCCGCCCGTGCGGTCATACTGTCTCCTGGTTTTCATTGTTCACTAAGTTAGATGATGCTTAACTTAATGTCCAGTCAAATGTAGCAACTCCAGTATTTTGAGATTTTGGCTTTTAGCATACCAAGCTGGTGTTATTTTTATAGCTGTACAACCTAAGCAATAGCATACGCAATATAAGTGTCCCTCGACTCCAGCCAAAAAGGAGGTCGATTCTCCTCTCTTCTGCATGAGTCTATTTCTATAAAAAATACAATAGACAGAATTAACAAAGGCCATTTATCTACTCTTAGTAAGTGAATTAATCCTAGAGCTGTATTGTTTTTTTTATAGAACAGCAGCCGAAATTCCCCTGTTGTTTTACGCTACATGTTTGAGATGTTTGTCGGTGATGTGGTCTTTTATTGCACTGCCAACCAGACGCTAGCCAAAGACCGGATTAAAGCCATTTGTAGTACGAAAGTAAAGGGTAAAAGCAAGCACGTCTATACCCTTTACAATGGGTTGAGTAAGCTGGAGGATGAGTTATTTTTGAGCCTCAAGCGGGCAAAAAATCATTTTGAGCGAAGTAACATTACTCTTGAGATACCTAAAGAGTTGGATACCGACTAGTCATCTGCCCCACCTGAAAGCGATTCGTGTGGGGCTTTCATTTGACAGCAAAAAGTACTGGGAAATAAGACTCGCGCTCCTTTTATTCATGTTAAAACGCGATTATATTAACCAACTTCTTATCGTTTTGCGAGCTTGTTATGGGTTATTATTCGCTGCTGGTTTGATTTAAAGCGTGCATCATCGACCGCAGATAAAGTGGCGTGCTTGGTTTGTCGACCCTGTACCCGTGAGCGCCACCTTCGCCACGAAGAGGGCTTTAACTGGGTACGCATCAGTTCAATAACCATTTGCTCCGATAAGCCAAATTGAGATTGGATAGCCTCAAATGGAGTTCGGTCTTCCCAAGCCATTTCAACAATACGGTCTAGATCGGTTTCTGTTAAAAGGGGAATGAGTCGGTTTGTTTTCATAATTAGTCAATGCGTTGGATACTTGATTGTTAGGGCTCATTTTAGTGAGCCCAACTCTTGTAGTTAATCTCAATATACCAGTGCGTCAGAGCGTTCTGCCTTTATTTCAAGCTTCCCATCCCCCCATCAACCCCGATTATTTGCCCCGTAATCCAGCTTGCCTGGTCGGAGAGCAGATAAGCCGCCATACTGGCAATGTCGTCGGGAGTACCGAAGCGGCCCAGCGGGTGCCGTTTGTTGGCAGCCTCCCGTTTTTCGCCGTTGCTCAGCAGCGTCTGCGCCAATGGGGTATCGGTAAGGGAGGGGGCTACTGCGTTGACCCGAATAGAAACAGGAGCAAACTCGGCTGCCAGTGATTTAGTCATCCCTTCTACCGCTGACTTAGCGATGGAGACAGACGAATGCAGCCCCATTCCTAGTTTAGCAGCCACCGTACTGAACAACACGATGCTGCTGCCTTTAGCCTGTTTCAGCGCCAGATAGGCTGTATGAACAGCAGCCACAGCGCCTAATACATTGATGTTTAGATCCCGACGATAGTCATCAATGGTGAGTCGATGGAATGGTTTCAGATTGATGGTGCCTGGACAATATACTAGTCCATGCAGCACACTGGGAAGTTGATTGAGCGCGTCGGTTGCAGGTACCTGGGTGACGTCCCAACTCATATGCGTCGAGGTAATTCCCTGAGGTGGCTGTCGTCCCGCTGTAAATAAAGTTACTCCCTGGGTTTGGAGTTGTTTGGCAAGAGCGTAACCGATTCCCGAACTGGCTCCAATAATGAGCATATTTTTTCCATTCATACCTATAGTAGCTTAGCATCATCTAGGTGACTGGTTGTTTAATGAGAAAGTTTAAGCCAAAGTCTAAAAACAGAGTTAAAAGGAGCCTTATGTAAGATTAGGAGAGGAACTGTTGAGCCCATGACGAGTTGGTTGCTTTTTCATATACATGGCAATAAAGGACCAAACGGCCCCGTATCTGCCTGACTTTGAAGCGGCCCAGTAACTAAATAGAGAAATTACAAACTTGGGGCCTGCCCTAGCTCACTTTTCGCCCTCAGCGTTCCGCCAGCTTCTGGGGAACAATCGTATAACAGCTCATTGCGGGTTGAGAGCCAGGCTAAGGCACGACTTGTCGAAGGTAACCTGTTATTCTTGGTCGGTCAACGATTTACCGGTAAACATGTAGTACAAGTCCGACTCGGATAGTTTAGAGAAAGACCCCGTAGCGCCCTGATGCACCGGTGCGACCTGATAGAGGGGATTGTCGACTGAGTCGGTCGACAGCTTCTGGATGGCGTACGTGCGCATCTGGTCAGCGCCGATGGTTAGATCGATCTCGAACAGCAGGGGCTCTTCGGTGATAATGGTTAGGCGGCTCACACACGCATTGGCGTTGGCCATAACGGGCGTCTGCTCTCGGTAAGCCGTGGACAGATAGCGAAGGATCGGGCTTTGGTTTTCCATGGTGGGCCAATATACGCAGTAAAATCTTGGGCGGGTAGCAAACCAGGGAGTTGAATCTAAAATCTAGTGGTTTATGAAGAGCATTTTGTGATAGAATTTTACTTTGCTCTTTTAGACGAACCGATCGCGGTTGAGATTAAAACAAGATTTCACCAACTTATAAGCCGTTTTCCAGTTGAGTAGGCAGAGTTGATCAACTTTGTGCACGACTATGCCTATAAATAAAGAAAAAAGAATTCTTGTTGTTGGCGCCAGCATCGCTGGCCCTACGCTGGCGTTCTGGTTGACTCAATATGGTTTTCTCGTTACCGTTGTCGAACGGGCACCGGCCCTGCGCTTGGGTGGGCAGAACATCGACGTCAATGGGCCGGCCCGGAAGATAGTCCAAAAAATGGGCATCGAGGCTGCTATACTGGCCCAAAATACTACTGAAGTCGGTTTGCAGATTATTGGGCAGGATGGTGAGGTGGCCGGTGAGTTCCCCAAAGAGGCATCACTCACCGGAACCCGTGAACTAGAAATTCTGCGGGGCGACTTGGTTAGAATTCTGTATGATTGCTCGAAAAAGCACGTCGATTACCGCTTCGGCGATTCGATAACCGCCCTGGAGCAGCACCCCGACGAAGTATCCGTAATGTTCGCCAGCGGCAAAACCGAAACGTTTCAGCTGGTCATTGCAGCCGATGGGGTTCGGTCGAAGACCCGAAAGCTTATGTTTGGCGACGAACCCCAGTTCAAATCGCTGGGCCTCTACATCGCCTACATGACCATCCCCAGGCAGGAAAATGACAACGACTGGTGGCGCTGGTACACCGCCGTCGACCGCCGAGTGCTTATGCTCCGCCCCGACAATAAGGGTACTATCCGGGCGTCGGTGGCTTTTCTGGAAGACAACCGTGCAACCCACGAGAAACGCCCGACCGAAGAGCAGAAAAGCGTATTGAAGACCAAACTGGCCGGTGCGGGTTGGGAAGCCGACCGCATCCGTCAGGCCATCGACGGAACGGATGACCTGTATTTTGACGAAGTCGGGCAGATTAAAGCTCCGCGCTGGTCAACCGGGCGAGTGGCGATGATTGGTGACGCAGCGTATTGCCCCACGCCCATCAGTGGAAAAGGCACGACCCTGGCCCTC
This sequence comes from Spirosoma foliorum, assembly GCF_014117325.1. Lineage (NCBI taxonomy): Bacteria > Pseudomonadati > Bacteroidota > Cytophagia > Cytophagales > Cytophagaceae > Spirosoma > Spirosoma foliorum. The sequence goes on along the minus strand of NZ_CP059732.1, from coordinate 1,906,741 downwards.
GTGGGAGCTTACGTTCTTGCCGGTGAACTGTCACGGCACAAGCGGCACGAGGACGCCTTTGCGGCCTATGAAAAGCTGATGCGCCCTTACGTAGAGGAGGTGCAGAAACTGCCGCCAGGCACCCCCAGACTGGTATACCCGGAAACGAAATTCGGCGTGTCGGTGCTTAATAGGGTGGCAGGGATTATGGCCAGCAAACCGGTTCAGAAGATGGTTGGTCTGTTTAGTTCTGACCCTGCTGAAGAAGAAAACAAAGGCATTGACCTGCCTGACTACCAGTAACGGTAGATTGCTGGTAGTCAGGCAGGTCGGGTGTTGGTGCTTGCTGCTCTCCCTTGTTGGCCTATTTCTGCTTAAGCAAGAGACGGCGTTTCCTCTCAGGTGGAAGAGTTTTGCAAGACATTGAATATTTGGCCGATCCAATTAGTAGCATCTGCAGCTAAAAGTCTGCTGAAGGCAGATTATGAACTTGTTAAACCTATGACCATTTACTCAATTTAACCTGTTTTTGGAAGGGAGATAGCACTATTTTTAGCCCATGACAACTTCCAATGCGCCCTGTCCAGCTGATTTTTTTGGTGTTCAGCCTGAGAATTTTGCCACCTGTTTTGCTTACTGGACAGCCAAACACTACTGGCCTGAGACCCTGTGGGCCGGCAATACTGTTGCAGGTTCCTTCCAGAAGGGCAGTGAGCGCCCCGTTTATATGTATATGACCCGCGATCAATTCCAGCAACGGTTCAATGCATTTTACCCGAAAGGGCTATGGCCCCACCAGATCAGCACCGTGGGCGGAGGAGTCATACCCAAAACTAAGTATTTCCTAGATCTCATTCCAGTGGACGTTACCTCCAGCCCCGTTCCCCTTTTGTTTACCTGCATTTGGAAGCCGGTCAACGGGCCCGCCGAGTCAGAGGTACTGTCGGTGTCTGACTTTACTAGTAAGAACCAGGTGATGGCCGATGGGGGCTATGTGCTGCATGATCTGTGCGCCTATTCGGAAGACCTTAGTGGCGCTGGCATTCGGCTGGCTGCTACCTGGACTAAACGACCGCATGGTGCTTTTACCCAGTTCGTCAACATGAATCATGACCAGGCGAAGGCCAAGTTTAATGAATTAGTTCCCAAAGGCTACCAAATCACTCGTTTCTGTGGATACGAGGCCGATGATCGTTTCTATTATGCCGCCATCTATGAGCAGTTGGCGGGGGAGTGGTATCATTTTTTCGATATGAGTGCGGCTCAATTTCAGGCTAAATACAATGAACTGGCCCCCCGCCAACTCCCTCTCCGGCACGTCTGCCACTACGGAGACTTGTATTCTGCAGTCTGGGGCCATATTGTGTGACCAACAGGCTGACTCACCTAAATAAGCTACCAAAAAAATTGAGCAGCTTTCTTAATCAGCTTAAGGGCTTGGGAGTCTCGTTTTTTGTCTTTCTGAATAGATGCCATTCGGCAGTACGTGTTACTTCCTTCACTTAGAGAATATCTTTCCTCCGAGTCGTATAGCAAGGGACATGAACTGCAGTTTGTGATGCCAGCTTGGCTCATACTGTGTACTGGCTAACCGCGCCTTATCCCGGCCATGCCTCCTGTTTATAGTATCCGTGACCTGCGATAACTTGGTTAGCCTCTTAGTCTGGACATTCAAAGAAACAAGCAGCCTGCTGATGCGTACTTGGCACTAATGCAGCTAGTATACTCCCCTTTTGAACAGCAGATTCTTACAGGCTCCATGGTCTCATAGGAGCGTTTGGCGGGACATTGATTTTTTACTAGCTGTCTAATTCGGCTAGTCGACTACTAGTACTGTTCCAATTTAGATTCTAGCGATTCTCGGGTTCGCCCGCGCGGTTTATTCTAATTGATGGTTTAGCTATTAATTATTAGTAGAATGTCCGCAATAGAATCCGATAGAATCTAGTTTGGTAAAGTACTAGTTTATCTCAATTACGTCATTCATCCCTAGAAAAAGCCTCTCTTATCGGTTCTATTGCTATTCCTTGCCTTTTGTCATGGTCAACACCTGTCTCGATTTTATCGTCTTTGAAGGCCGTATTCCAACCAGAAGTTGGCTCTAATATAGGTGTATGGCATGCGATTTACGCAGTGAATTTGGGTATCGTTCAATTAGGGACTCTTCGAGAAGACGACCAAACCCAGCTAGGTTCAGGGTGAACCCAATACCAGGGTATTTTGAGAATTAAAAAAATAGGGGTTACAAATCAGAAACAATCATTTCTAGTGTTGTCTAAAGATTAAACTGTCGGGTATAGCTTATGTAATTTTACTCGGGCATCTTTGGTGGTAAACTGCCAGTTCGCCTTCGCTTGTTTGGCATTTCTGTTTGCTTGCCAGGCGGTAATTTCTGCTACCAGCAACTCTTTGGTCGCAATGTGCCGATTCAGGCAATCACGCTGTAAGATGGACAACTCAATCTCAGCCATGTCAAGCCAACTGCCATGCTTGGGGGTATAGACAAACTCCAATCGATCCAGATACGCTTTGGCTTTCTCGGCCCCAAAAACTGTATAAAATGCACTGGGTTTATGGGCACTCAGATTATCTCCAACCACCGTCATTTTTACACAGTCTGTATAAGGGCCGTCCAATAAATTGGCTAGCACACCCACCCACGTAATGGCCTTGTGATCGTCTTTGACTTCGACAAACCGTTGCCCTGCCAAGGGTTCAAAGGCCATATAAATCTCGCCTACGCCCCGCCGGATGTATTCGGAATCTTGGATGCGTGTGCCGTCGGCGGAACGATATTGCTTGATTTCGATTAGTTGTTTGGGTGATTCGTCCACACAAACAACGGGAAACCGCTCATCATAAGGTCGCTCATAAACAGCTAAAACCTGTTCCATATAGTACACAAAATCGGCACTTTGCTTGGGCGGAATCACCCATCCCTTGACCCGCCAGGGCTTAAGTTGGTTTTTTTTAACACCGTTGCCACACTCGTGTGAGAAAGCGTTTCAACTACTTGGAGTTCGACCAGTCGATCCGCAATAGCCTGTAATTTCCAGCGGCTTTCACCGACTGGTGGTTCGCTACAGGCAATGGCAATCAAGTGAGCTTCCACTTCCCCCGTCAGCTTTTTGTCGGAACGGGGCTGGCGGGGCTTTGGATCAAAGACCGCCATGCCCTGCTCACAAAATTCTTTGCGAATCCGCTCAACACTGCGTGTGGAGAGATGATAGGTGGCGGCAATCGTAGTTTGGCTCTGGCGTTCGACAGCCTCGTCACTGGCCAAAAGCACCTGTGCTTTTTGGATGAGTTTAGCGGCTGTTTTGCCTTTTTGGACTTTAGCCAGTAATTCTGTACGTTCGGTGGCCGTTAGAGTCAGTCGATGCTTAGTCATGGAAGATGAGTTACAGCATCAAAAATACAAAAAGCCGCCAGACTACTCTTTAAGTAACACTAGTGATAACCCCTGTGAACTAGGCTTTCTAATTAGTACATAGCTGATTAGTATAGAATCCGTTGCCCTTTCGGAATGGTTGCAATATGGTTCAGCTTACCCTGTCTAAAGTCCTGATAAAGTCGACGAATGTCCTCCTGCGTATCGCCAATGAAGGGCCCATGGGATACAATTTCATCCCCCTGCCGTTCGCCAGCATAAAGAATGATGCGACTGCCCGTTTCACCAGCGGTTAATCTAAGTTCGCTCAGGACGTCATCATCCGCGAATCGGTCAAGCCAGCCCACCTGATCATGCGTTAACGGTTTCTTTGCGTCGCCAACTTCCACACTCCCGTCAAGCGCATACAAAAAGGCGGTGTAATGTGCAGGGATGTATTGTACGGTAGATGTATGAGGTGCCAACCGGATATCAGCCAGAATCAGGGGCGTATAATTCTGAACAGGCGACGTTACACCCGCCAAAGAGCCGCTGTAGACTTTGATGTCTATAGACCCATCGGTGACTTTGGGCACATGGTTTAAGGGCATATCCTGCACCCGTGGTGTTGCCCAGCGGTCTTTCTTAGGCAGCGTCAACCATAATTGTAAGAGTCGCATAGTCGCTTCCCGCTCGATAGTTTCGGTATGAATCACGCCACTCCCGGCCGTCATTAGTTGTAAATCGCCCCCACTCATGCGGTAAGCCTCGTCGCCCATTTCGCCTTCCAGCAATAAGGAAACTGTTTCAAAACCGGCGTGGGGGTGTGGGCCACCGGCTGGCTGTTCATCCCGTTTTTCGAGCCGATCATCCATCAAGACGATAAACGGATCGCTCTCCGAAAAGTCAACCTGAATAAGGGGGCTGGCCAGGTGACCCGCTCCCAAAAATCCCTGCTGGATCTGGGGTGTATATGTTTTTGCAAGATTTCGTTGAATGCTCATACCACTACCTGGTTAATAAAAGGTCAATGATTGCGTTCCCTTTTCTTTTGCAAATTTACTACATTTGCTATACTTTAGTAAGTAGTATACTAGAGTATAGTACTATACTCTAGTATAGCGACAATCTCAAAAAGAAAAGCAACCAGCATAGTACAAATCGATAGTCTATGGAGTCAACCAACTTACTACCTGAGGAATGTGGCCGTACGTTGCGCCCAATCCGAGATGCCCTAGATGTATTAAATGGGAAGTGGAAGTTGCCTATAATCGTGGCCCTTACTTTCGGAGAGAAGCGGTTTGGGGAAATCGCCAAAGAAGTTCACGGGATCACGGATCGAATGCTCTCCAAAGAATTACGGGATCTGGAGTTGAACGGGTTGGTCAAGCGAACTCTGTATGACACCTATCCAGCTAAGGTGACTTACACCTTAACTGCTCATAGCCAAACGCTACATGAAGTAATTGAATCCTTACGCAAATGGGGAGAGTTACACCGGAAAAAGATGATCTCAGGCGATAAATGAAAGACAGGAAATAAACTCTTATTTAGCTTTACCGTCCCTAAAAACGCCCGTTTCCAAGAGTAGACAAATGAAAGATTAGCCGTCTCATTGAGGAGAGTTTAAAGATATTATTAGCTCAGGAGTACTAGCCTATTGTTTCGTACTTTAGCTACCACAACGTCAGAAGATACAACAGTTTAGGCAACCTATTAACCTTTATTATCTTTGCTGCACTCTCTAAGCACGCTGTGAAGCTTCATCTATGCTAAACGCAAATATGTACCTTGAGTCCGTAGATACGACCACAGCACCCCAGACCACCCTACTCGCTATAGCTCGACATGATCAACTCATACATGCCGAGCGAGTTCCAGAAGATCCTCCTCTTAATCAGCTGGCACAGCTAGCTATGTTGCGCTATAAGAAAAGCAACTTCGAGAAACGTTATTTCTTGCTGTGGCATCAAAATCAAGTGGTGGCAAGCGCCACAATGGATGTGCCACTGGACCAGAATAGGCATTGGGCTTCGGTTTATCTAAGTGTGCTTCCTGCTTACCGTCGTCGTCATTTAGGCAAGCGGTTGATGGCTCAAATCGCAGCCTACGCGCAACAGAAGGGGTGTGATCAGCTGGTTACCAATGCTAGCAGCCGGTTACCAGTTGGAGAAACCGTGCTACGCCACGTAGGCGCGCACCTCACAAAGCAACAGCAGTTCATTCAACTCGATTTGAGTCAAATGGAGCCCACTTTACTGACCAACTGGATCCAGGAATGCCAGAACTTGGATTACCACCTGTGGCAGCATCAAGGGGCTTATCCTATCGACCGTTTAGCGGAGATCGCCTATCTGCGCAACATCATTAATACTGGCCTCACAGATGAGCGTGCTATCCACGACTGGCAGGCGACATCAGAATCAATTCAGGACGAAGATGATCTATTGAGCAAGAGCGAAAAACAGCGCTTAACGACTTTCCTTGAGCATAAATCAAGCCGACAACTCGTGGGATTAACTGAGTTGTATTGGGATACCCAACGAGCGAGTTTATTAGTTCAGCAGGCTACGTCCGTGCGCACTGAGCATCGTGGTCACTCATTAGGTCGCTGGATGAAGGCCGCTAATCTACAGGCGATCTTGACTCTAAATAGTGAGGCACAGTACGTACGAGCGGGGAATACGCCAGACAATATAGGTATGCTACGCATCAACCAGGTCTTGGGCTTCACCTCTTGGATGACCCATACCGACTGGCAGATTGATACGAGCCACCTACAGACTTATTTAAGGCTAAATGATAACTAAGAATCCTTAAACATATATATGTCAATAGGCCTGTAGACTTTGCTTTAGGGTCCTGCGTCAACCTAATTTCAGTGGTTGTTGCAAAAGGCCAGAAGTAATTAGAAATGCACCAAAAAGAACCATTTTTTTGTGGCAAAGTCCGCAGAATCAAACTCATTTACGGGGATGATTTATTTCGTAAATGAGTTTGATTCTGCGGACTTTATGTTAGCCAACGTACAAAACTTCAGGTTAAGTACCGTTCCAATAAACACCCAATTAAAGGAGCAAATTCATAGCACCTAGGAGCGATATGTAAGTCCTCCCGAATTTTGTGATTAGCTACTCAAAATTCGGGAGGACTTATAGTTATCGAAGGGTATGTCGAATAGTTCGGGCAGAAGGCTATTCGTTGATAGCTACCAATCGGCTCATATCCTGAGGTTTCTGAGTGCCCAGCGTTACCGTGTGCTGAGTGATGTTCTTGCCGTCTGTGATGCTCAATTGATAAGCCCCGTCAGGTAAGTCACTCATATCGAGTTGCATGCGAACGGTGGTTTCTTGTTTACCCACCCGTTTAACAAAAACCATTTGTCCACTGCCATCGGCCAGCCGAATCTGAAGGGAATGACCCGTTTGCTTATCCAGAGCAATCTGCAATTTCCCCGCTTTGTTGGTATAGATGCCACTTTGGAAAGCAGGGCTTGGTTGAGCGCTGGCAGGAGCTTGAGCGAACGTAGTATAGGCAGTGGCCATCATCAGGGCGATAGCAATGAGCAGGGGGTTGATTAGCGTTTTCATGACCTTATGTATTTGTATTTGTGTTTCGTTTTTGAATAGGTCAAAGGTCGGGTGGTTTTGGGGAAGGCATTATCTCAAATGAGTCAATTACTAGCACTTTTGAGATAAGGCGGCTCGTCGAGCTATTGAGTCAATTACTAGCACTTTTGAGATAAGGCGGCTCGTCGAGCTATATGGATAGGCCAATTACGAAGACCGATTGGGAAAAGGTAGGGCTACTACAATGCGTGTGGCTAAAGCGTTAAAGGGAGTGGTAGAGCGTATCACCCGTAAATAACCCAGCTATTGACCTCTTGATGGGTAGCAAATTTAAAGCTATGGCTACTAGTTCAATAGACGCTTTTTATAAGATTTTGTAATATGATCCTAACAAATCAGGAATGAATACTACAGCTTTTTTTACTATATACCCATGCAAACGGCCGTTCACTCGTGTTCAAAAACGCCTATCCTCGTTCAGTATAGAATAACATCCTGCGTACCGAACGGTCTATTTGCTGGCACACATTGCAGTGTACTCTCGCTGGCTCGTATCGCCAGAATCGTCGCGTCGATGACATCATCTGGTTTAACATCTTTCCGTTTCGTCATCTTTAATGTGTTGGCAATCACCTGAGGGTATCTATCGGCATACCGGGCAATGATTTCCAGCCTGTCTGTTGCTCCTTCAAGAGTTGATTTTCTCGACAGCAAGGGTTGCCTCTGATTGAGGTAGTAAAAGCTAAGCTCTGGATGGGCTTCGCGCAAGGGATAGGTCGGATGATCCCTCATAAACCGATTCGCTTCCTTTATTTTTCCGCATATATTCCAGGTTTGTTTTGACACGCCTTTGCCGATGTGAAGCCTATTGAGACGGTTTGCTTCCGCGTACGTGGTTGCGTATACGGCCCCCCAGTGTGGCGTAAAAAAAATAGAAGCTCGCTTTTTTACCCCCAGCAACGCTTGTGCCGCGACTTCGCAGCTACGATAGGTAGTATCAGCAAAGTGAAGCGGTATATCGATTAAGCATAGCTTAGGGGGGATAGCTGGTAGCTCATCTAAGTTTTGTATAATGCCATGATGCAGCCTAGTTTCTTGGTCAATACTGGCAACCAGCCAGCCAGCCCGGCACCCATCTATTCCTACATACATAGCTATCTAAATTTTATTCCTTACTAGATTGACTTAGCTAAGGCGTCAGTTGTTTTAGATCGGTCACCAAAACCAGCGTTTATGTAAGACAGTGATTTTTTAATATTTGTCCAATGTAATCCGTCGCATACGCAGGTTATAAAACTTAATCTTTATGATAGGTTTACTGAATGTCATAAATCCTTCTTTTTCGAACGGCTTCGCTTAATCAAGTTATTGGTTTTCATAACTATAAAATTTGAGTTTACTTCGTAGCGAATTTACAGTACTGATTACACGGCCAGCGCTACCAAATTCAACCTTCGGTACGCGCGCGTAATGATTAGTTGACGAATGATCAACAAATAGAATGGACACCCCGTTGAAGTTGCTCGTCGTGGAGGACGACATGATTATTGCCGCCACCATTGCCCTGCAACTCAGCAAGCTCGGCTATGAGGTGAGCGGGATTGTACCTAAGGGCGAAGAAGCCATCCTACACGCTGAAACCAACCGACCTGACCTGATTCTGCTCGATATTAGTCTCAAAGGCTCACTCGACGGTATCGACACGGCCCATGCGATCCATCAGCGGTGGAATATCCCGATTATTTACGTCACGGCCAATACTGACGAGGCCACCTTTGCGCGGGCAAAAAAAACGCATCCCTACGCCTACATCTCCAAGCCGATCCGGGCCATTGAGCTACAACGGGCTATCGAACTGGCCACCAGCCGCCTGGCCGACGAGCCTCCCACCTCTTTCAACCCTACCCCCGACGCTCCCTTTGTTCTCAGTGACCGGATTTTTGTGCGGCACCGCGAAAAGATCGTCAAAATTTTCATCGCCGATATTCTCTATGTGGAAGCCGACCGCAACTATTGCCACCTCTACACGGCCGACAAAGAATACCTGCTGACAACGACCCTGAAGGTGATGGAAGACAAACTCCCGGCCAACTTTTTTGTGCGGGTGCACCGCTCCTACCTGGCAAATCTGACGCAGGTCGATGAGGTAGGCGAAGGCCATATCGGAATCGGGGGTAAAACGATTCCGCTCAGCCACCTTCTGCGCGAGGCACTACTGAAACGAATCCAGACCATTTGAGGCCGCCGGGCGAAACCGGAATTACCGTTCACACATCCGGTAAGAAAATACCCCCTTTCGGACAGTAAAAGAATACGCTCGTCCGGGTGCACTAGGTTGGAAAATACGCTGGCGATAGTTTAGATCCGTTATCAGCCAAATCGCTTTGCCGGGCTGATTGGGCCGCTCCGTTTCTGACTACATCTAAACTATGTTTAACCATGCCGTTCCCGTTTACCACTATTCGTTCACCGGCTGTTTTTGCTTCACGTGCATCCTGCCAGCTGCCATCTTACAGGTTTACAGAGGCCTGGCGTGGCTACGATTACCGCTTATACGAACCACCGCATCAGGCTAATTTATACGCGCGGTTCCAAACGGAAACCCCTCATCTGGGGAATAGAATCGAGAACTGGTCACGTCCTGCCCGATTTGACGTATTCGGCCGCGACCTAATTACATCTTCCTCCTTAACCAAGTCTGTCCACACCCCCATCACCGGGCTATAAACGGCTCGGTGGTTTACACCCATAACGTTATGCAAACGGTAGGCATCCTTGGCGGAGCTGGCTTCATTGGCAGCTACGTCACCCAAAAATTTCTGAACGAGGGCTATGCCGTGAAAGTATCGGCTTCTGACCCGACAAATGCCGAAAAGTACGCTCACCTGAACACCCTCAACAGGGCCGAAAACCTGATGCTGGTGACCTGCGATGTACGCGATGTGGCTGCGCTTGAATCCTTTATGCAGGGCTGCGCGATTGTGGTACACGGCGGCACACCTTTTCAACTGGCGGTAGAAGACCCGCAACGTGACCTGCTGGACCCCACCATCCGGGGTACAGAAAATTTTCTGGCCATAGCCAATCGAACTGAGGGACTCAAACGTGTGGTGTTCATCGCGTCGGTGGCTTCCTATAATACTTCGTTTCCGATGCCTCATCCTAACCATCCCGCCGGTCAGGTGTTTTCCGAAGCCGATACGCCCTGGTTCAGTGCGGAGGACCATCCCTACGGACAAGCCAAGTTTCTGGCCGACCAGGTCGTAAGGAAATTCATCGAGGCAAACCCGGATTTACCCTTCGAGATTACTACCGTTTCACCCGTTTTTGTCATGGGCAATAGCTTGTCGCCCCGCGCCGATTCAACGTCTATGGGTATGCAATATCTGTTCAAGCACAAGATTGCCCCCAACCCATTTGTTGAAATGCTTTACGCTAATGATGTAGCGTTTTCGGTGGTGGATGTGCGGGACGTGGCCGAGGCCGTTTTTCAGGCAGCTACCCGGTCGGGCTTGCATGGCAAAAACTACCTCCTTTCGAGCGAAAGTTACCGCATCTCCGATCTGTCGCTCATGCTGAACCAGCAACCGCCCGCAGCCGAAGCCGCACTTGTATACAGCAACACCCTGGCGACCAATGACCTCGGCGTAGCGTTCAGGCCGGCGCAGGAAACGCTACAGCAGGCTGTGTAGCATTGCTGGCTCAGAAATTCACCCAATCAATCCAAATAACCATACAAACCCATGAAAACCAGTAACCTATATCACGTCATGGCCCGGCTGTTGACGCTGCTGCTCCTCCCGGCCTTCGCAGCCACCACCCTCGCTCAGGGCCTCAACCCCGAAGCTGTTGCCTTGACCAAAACCTACCAGACAGCCTACAATAAAGGCGACCGGCCCACGCTGATGACCCTTTTTGCTGACAATGTGGGCTGGGTAAACCCCGATGGCAGTGTAACGCCCGGTTCTAAAGCCGATGTTGAAGCCGACTATGTACGCGATTTCGGCGAAACGGCCGGGTCGTATATGGACTTTACGGTGGTCAGCACCGAGGCACAGCCCGATGGCAAGGTAAAAATCGGCACGACCGTCAGCGGCTACGATTTTGTGCGGAAAACCGGCGCGAAGCTCAACCCCACAGCGGGCATCTATGAGATGCTGATCGGCAAGGTTGGCGGACAGTGGAAAATCAGTCAGGTCAAGTGGAGTATGAACACGGTGGGGCTTGAGATGCGCGACCTGATGAAGCGGTTTCAGGATGCCTTCAACCGCGAGGAGGCAGCGACCCTGAAAACGATGTTCACCGCCGATGCCGTGCGGACGGCTACGGACGGCACCACCACAAAAGGGGCTGCAATAATTGACTTTTACACACAGGGATTTGTCGATGCCGACGTGACCAACGTCGTTTCGCTGGCCAATGTTAGCCCGCAATTCGATGGCAGCGTAATTTTCACGGGAACCTATCGGCTAACGGGGCGGTCGGCAAAAGGAGACCGGATCGTGAGGGAGGGGGCTTATAGCAACACTGCGGTCAAAGAGAACGGGCAGTGGAAGATCAGCCGCAACACACAATCCAAACTCGTCAAAGCGATGGTCTGTCATAAAGTGGCCGACTATGCCGCCTGGAAAAAAGGCTTCGATCTGTTTTATAACGAACGAATGCTGGCGGGCGAACTAAGTGCCGAAGTCAGTACGCTGGCCGACGACCCCAACACGGTTTGTATCATCAGCGAGTGGGCCTCGCCCGACGCACCGAAGGCTTTTTTTGCCCGCCCGGATTTGGCGGAAACGATGCGAAAAGACGGTGTCATTGGTAAGCCT